>NZ_JAGSYE010000003.1:900000-1033274 GCF_025685565.1 Granulicella aggregans
CGGGATGGCTATGCCGTCCGCGGCATGGCGTTCTCTGCTGGCGGCTGGCTCCGTATCGCCGGACAGGTACGCGCTGGGGACGTCTGGAGCGGGCCTCCGCTGTCGAACGATGGAGCGATTGAGATCATGACGGGCGCGCCTCTGCCCGCTGGCGCAGATGCTGTGGCCATGGTCGAGCACATTGAGTTGGACGGTGGTAACGTCCGCGCACAACAGGGCCGCCATCTGATGTCGGGAGAGAATGTCGTCGCTCAAGGCAGCGAGGCCCGCGCCGGAGAGATCGTTGTGGCGGCTGGCTCGGCGATTGGGGCCGCGGAGATTGCCCTCGCGGCGACGGCTGGGCAGGCAATGCTGAAGGTGGTCACGCGGCCGACGGTTGCCATCGTTGCAACAGGTGACGAGTTGGTGGAGCTTCACGAGATCCCAGATCCCCGCCAGATTCGCAACTCTAATGGGTACGCTCTCGCCACGTTGGTCAAGTTGGCCGGAGCGCTCCCCCATCGGCTTGCCATCGCTCGCGACGTCCGTGAAGAGCTGCTGCAACGCATCGCCGAGGCGAGGCAGCATGATCTGATCCTCTTCTCGGGCGGCGTCTCGATGGGCAAGTACGACCTCGTCGAAGAGGTGCTGGCAGAGCTGGGCGCTGAGTTCTTCTTCACCGGCGTAAAGATGCAGCCCGGCAAGCCGGTCGTCTTCGGGCGGCTGCCGGAGCGTCGCAAAAACGGCTTGATCTTCCCTGCCCGGTATTTCTTCGGGCTGCCAGGAAATCCCGTCTCAACACAGGTGACGTTTCATTGCTTTGTCGAACCGTTCGTGCGGACGCTGCTGGGCGAAGACGCTTCCGGCCCACGCTTCGCACAGGCGACTCTCGCTCATGATGTGGACGGCAAGCTAGGGCTTACCCGAATGCTTCCGGCGCGGCTCGACTCCGATGTCAGGCACGCTTCGGTCAAGCTAGTGGGATGGCAAGGTTCAGGGGACCTGGCGGCAAATGCTCGGGCGAACTGCTACGCCGTCCTGCCGCCGGATCGCACCGACTTTCGCGAGGGCGACGTGATCTCTGTGCTGCTGCGATAGGCTTATCGGACGGAAGGATGAACATGGACAAGCTCTCCCACTACGACGACGCGGGCCAGGCCCATATGGTCGATGTAAGCGCCAAGCCGGCGACGAAGCGTGAAGCGGTCGCTTCGGCCTTCGTCGAACTGTCAGAGGCGGTGCTGGCCGCGCTTCCGCAGAATCCCAAAGGCAATCCGCTCGAAGTAGCAAGGTTCGCAGGGATTCAGGCGGCGAAGCGTACCTCCGAGCTGATTCCGATGTGTCATCCGCTCGCACTGAGCTTTGTCGACGTGCAGGCTACGGTCGTGGCTGGCGGAGTTTCGGTCGAGGCCACCGCAGCGACCACGGCGGGAACAGGCGTCGAGATGGAGGCGATGGTGGCCGCATCCGTTGCCGCCCTAACCGTTTATGACATGACCAAGGCGCTCGATAAAGGCATCCGCATTCGCGAGGTCGTGCTGCTGCGCAAAAGCGGTGGCAAGAGTGGAGAATATCGCCGCTAATGTGGCGGGTTAGGTTATCCCCGCCGCATCCATCCCACCCACCCTCGCAAGAAACGCGAGGATGGATGGGGCACCCAAGCTGTCCAGGTTGGCCAGGAACTTTGACGCGTTCAATCAGATGGCTCGGGCCAGAGTCACGGCGAAGAGGTCTTTCGCGTCCGTGAAGACCTTCTCGGGCGTGAATCCACAGTCGCCCAGCAGCTCTCCAATATTCGCCTCGGTGAACTTGTAGCTGTTCTCGGTGTGGATGGTCTCGCCCTCTTCGAACTCAAGCGTAATCGCGGAGCAAGCCGCGTTTGCGGGTACATAGACGGTCTGTCGTGTGGTCGATTCGAGGTGCATCTCGATCCGCGATGCCTCCGCGTTCCAGACGGCGCGGTGGCAAAAGCTCTCCGCGTCGAAGTCTGCCCCAAGATCGGCGTTGATGCGGGTGAGGATGTTGCGGTTGAACGCTGCCGTCACCCCGGCAGCATCATCGTAGGCGTCCAGCAGCGCCGCCTCGTCTTTGTGCTCTCCTGGGGCGAGATCGGTGCCCAGCAGAAGAGCGTCGCCAGGGACTAGTTGCCCGCGTAGGTTCTGCAGGATTCCGCGTGCCTCTGTGGGCGTGAAGTTGCCGATGCTCGACCCGATGTAGAGCGCCAGCACACGTGACGACGGTGGCCGGTCGATCAACAGGGGCTCCGTGACATAGTTGGCCACATTCGGCCGGACAGTCAAGCCCGGGAAGCTGGCTTCGAGAGCTTCACGCGCTTCTTCTAACGCGCTTGGGCTCACGTCGATGGGCTGATAGACGGCGCGGCTCTGTCCGCGAAGTGCCGCGCGCAGAAGGATGCCGGTCTTGGTCGCCGTGCCCGCGCCAAGCTCGACAATTGCGAGGCACCTGCCGCCGCGCGCCTGTTCGACGATATCATCGGCATGGTCGGTGAAGATCTGGCGCTCAGTGCGGGTCAGGTAGTACTCAGGCAGCCGGGTGATCTCCTCGAAGAGGTTCGACCCGGCCTCATCGTAAAACAGCCATGGCGAAAGCGTTTTAGGATTCGCGGTCAGACCATCCCGGACTTCGCAGGCTACAGCATGGGCAACTTCAGTGACAACAGGAACGGCGGTGAGAGTGGACAAGGTATCTCCGGCTTCTTTCGTGCGTGTTTCGAGGGAAAGTTTTGAAAGCTAGCGTGCCAGTCGAAGCCCGGAGAACTGCCACCGGGTCGCAGGTGGAAAGAAGTTGCGGTAAGTAGGACGAATATGGCTGGCCGGGGTTACACAGGACCCTCCGCGAAGGATCACTTGGCTGGACATGAACTTGCCGTTGTACTCGCCCAGAGCGCCGGGTAGCGGCTTATAGCCGGGATAGCCGGTGTAGCCGGAGGAGGTCCACTCCCATGTGTCGCCGAAGACCTGTTTCAGGCCAGCGCCGGATGGCGCGGTGGAGGTGTGCAGAAGGTGTGATTCGATGAAGTTGCCTGCGGTCGATTTGAGGGTGGATGCGGCATGCTCCCATTCAAACTCGGTAGGGAGTCGACAACCTGCCCAGCGGGCATAAGCGTCCGCCTCAAAGAAGCTGAGGTGACAGACGGCGGTCTCGCTCAGCTCTTCGAGCGGCATCATGCCGTGCAGCGTGTAGATCGACCAACCCGATTTCGTCGCCTTATCGCGTGTCCAATAGAGCGGCGCCTCCCAGCCTTCTTCGCGCATCTTCGACCAGCCTTCCGAGAGCCAAAGTTCAGGCCTGGCATAGCCGTCCTGTTCTATGAACGCGAGGTACTCGGCGCAAGTCACCAAGCGGTTCGACAAAGAGTAAGGCACAAGGAAGACACTGTGGCGCGGTGTTTCATTGTCGAAGGCAAAGGCTTCGACCTCTGCGGGGTCGAGATCGAGGCCAATCTGGGTCAGGCCGCCTTCGAAGGAGACCCACTCGATGGGCGGGGCGATCGCTTCGCCAGCCTCGCCGGCCTTCGATTCGATATAAGCCGGATGCAGCGGATTGGTGAACAGAGCGTGCTTGATGTCGGTGGCGATCAGTTCCTGGTGCTGTTGCTCATGCTCAAGGCCAAGCACAATGCGGCGCTGGGCCTCGTCCGGCACCGAACCTGATTCGAGAAGGCCGGCGATGGCAGCATCAACGTGCACGCGGTAGGCCAGGATGGCATCGACCGGCGGGCGCGAGAAGGAAGAGCGCAGCTTCTTCTCCGGCATCTCGCCCAGAGCGTTGTAGTAGCTGTTGAAGAGCCAGTAGAAGTCGGGGTGGAATGCCTGGTATGCGGAGAGAAACTCTCGTAGGACGAACGTTTCGAAGAACCAGCTGGTGTGTGCCAGGTGCCACTTGACCGGGCTCGCGTCTGGGCTGGATTGCACCATCAGGTCCTCGGAAGTCAGAGGCTCGATCAGCTTCATCGTGGCGGCGCGGACGATGCCGAATCGCTGCAATAGATTCGAGACGGAGGGTTCGACGGCGGTCATCATGCGGGAGGTCTCCACGTTACCGGGTATGGGATGCAGGAGGCGCGATCAATGTTGGTTCTGCAATCTGATGCTCGGGACCGATGCGACGGCCTCAAAATTATCCTGCAAAATTCAACTTCAGTGGGCAGAATTCAACAGACGCGCCAGACCATACGCCGCAGCAGCCGCAACTCCGCCGATACTTACAGTCTGCAGCGCGCTCCGGAAGGCTCCCGTGCCGACCAGCCTCCCCTTGAGCGCCCCAAAGAGCGTGAGGGCGAGCAGGGTGATCAGAACAGAGAACTCCAGCGCAACAAGATTGCTGGCCACAAACATATACGGAAGCAGCGGAACAAATCCACCGGCAATATAGGAAGCAGCGATGGTAAGGGCCGAGCGATGGGCGCGGTTTGCCGCAGGCTCCTCCAACCCCAGCTCGAAGCGCATCATGAAGTCGACCCAGGCCTTCGGATTGCGCTTGAGGGCCTCGAGAACGGGCGTGGCCGCCTCTCGATCAACCGAGTACTGCTCGAAGATCTCGTATATCTCCTCTTCCTCGTCGTGGACGCGCTCCACGATCTCGCGCTCCTCTCGCTTCAGCTCGGACGCGTAGTGCTCGACATCTCCGCGCGCGGCGAGGTAGCCCCCAAGGCCCATTGCGATCGAGCCGGCGGCGATCTCGGCGAGTCCGGCGAGGACGACAATACTCGTCGGGCTGTGTCCGCCCACCGAGGATGTACCTACCGCTCCTGACAGACCTGCGGCCAGGGCGAACGGCACGGTTAGTCCGTCAGAAAGTCCAATCACCACATCTCGAACAGCTTCAGAGGATTGGAAGTGGCCTTCAACATGGGAGTGCTTCGCTACATCGTGCATTGCCGGAGTTTACCAGTCGTCTCGTTGTCCGGGTGGCGGATTCGCTCAGCCCGCGAGCCGGAATTAATTGGCGTAGCGATGCAACCCCGGGGGAGTCTTTCATTCGCTCCGAACGTCTACACAGGCATAGGAAAGCAAGCACTATGCAAACCAGAGATTTGATCTGCTTTACCACGACGTGGAGAACTCCCAAACGCGACGCAGCAACGAAGGCATCTCGCGTAGCCGCAATTGGCCTGGCGTTGCTGCTGGGAGTGCCAGCGCTGCAGGCGCAGCAGGGGCCGCCTGACGATGGGGCCTTCGCGATGGGTGCGCAGGGGCGCTTGGTGCGCGGAACTGTAACCGCCGTCGCCGGGGAACAGCTTTCGGTCAAGACCGATGCCGGCGAGATCTTTCAGGTCGCCGTGACGACGAACACCCGCCTGATGAAGGAGCGCCAGCCGGTGAAGTTTGCCGACATCCACGTTGGCGACGGCGTCGGAGCGATGGGCGTCCTGGACGCACAGGCGAAGACGATCCACGCCGCTGCTATCTTCGTGGTCGACGCCGCGCAGGTTAAGAAGATGCGCGAGGACATGGGCAAGACCTACATCAGCGGCAAGGTGACAGCGATCGACGAGCTTGAACTGACGATCCATCGCCAGGATGGGGTGACGCAAAAGATCACTGTTGATGAAGGAACGTCCTTCAAACGCGGGGGACGCAGGGCAGGCATGGCGATGCGCGGCGATGGCAGCGCGGACGCCTTTGCTGGGGGCGGCGACGCATCCGTCCGGTCTGGCGGCCCTCCTGCCGGTGGCGAGAGCATCACGCTGGCCGACGTAAAGGTTGGCGACACAATTGTCGGGCCCGGAGCGCTGAAGAGTGGAGTCTTCGTTCCGACGCAGCTTACCGTCATCGACGCTGCTTCGATGGGCCGCCGCAAGCGTCCCGATGGATCAGCGGGTGCTCCGGATCAGGCACCTCCAGGGGCAGACCCGCACTGATGCGACCATCCCCTAAAACGTCTCCACCAAAGAACCGCCGGAGTGCGCTGCCCGTCACTACGGCGACCTTCCTGCTCATGTGTGTGCCGAGCCTCACAATGACGGGACTCGGGCAGACTCCAGCGGCCCCGGAAGCATCTCAAGCAAAGCCCGTGACGTCTGCCGTTGCTCAAGGTGGAACCATCTCCGGAACGGTGAAGAGTGGGGCGATTCCGCTTCCCGGTGTTGCCGTGACCGCGACCAATACGCTTACCGGAAAGAAGTACGCGACCACCACGGACATCACCGGCGCGTTTTCGATGTCTATCCCGAAGAATGGCCGGTATGTTGTCCGTGCTGAGCTTGCGGCCTTTGCGTCGGTGACCCAGGAGGTGTTGGTCAACGCGGAGAGCCTCAATGGCGGCAAGCCAACGCAGGTAGCTGATTTCGCCATGCAGCTGGCGTCACGGCAGGCGGCACAAGCGTCGCAGACGGCAACCGTCAGCGGTGCGATCGTGCGAGGGTTGCAGAGCCTGAACGTCCAGCGCGGAGCAACGGATACATCTGACGCCAGCAGCGGAATCGGGAACGCCGGTGCCGCGCTTCCATCCGCCGCCACGGGCGACGCTGCGGGGAGTGACTCCGTGACCGTATCGGGAGCCGTGGGGCAGACCAACGGGCTGGCGGGCATCAGCGAGGACGACATCCGGCAACGCATTCAGGACGCCATGCAGCAGGCGCAGCGCCAAGGCGGAGCCAACGGCGACGTGATCAACGCCGTCGCCGGAATGTTGGGCGGCATCATGGCGGGTGGTCCCGGCGGATTCGGCGGTGGCCCAGGCGGTGGTGGCGGCAGAGGAGGTCGCGGAGGAGGAGGAGGGTTCCGTAACTTCAACCCAAGCCAACCCCACGGGACCATCTACTACCAGGGCGCTTACAACGGGCTGAACGCGATTCCCTATTCGCTGACGGGTGCGCCGACGCCGAATCTTGGCGGCGCGCAGAATAGCTTCGGGATTACCTTTTCGGGGTCGCCATCGATCCCCCACGTGATGAAAGGGAGCAGCAAGCAGTTCTTCTTTGTCAGCGTGACGGGTCAGCGCAACATCACGCCCCAAAATTTCTATGGGACCGTGCCAACCGTCGCTGAACGCTCGGGAGACTTCTCCGGCCTGACCCAGACCAGCGGCGGCACAACGGTTCCGGTCCAGCTTTATTATCCCGTGGGTACTGCAGGCGCAAACATGGTGCCGATCCCCAACAACAATCTGACGCAGGCCGGACTGGCGCTCTCCCCGGTCGCGCTGAATCTTCTGTCCTTTTATCCCGCGCCGAACATCCCCGACACCGGCACGCAGAATTACAACTACCAGACGATTACGAACGCAGGCTCGAACCGCGACACGGCGTCGCTGCGTTACGTGCGGAACTTCGGTCAGAACGCCTCGAACCCCTTCGGGGGATTTGGCGGCGGAGGCGGCCGGCGGAGCGGCGGCAACTCAAATGCGAAGCCGACGCTCTCGCAGAACATCAACTTCAATGGCAGCTACAGCCACTCCGCAAGCGACAGCCGCAACATCTTTCTCCCCTTCGGCGGATCGAGTGAGAGCGACAGCTACGGCGTGACCGGCGGCTACACCATTAGCTATGGTCGCCTCCGCAACAACGCTTCGCTGAACTGGAACCGCACTCACACGGTGGCTACGAACTACTTCACCAACCATGGCAGTGACCCGATCGATGCGGCCGGTGTGACCATTCCAAAGCCGGTCATCGGCGCGGACCCTGGCATCTACTACGGATTGCCGTCGCTCTCGTTCACCGGCTTCACGGGCATCAACGTCTCGACGCCGAGCGATAAGGTAAACCAGACGATCTCCTTCTCGGACTTTGTCGCTTGGAACCACAAGAAGCACAACATGCGCTACGGGTTCGATATCCGCCGAGTTCATGCGGACTCGATCGGCGGCACCAATGCCCTCGGCACGCTCACGTTCTCGGGATACGCCACGCAGTGCGTCGCCTCGGATACCGTGACATGTCCTACCACGCCAACCGGATCCGGCTTTGCCGACTTTCTGCTTGGCCTGCCGCAACAATCGGCGATCCAGGCAGGGGCCTTCAAGACCTACCTCCGCGCTAATGTCTTCGACTGGTATGCGCAGGACGACTGGCGCGCTCTGCCCAGCCTGACGCTGAACTTCGGCCTGCGCTATGAGTACTTCTCGCCCTATTTCGAGAAGTACAACCGGCTCGTGAACCTCGATCACAATGCGGACTTCACAGCGATCGAGGCGGTCCAACCGGACCAAAAGGGCACCTATAGCGGGAACTTCCCGCGTTCCCTCGTGAATCCGGACCGAGATCTCTATTCGCCACGATTTGGCTTTGCCTATCGGCCGCCAGAGAACTTCCTTCCCGCGCTGACGAAGCAGATGACGGTTCGTGGTGGATACGGCCTGAACTTCAACACCGGCCAGTATGCGACGATCGCCTCGCAGCTCGCCTTCCAGCCCCCGTTTGCAATCACGCAGACCAACATCGCGAACTCGCAGGGCTGCGGCGTTTTGGACCTGGCGAATGCCTACGGCTGCTCGACCGCGACGGTGCAGAACAATTTCTCCGCCAACAAAGATTACAGGCTCGGCCACGTCCAAATCTGGAACGTGGATATCCAAAAAAGACTGCCGCTTCTGATCGTCGCGAACATCGGCTACAACGGCTCGAAGGGCGGCGAGCTCGACATTCTCCGCGCACCCAATCGCACAGCAACAGGTCTGCTCAACCCTAATGTGCAGGCCTTCAACTATGAAGACTCCCTAGGCTACTCCCGCTTCAACGGCCTCACCGTGAACGTCCGCAAGCAGTTGCAGAAGGGCATCGCGATCCAGGCGAGCTATCTCTACGGCCACTCGATCGACGATGCCTCTTCCATCGGCGGCAGCAGCTCCGTCGTCGCCCAAGATCCCAACAATCTAAGAGCGGAAGAAGGCAACAGCTCCTTTGACATTCGCCACCAGGTCAGCGGCAACTGGGTCTTTGAGCTTCCCTTCGGCCCCAACCGCGCCTTCCTTGCGGCGGGCGGATTCTGGTCCAAGACGCTCGACGGTTGGTCGATCAGCGGCAACTACGCCTTCCAGACCGGCAGCTATTACACCCCGAACTTCGTCAATTCGGTGCAGGAGATCGCCACCGGCGTCAGCGGGTCCGAACGCGCCAACCGCAACTTCGCCGTGCCTATATCCGGCGCACAGACTTTTTCAAGCTGGTTCAATCCTGCCGCCTTCTCCAAGCCCGCCGATGGCACCTACGGCGACGCATCGCGCAACTCCATCGAAGGCCCCGGCGTCGTCTCGATAAACTCCTCCCTCTCGCGCACGCTGCAACTAGGCAGCACCCGATCCTTCGAGATGCGCCTCCAGGCCAACAACGTCTTCAACACGATTCAATACTCCGGCATCAACACGACGCTGAATTCGCCGACCTTCGGCCAGGTCTCGTCGGTCGCGTCAACGCGTTCACTGACCTTCGTCGCGAGGTACCGGTTCTAATGAAGACACCGACCTTGAACTCGATCTTGCTCCCTGCCCTTCACGCGCGAGGCATCATTGCGGCAATCCTCGTCGCAGCGCTTGCGCTCTCACCTGTCGTAGCGTTCTCACAGCAGCCGAGCGGCTCCGGCGCATACACCATGAAGGTTGAGTCGAATATTGTTCTGACGAACATCGTCGTCCGCGATAAGAAGACCGGCGAGGTGGTGAAGGGGCTGAAGGCCTCGGACTTCCTCATCCTGGAAGACAAGAAGCCGCAGAAGATCGTCAGCTTCGACTACCAGAACTCCGATGAAGCGGTCGCGCTGAAGGAGAAGGGTACGGTCGCCGGTAAAGCCACGATCGCCGACCTGCTGAACAACAACTTTGCCGCCAACAAGGATGAGCTTCGCGACCATCGGCTGATCGTGATCTTCTTCGACCTGAGCAGCATGCAGCCGGAAGATATCGACCGTGCCGTCGACGCTGCGAAGGACTATATCAATAAGAAAATGCAGCCCGCCGACCTGGTCGCGCTGGTCAGCCTCGACACGACGCTGAAGGTCGATCAGGACTTCACCGCGGATAAGACGGCGCTGATTCACGGAGTCGGCCGCTACAACGGCTCCGAGGGCGGCGGATTTGCAAATGGGGCGACCGGTTCATCCGATGGAACGGCGGATGACGCCTCCAGCTACACCGCGGACGACACCGAGTACAACAGCCTGAACACCGACCGCGAGCTCTACGCGATCCGCGATATCGCCCGGTCTCTAGGCCACGTAGACCAGCGCAAAAGCCTGCTCTACTTCTCCGGCGGCCTGACACGCAATGGCATCGAGAACCAGGCCTCGATGCGGGCGGCCACCAACGAAGCGGTGAAGGCCAACATGGCCATCTACAGCGTGGACGCGCGCGGTCTCGAGGCGATCCCTCCGGTCGGCAATGCCAGCACCGGAAGCCTGCGCGGCACGGGTGCTTATAGCAGCGCGGCCATGCAAAGCGGCCTCGCCGCCAACTTCGCATCGCAGGAGACGCTCGGCACGATCGCCGCTGACACCGGCGGCAAAGCCTTCTTCGACTCGAACGACTTCGCGCCGGCCTTCCAGCAGATCCAGCACGACACCGAGGCTTATTACATCCTCGGCTTCCGCTCAACGGACCCCGCAAGAGATGGCCGCTTCCGGCACCTTACGGTAAAGCTGAACCGCCCCGACTTGAAGGACGCGAAGCTCGACTATCGCCCGGGCTACTATGCCCAGGCCGACTTCCAGCACGCGAAGACCGAAGACCGCGAGCTGCAACTTACCGAGCAGCTGCGCAGCGATCTTCCTGCGACCGATGTCTCGCTCTACCTGCAGGCACTCTACTTCCGCGTGGAGAACAACGAGTTCTTTGTCCCGGTCTCGCTGATCGTGCCGGGCTCGCAGATTCCCTTCATCAAGAACGGCGACCGCGATAAGGCGACACTCGACATTATTGGGCAGGTCAAGAATGCGCAAGGAATCATCGTCGGCAACGCGAGAGAGACGGTGAAGCTTGCGCTCGACCAGGCTCAGCAGGTGCAGCGGAAGAACATCCAGTACTCCACCGGCTTCACGCTCGCTCCCGGGCGGTATCACCTGAAGTTTGTGGTGCGTGAGAATCAGACCGGAGCGATGGGCAGCTTCGAGACTGACCTTCAGGTTCCGGACCTGAAGAAGGTTCCGATCAAGCTCAGCTCCGTCGTTCTTGCCAGCCAACGCACGCCGAACACGGACAAAAGAGCGGTAAGCCCGCTGATTCGCGACGGCTTCGAGTTCATTCCGAACCTCGCGCATGTCTTCCGACCAGACCAACACCTCTACTTTCTCTATGAGATCTACGATCCAACTCGTGTCAAGCCCGGCTCCGAACCCACCGCCGCACCAACGCCTAAAGGGCTCAACCGGCGTGAGACGGGGCCGGTCCATGTCTTTACCAGCATTGAATTTCTCTCTGGCGGCGTGAAGGTCTATGAGACGCCGCTGATCGAAGCGAAGGCTGTGAACGTCGCTGACCGCAATGCGGTGGAGTTTCAGTTCGATGTCGCGCTGGCGCAACTGGCCCCCGGCAACTATATCTGCCAGGTGAACGTGATCGACGATGCGGGCGGCAGCTTCACCTTTCCGCGCACCGCGCTATTGATCAAACCGAATGCGGCTGTGCCAGGTACGCCCCAGCCCGCTCCCGCATCGATACCAATCGGAGTTCCCAATACCGCAGGACAGGTAACGCCACCAGCGCAATAGTCGCTTGACACGCGCATCATGGGGGCAGAGAATCCTTCCCAAGTTTCCCCTGGGGGATTCTCATGATATGTACGCTGCCAATCCGCCTTCTCTCCGTTTTGTCCCTCCTCGCATCTTCCTTCACCTTCACCGGCCAGACCGGAATTCCCGTCTCCGCGCACGCGCCTGACGCTGCCGGCGATCCAGAGAGCGCGATGAGGCACTCTACGCCAGAGTGGAAGCTGGTCGAACCGCATCTGCCCAATCCTTCAACCGCCAGCGCGGCAGAGCTCGAGATGCAGGGAGATCTGCTGCGTATCCGCAAATTTCTGGAAGACGCCCTCGACTACTACGGGTATGCGCAGAAACGCGGGGGCGATTCCGGAGTTCTGCTGAACAAGATTGGGGTCACGCAGCTCGAAATGGGAAACGAGACCCTCGCTCGGGCGTACTTTCAGCAGGCCGTTAAGGTTAAGCATGGCGATACACAATCGTGGAACAACCTGGGTGCAGTACAGTTCATGGACCACGACTTTCCGGCGGCGATTCGCAGTTACAAGCACGCAATTAAACTGAATAAGAAGTCGGCGGTCTCACACTCCAATCTTGGCATTGCCTATATCGAGGCGAAGGATGTGTCATCTGCCAAATCGGAGCTGACGCTGGCGCTCAAGCTCGACCCGGATATCTTTCAGCGGACCGCCTCGAATGGCTCGTCGCTGCACATGATTACGACAGGCGACCGGGCCAACTTCTGTTTCCAGATGGCGAAGGTCTACGCGCGGCTACACAATGAGCCGGAGATGTTGCACTCGCTCGAAACGGCGGCAGAGGCTGGCTTCGATGTTCAGGGCGAGATGGCAAAGGATTACGATCTTGCACGCTATGTGAAAGATCCCCGCGTCGTGAGTCTTCTTATGGTCGCCAAATCACTGCGCGACAGCCGGATCGCGCGTAGCAGCGTCGCCGCAGCGCTTCCACCGGCCGGGGCTCCGGTCGCGCCTGCACGCTAAGTGCGTGGCTACTTATAGGGACAGTGACGGCAATCGGAGTTGCAGCAGTATCCGCGCTTCAGGTGATAGGCAGCGGTGAAGACCATGTATGGGCCTTCGAAGTAGAAGTCTTCCGGAGATAGCTCTGCCGCATCGGTGTCGGCAACCTTTGAAGTAGATGCTTCGGGATCGTTCATAGAGAGAACAGTCCTGGGAGGGTTTGCTCCACGACCGGTTTCGGTAACAGTGGAAGTTCGCTGCGGAAGATGGAAGCCCGTCGCGGCTGGCTGCTGCTCGGGGTGCTGCCTGCCGTCTCGTCGCAGATGACAGCACCCTTGCGATAGCTCACAGATTTGCCCGGCACGGCTGAGACGCGTTCGCCGGGCACGACGATTCCGGCAAGGTTCATCGGATCCGCCGCAGCAACAAGGATATCGGCGGCATCCGTAGTAGCGCGGGAGAGACGCAAAGACTCGACAGCCTCGGGCAACGCAAACTGTTCGCCGCCAAATCCGCTGACGAAGCGACCGCCGCGAATCTCGCCGCGAGCCTCAAGGCGGCGCAGGATTCCGAGCAGATCGCGCCACTTCGGAGCGTTCGATTCGCGTATCAGCAGATCGCGAAAGAGCACGCCGTAGCGGGCCAGCAGCATCTTCGCAGCGGACTCATGCGCCTGGTCGGTCCGACGCGCCCGCTCTGCTCTTGTTGGAGCGTCTTGTACCTCTCCCGAGAGCAGAGACCAGCGGCCTGCAGAACTGCGTGTCTTCTTTTCGGATGAACTTGCGACGTGTTTGCGGCGAGGGTCCATCATCGCGCGCAGTTGATCGAAGCCATCCGCCGCGGCGAGGCCCGCGGTTGCTAACTCCCACAATGCCTGCTGGGTCTGAGGGCGAGTCAGCCCGGAGATCCGTTGGATATCATTGGCGAAACAGGCCCCGCGCTGTTGCAAGAGGGCACGAACCTGCACCGCCTCCGGGCTGAGCGCGGCGGCGAGTTTCGACTCATCGACGCATTGTTCTGCAAGAGCATGCGGCAGCCAATCGGCGGTCTCCCGCATATAAAAGGTGATCGGAGCGGCGTTGGTTGGAATCACGCGGCGCGGCGCGGCGCCATCTCCTTCGGACCACGCTGGATGCGGCGAGATGCGTCCCCATCCCACTGCCCCCGAAAGGCACAGTGAATCGAGCCAGCGCGGATCGTACGTGGCGATGCGCGCAGGAAGCAGCGTCCGCTCCCATTCCACCGCCGGCGCTTCAAAGCCCTCAAGCTGACGCAGCGCATCGAGCACGCCCTCCTCGCCGGAGAGCTGTGTCTGCGGCGCGAGATGCTGCCAGCGCAGCAGCCAATCCATATAGACTGCCGGCACCACCGCTTCAATCTGTTTGCGCTTCTTTCCTACGGTCAGCCGATGGATCCGCTGCAGGATGCGGCGTTCGCACCACTCGATAGCGTGATCTTCCTCTGTCTTTGCATTCTCAAAGACACCACGCATCAGCAGTCCCTGCATCTCCATGGCGAGAAACGCCTTGAAGACATCCGCTGCCTCTACCCTTAAAAACGTGGCAAAAGCTGCTGCCGTGACCGGCCCGAGAATTTGTAACCAACCTTGAACACATTGTTTGAGTGCTGATTCTTTTGTGACTCTCTGAGGAGCTTTATCTAAATCACCCCACAATACGCCAACATCCGCGATGCGCTCCGTCGCGACCCAGCATGGCGCGCCAGCACAATCCATGGTCGAGGCGCGCCCTGCATGCAGCAGACGCTCGTAGAAGACCGGCCAGTGCCGGGCTTCGGGTTGATCCAAAATCGATAGCGGCAGAGCGACGACAGACTGCAGCAGGTCATGCAACTCGTGTTCGTCTCGAAGATCGGGCCAGCACTCGCGACGTACCGCGTCGATGGCGGCCTGGTCCAGCCGCCCTGCCTCTTGCAAGATGCTGTCCGGCACGCCACGTCCCAGCGAAACCGCACGGGCGCGACGCTCTTCAAGGCCGGCCTCATCAAGATACGCGTAGGGATTCGCGTTCAGTAGCTCATGCGCGAACTGCGATGGAACGGTCGTGTCGACGGCGAGGCAGCGGATGCTTCCATCCTTGATACCCTTCAGCACCTCGATCAGACCTTCGAGGTCCATCGCCTCCTGCAGAACGTCCTTCATCACCTCATCGACTAGTGGGTGTGCGGGAATCTGGATGTCGCCGACGATGGTCTCAAAGCACGCAGCAGCCTGGGGAAAGACGCTTGCCAGCAGATCTTCGGAGCGCGTGCGCTGCACCTGCGGCGCAATGCGCTTGCCCTTCGACATGCGAAGCATTTGCAGAGAACGGCCCGCAGCCCAGCGCCAGCGCGTCTTGAAGATGGGAGAGGCGATCGCAGCCTGTTCCAGCAACTCCTTCGCGGTGTGCTCCGTAAGGAACTGGAAGACATCGGCAAGCGGAAAACTGTGCTGCTCCGCAAGCGAGATGTTGATGCCGTTGTCGGTCGCCGCTGCCTGCAGCTCGAAGTTGAAGCCTCGGCAGAAGCGCTTGCGCAGTGCCAGTCCCCATGCCTTGTTGATGCGGCCGCCGAAGGGTGCATGCAGGATCAACTGCATGCCTCCGCCTTCGTCAAAGAAGCGTTCCGCGATGATGGTGGTCTTCGACGGCACTGCACCCAGCACCGCACGGCCGGTGACGATGTAGGCGACGAGTTGCAGCGCACCACTTTCGCAGATGCCGCATTGTTCCTGTAGCCAATCGATGGCCGCTGCGACCTCTGGCTGCACGGGAGAGATGAATCCGGGCGGCACATTCGGCGTCATCGCGGAGATCTTCTCGCGAAGTTCACCCACGCCATCGCAGAGAACAGCGGTACGCTGCGGAGCTTCACCGAACCAGAAGGGAAGGTTGGGAGGAGCTCCGTGGGCGTCTTCGACAAGCACTCGCCCGGCGGCCTCCACGCGCTGGATGCGCCAGCTTGTGTTGCCAAGCAAGACTACGTCGCCGGGTGATGAGTCGACGGCGAAGTGCTCGTCGAGCGTGGCAATTTGTATCCCTTCCGGTTGCAAGATCACGTTGAACAAAGCCGTGTCGGGGATTGCGCCGCCGTTCGCGATGGCGGTCATACGAGCGCCGCGACGGGGGTGAAGCTGATGCTGCACGCCATCGCGCAGCAGATACGCTCCGTAGCGGCCTCGACTCGCTTCGATGCCCGTGTTCAGCAGGGTTATGATCTCGTCGAAGCGCTCGCGGGTGAGGTTGCGGTATGGATAGGCTCGCCGCATGACATTGAAGAGCGTGTCTTCCTCCCACGACTCCGCACCGCAACAGGCGACGATCTGCTGCATCAACACGTCGATGGGCTGCTCGGGAATTTCGAGTCTGTCCAACTCTCCCGCTCGCATCTTCTCAATCAGCGCTGCCTGTTCCAGAAGATCGTCGCGCGTGGTGGCGAAGAAGCGGCCCTTGGGAATCGCTCCGCGCCAGTGGCCCGCGCGTCCCACGCGCTGCATCGCCACCGCAACTGCCCGCGTGCTGTTGATCTGGCAGACGAGGTCGATATCGCCAATGTCGATGCCGAGTTCCAACGACGCCGTTGCGACAAGGATCTTGATCTCACCAGCCTTCAGGCGTTGCTCGGCGTCGAGCCGGAGGTCGCGCGAGAGCGATCCATGGTGCGCTGCGACGTGCTCCGCGCCAAGCCGTTCGGCGAGGGAGAAGGCGATCTTCTCCACCAGCCGGCGCGTGTTCACGAAGACTAGCGTGGAGCGGTGGTTGTTCGCATGGGCGGCGAGTCTGTCGAAGATCTCGCTCCACATACCGTTCGTCGTGACGGAGCTGAGCTCATCGCTCGGCACCTCGATGGCAAGGTCAAGATGCCGCCGCTGCCCGACCTGGATGATCTTGGCTGGCTTGCGGGATGCATCACATCCGACAAGAAACTGCGCAACCAGCTCGATAGGATTCTGCGTCGCGGAGATGCCGATGCGCTGCGGAGGCGTGCTCCGCCCGGTGAGATACGCGCCCGGAGACAGCCTGTTCTCGCCCATCACCAGCGCGTCCAGCCGCTCCAGCGACAACGCCAGGTGAGCACCGCGTTTATCGTCCGCGATGGCGTGAATCTCATCGACGATAACCGTCCGGACATGGCGCAGATGCTCTCGCGACTTGCTCGCGGTCAGCAGAAGATAGAGCGACTCGGGCGTCGTCACCAGGATGTGCGGCGGGTTGCGCAACATGGCGGCCCGGTCCTTCGTCGGCGTGTCGCCGGTGCGGACGCCGGTGCGGATCTGCGGGCAAAGATAGCCGCGCTGCATGGCAAGTTGCTGAATCTCACGCAAAGGCAGGTCAAGGTTCTTCTGCACGTCGTTCGAGAGCGCCTTCAAGGGCGAGATGTAGATGACCTGCGTCTGTGGCGGCAAAGCTCCGTCGATTGCCTGACGCAACAGCGTATCGATCGCGACCAGGAACGCCGCCAGGGTCTTTCCTGAACCAGTTGGCGCGGAGATCAGCGTCAGATCACCGCTGTCGATGCTGGGCCAGCCTTCGATCTGCGGCTCAGTGGGCGAGCCGAACTTCGCGAGGAACCACTCCGCAACCACCGGATGCGCCCAGGCGAGACTGGCTGGAGTTTCCATGCGCTATTGTAGCGCGGGTCTTCGTCCTTTATTCGCCGCGAAATTTAGAACTACATTCCGCCATTGCCGACATCTGCGGCTGCAGCGGATGGATTCTCCGCGTCCAGATACTCCTCAATCACGCGATCGAGTGAGCCTTGCGCCGTCAAGATGAAGTCGATCGCATCGCGACCTGCACCATGGCCTCCGCCATTTGGCGTGACATAGTGAGCCATCGCTTTCACCTGGGGTCTGGCGTTTGCGGTCGCAATAGCGAGGCCGCAGATCCGCATCACGGGAAAGTCGACGATGTCGTCGCCAACGTATGCGAGCTCCTCCATCGCGATGCCTGTCTTGGCAACAATCTCTTCAGCGGCGGCCAGCTTGTGCGCCTGCCCCTGATAGGTGAACTCCACTTTGAGATCATTAGCGCGGATTGCGACAGTGCGTGAGCGGCGCTTGGTGATGATGCCGATGCGCAGGCCGCCTAGCCGAGCAAGCGAGATACCCAGGCCGTCGTGCGCGGCGAAGCCCTTGAACTCGATGCCTTTGGCGTCGGCGCTGGAGGTTTCAGGAAGGACGAAGATCTGGCCATCTGTCAGGACGCCGTCTACATCGAAGACGATAACTTTGATCTTTTTTGCGCGTTCCTCGGCGGATATTGACATGCTTCGATCTTACAAGCCGCGAACCAGGGCGAGACATAGTCGCTAGTTCGCCCCACGCGAGCGGCCAGCGGAAGAAAATCGCGCTGGCCGTTGCCTCGCTGACCTGCGAATTACGAAATTTCCAGTCCACCTGTAGCCCCGTAAACTTCCCCTGTTACGTAGCTCGATTCCTGCGACGCAAGCAACACGTAAAGTGGTGCCATCTCTACTGGCTGACCGGGCCTTTTCATCGGAGTTTCAGAGCCGAATTCGGGGATCTTTTTATCCGGCTGACCGCCGCTGGTTTGCAGCGGAGTCCACACCGGACCGGGAGCTACACAGTTCACACGAATGCCATCCTCGGCGACCTGGCGGGCCAAGGCTCGCGTGAAGGCAAGGATCGCCGCCTTCGTGGGAGCGTAGTCGAGCAGGCTTGGGCTGGGATGTGTCGCCTGGATCGAGGCGGTTGTGATGATGGACCCTCCCGGAGGCATCAGCGGCAGGGCCTCCTGACAGAGCCAGAAGAGCGCCGTTACATTTACGCGGTAGGTCTGTTCAAACTGCTCCGTCGTGATGTCGGCGATCTTGTCGACTGCGTGCTGCTTGCCAGCTACGGCTGCAAGAATATCCAGTCCGCCCAGATGCCTATGAGCGTCCCTGATGAGTTTGCGGCAGAACCTCTCATCGGAGAGATCGCCCGGTAGAGCGAATGCCTTGCGGCCCTCGGCTTCGATAAGGGCGATCACCTCTTTCGCGTCGGACTCCTCACTGGGAAGGTAATTGATCGCAACGTCGGTACCCTCGCGCGCGAAGGCGATCGCCGCCGCGCGTCCGATTCCTGAGTCGCCGCCGGTCACGAGCGCCTTGCGGTCGCGAAGGCGACCGTGGCCGATGTAGCTGGTCTCGCCGTGGTCAGCCTTGGGGGTCATCTTGCCGTCAAGGCCGGGGACGTTCTGGGGCTGGTGCTTGAACTTCGGTTGCGGATATTGTGTGGTGGGATCCTGAAGTGTGTATATGTCGCTAGTAGTGGCCATATTCCCTCTCTTCACGCCGTCTGATGCGAGAGGGTCACTCCGTGTTGCGCGTGGATTCCTGGCACGCGAGCGGTTTTCAGCCCCCGAAAAGAAGCGTGGGGCGAGATGCGAAGACCGGGCCTAAACGAGGGCGACGTTGACTCCCTGGCGCTCGAAGAGTTCCAGCATCCCGGGTTCCGCACTGCTGTCCGTGATAATGCAATGGACCTGTTCAATGGGGCATACCTGCATCGCCGAGATCATGCCAATCTTGCTCGAATCGGCAACCACCACCACCTGCTTCGCGTGTTTCACCATCTCGTTCAGGATCAACGCCTCGTCCGACTCAATGACGGTGATTCCGTGCTTTGGATGAACGCCGCAGGCACCGAGAAAGAGCTTGTCGAAGAAGAGCCGCTGCAGCGAATCGAAGGCGGTCGCTCCGACCATGGAGAACGATCCCGGCCAGCGGATCGCGCCCCCGGTCAGGGTTATCCGAAGGTTGGGGAGGCTCGATAGCTCCATTCCAATATTCACCGCGCTGGTCACAATGTGGATCCCTTCACGATGCCGCAGGCTGCGGGCGACCTGGGTTGTCGTCGTGCCAGGTGAGAGCGCGATGGTGTCTCCATCGGCGACCATCGCCGCGGCAGAGAGGGCGATTTGCCGCTTCTCGTCCGCGAATCGCTCCTCACGCAATGGGAAGGCCGCGTCGAAGCGGAACGGCTCGTAGGCCATCTTTCCGGCGACCTCGGCTCCGCCGTGCCTGCGATTTACCAGGCCCCGCTCTTCCAGTTTGATCAGATCACGCCGGACGCTGGCTGGCGACGCGTCCACTGCGAGCGCCAGCTCCTCGACGCTGCCCTTGCCTTTCTGAAGCAGCAAATGGAGTATCTGCGTTGCCCGATCCTGTTTCGTTGCCGTCATTTCCTTGTGAATCTCCTTCGGAACCATGCTACGTGAAGGTCAGCGATCGTCTTCGCGGTGGCCTGCGGTAAAGGTTAGTCTTCGAGCAAACATTGCAAAAACTTGTCCAAAAAAACCTTAGGATTGCAGAAATATGAAAATGTTTGTTGACATTCGATGAATCTCTTCATATCCTCGCCTTCACGAACCCAAAACAGGCAGCACCGGCGTTTTGTTCCATCAGCCGTATGCGCACTAGAGATCTCGGCCGCGAGCCAAATCAGGAATTTCAGGAGAGCCAGTCATGAACCTACGCACTCTACGAACCTCAGTCCTTCTGTCCTGCCTGATGGTAGCGGCGTTCCTTTGTCCGATGACAAATGAAGCCCAGACCGTCACCGGCTCCGTTACCGGACAGGTCACTGACTCAACCGGCGCGAGCATACCGAAGGCCGAAGTGACCGTGGAAAATATCTCCACGGGTATCAAGACTTCCACGACAACGAACGGAAGCGGCGTTTACACGGTCCGTTTCCTTCCTATCGGCCAGTATCGAGTAACTATCGTAGCGACCGGATTCGGCCCGCTGACCACCGAGGTCTTTACTCTCGAAGTCAATCAGACGGCAGAGTTCAATGAGAAGCTCGGCATCGGTGCGACTACTAAAGTCGATGTGACCACCGAAGTTGCTCCCATTCTCGACACCACCGACGCAACCCTTGCAACCACCTTTACGGCGACGCAACTCGCGAATCTTCCCTTGAACGGTGGCAACTTCTCCGAAGTGACCATCTTCCAGCCCGGAGCGGTAGCAACCAGTCCGCAAGGCTTCACAGGCAACAATGCGATCGAGCGTGAAAACTTCAACAGCGGAACGCCGTCCATCAATGGCAACCGCGGCCAGGCAAACAACTACACCCTGGAAGGTGCGGACAACAACGAAGGCCAGAACAACCTGATCGCCTACAACCCCGCCGTCGAGGCCCTTGGAGAAGTTCGTGTCATCTCCTCGAACGCACCCGCGACCTACGGAAACGCAAATGGCGGAGCTGTCGTCGCTCTCTTCAAGTCCGGTACCAACCAGCTGCACGGCTCGGCATTCGCTTACCTGCAAAACGACCAGCTCAACGCCAACACCTGGGGCAATAAACACGCAGCTCCGATCGTAGCCAGAAATCCCTATACCCAGACTCAATTCGGCGGGACCATTGGGGGACCTGTCGTCATCCCTCACTTGTTCAACGGCCACGACAAACTCTTCTTCTTTGGCGACTACAAGGGCGTCCGCAAACATACCGGCGGCTCAGGCCTTACGAGTGTCATCCCCTCTGCCTTTCGCAAGGGTGACTTCAGTGCGCTTTTGAATCCTCCGGTCATCGATGGCTCGCAAGAGTTCCAGCCGATCCAGCTGTACGACTCGCAAAACAACTTCGCACCCTACGTCAATAACCAGGTCCCCATTACGAATCCGGTTGCCACGTATCTCTTCGCCCATCCGGAACTCTATCCGGTTGAGAACACCACCCCTTCGGACGGAAAGATGAACAACAACTATCAGGGGCCGCAGAAGAACTTCGTCGTCAACAATCAGTTCGACGTAAAGGTCGACTTCGCGCCTGGCCAGTCCAACAAGTTCACGGCCTTCTACTCGCAGGGACGCGCCTACGATGGGAGCTCAGCCCTGACTGGGGTCTCTTTTCCATCTGCCAATGTCTATCCGACCAAACTCAGCGGGGGAAGCTGGATTCACACCTTTTCGAGCGCCATCGTCAATGAAGCCCGGTTTGGCTTTACGCGGGTCCGGTGGGACAACAGCATCCCCACCGATCCCAGTGGCGCCTTCGGATTAAGCGGGAACTCGATTGTGGGCATCCCTTTCGGCACACAGCAGTATGTCGGCTTCTCGCAGCAGAGCTTCGGCTCCGGCAACGTTGGGACTAGTGCCAATACGCAGATTCTTCGCGACAACACCTTCAACTATTACGACAATCTGACCTGGCAGTTCCATCAGCACCTGCTGTCCATGGGCATCCAGGCGACGCGCTACCAGCAGAACTACCTCAATGCATCGAACTTCGGCTTCCTGGGAACTTTCAACTATAACGGTCAATACACCAGCTCTCCCGGCACGGATTCGGCCCCCGGATACGGTCCTGCTGATTTCGTGCTTGACCGCGTTCAAAACACCCAGCTTGGGTCGACTCTTGGCATCATTGGAAACCGTCAATGGCGCACCGCCGAATACTTTCAAGACGATTGGAAGGTCAGCTCGAAGCTGACCATCAATCTAGGGGTCCGTTACGAACTCGACCAACCCTGGCACGAGGCCCACAATAAGACCGCCAACGTGATCCTGGTCGGCGGAGTGGCGCAGTTGGAGTACGCAGGGTCAGTCCCTACGGGCGCAGCCGCTGGCGCAACCGTTTGCCCAACAAAGGCCTGCTACAACGCCACTTACAACCAGATCCAGCCGCGTTTCGGGTTCGCCTACCAGGCCGCTTCGCGACTCGTGCTTCGCGGCGGCTACGGCGCGACCAGTTTCTTCGAAGGCGACGCGTTCAATCAGCGCCTGACCTCAAGCCCACCCTTCGCCGTTGGCAGCAACGTCACGGCAGCGCCACCGACGACCACCTCAGGCGGTACGCCGTTTACCGTGCAGGGAGGCCTCAGCCCGCAGTTCAACGACGTCACGAACTCCGTGTATTCGATCTGGCCGCAGAACCAGCAGCCTGCCTATATTCACGAGTACAACCTCACCACGGAATATGCCCTGACGAACACGCTCTCTCTGAGCGCAAGTTATCTCGGTGAGTCCGGGCACCACCTCGCGGATTACGGTAATCCGAATGGCTGGACCCTGGCGCAGAACGACATCTATTCCTTGCTTTCGCCGACGGTCCAGGGCAACCCCGCGCTATATCCTGCTTCGCTCAACACCCCGTACATGAATCTTCCCGGAGTCGGCCCAGGCGGATATGTGCTCGAAACCGAGTCTCGCGCGATGATGAACTACAACGGTCTACTCACGTCCCTGCGCCAGCGCACCAGCCATGGCCTTGAGTACACCATCAACTACACCTTCGCCAAGGCGATGACGGATAGCTCCGGCAACTACGGCTCCTCTCCGGGCACCTCGGGTTCGAGCGGCGCTTACCAGAACTACTTCGATAGCGCGGCGGATTACGGCGTCTCCTCGAACGACATTCGTCACAACCTCAGCGCAATCGGCACCTACGCTCTGCCCTTTGGGCACGGCATGATGTACGGCGGCAATATGAACCGCGCCCTGGATCTCGCCGTGGGCGGATGGAAGATCTCTGGCTCTCTGATCAACTACTCCGGCCTCCCCATTACGATCAACGGGCCAACCGCGCTGCAGACCAACAACCCAGGCGGCGGATTCAGGGCAAACCAGTACCGTCACTTCAAGGTGGTCAACCGCACCATCGACCACTGGTGGGGAACTGACGCCTCGACGATTCCTTGTGCAGCAGGCACAGATAATGGGGTCTGCGCGTACGGGATCGCGTCAGCCACGCCAGGCCAGCTCCAGTTTGGAACGGCCGCAATCAACACCGAACGCGCGCCGGGATACCGCCAGATTGATAGCTCGCTCTTCAAGGACTTTCACATCTACGGAGAACACGCTATCGGATTCCGCGCCAACTTCTACAACCTCTTCAACATCTCCAGCTACGGCAACCCGGCGAACAATGTATCTGGAACTCTTGGACAGATCACAGGCGTCAATTCGCCTCCGCGTCAGATCGAGCTGAGCGCCCACTACAACTTCTAACCGAACCTTCTAAAGAGCGCGGGTGCGATTGACTAACGGCAATCGCACCCGCGCTCTTTCCACACAAGTTTTTTGCCTCGCCGCTCGGATATATTCGGGCCCTTCCCAATCGACCCCGGCCAAAATCCCATGCGTCGAGTCATCAAGAGTAAATTTCAGGATCACGAGCAACTGAATGCGCAAGATAGTTTTTGAGTTGTGTGCCGAGACGATTGATGCCTGCCTGGTCGCCAGAGAGGGCGGGGCGGCGCGCATAGAGCTCTGTTCCGCTCTCAGCGAGGGCGGGCTTACCCCCAGTCACGGCTTGCTCTCTTTCGCAGTGGCGCAGAGCGGTCTTCCCGTCCACGTGCTCATTCGGCCTCGTGGGGGAGATTTTGTGTACTCCGCTGCGGAGATCGCCGTGATGCACGCCGATATTGAACACGCGAAATCGTGCGGAGCCTCGGGCGTGGTGCTCGGCATCCTGCGTCCGGACGCGACGGTTGACGTCGAAGCTACGCGAGCTATGGTGGAGATTGCACGACCGATGGAGGTCACATTTCACCGCGCCTTCGACGTCACCTCATCGCTGTCAGAGGCGCTTGAAGATGTGATCGCGAGCGGCTGCGAACGTGTACTCACCTCTGGCGGCGAGCGCGATGTTATGGTCGGGGCACACTCCCTGGCGGCGCTCGTGGAACAGGCGGCCGGCCGAATCGAAATCGCGGTGGGCGGCGGTCTGCGTATTCAGAATGCAGCCTCGCTTAGCCAGACGATTGGAGCCCGGCACTTTCACGGATCACTCCGCCGAAAGAATCCGGGCCATCCCGTTTCAACCGCGGATGATGCGGTCGACGACTCTGAAGCTCTGGGCTTCGACTATACCGTCGACGCAGAGGAGATTCGGACGATGATTGACCTCCTGCAGAACGCTTAGGCAGCGTTCGTCCTAAGGCGTAATGCCCAGCTTGCGGAATGTGTCCGCCAGAGCATCGGCCCAGATCCCGTAGCCTGCATCGGTCGGGTGCACGCCGTCTGACATCATCGACACGGGCAGCGTCCCGTCAGTGTCGAGAAACTTCTCTCCAATGTCGAGGTAGATGACCGAGGCGTCGTTTCTGAAGTGCGCCGCCATTAGCTGGTTCGTCGCGGTGACGCTGGCGCGCAGCGGGTCCGTCGCACTACGTCCACGCGGAAGGATCGCCATGACGATCAAACGGCTGCTCGGCGATCTCTTGTGAAGCTCCTCGCGGATCGCTTCTATTCCGGCCACGATCTCCTGCGGCGTATTGGCGCGAGCGTTGCTGCTCCGCGTCAGGTTGTTCGTGCCGATCATAAGGACGATGGCTTGCGGCGTAAGGCCGTCGAACTCCCCCTGCCGCAGTCGCCAGAGGACATTCTGTGTCCTGTCCCAACCAAAGCCAAGGTTGAGCACGTTACCTGCATCCGCTCCGAATAAATGCTGCCAGGCTGTAGGCCCGTTGACGTGGTTTGCATTCGGCAAGCCTCCCCAGAAGTGGGTGATGGAATCACCGATCATCACCACCTTCGGGTTTATCTGCTGCTTCGCTTTGAGCTCCGAATGATGCCGCGCATACCAGTCGTAGGAGTCCTGCTCAAGCTTCGGAACAGGGATCAATGCCGTGTTGATCTCGGTCATCGCGTCGAGCGGCATCCGGGGAGAGTCTCCCATCAGCTTCGCCAGCGTGGGCTCGATGGCCTCCGCCATCATGTGCTGCCCATTGGTATCGGGATGAAGCGGCTTGCCATGCTGCGGCAGACGCGGATCATAAAAGATCGATGCGTCGAGGCTGCCCTTTCGATAGAAGATCGAGCCTATATCGAGATAAGTCACTCTCGGATTCTCGCTATAGCTATTGGCGAGATAATGATTGACCGCTCGATCAGTTTCCGTCTTGGACTCTGAGATATCGCTGGGCAGAATACCAAGCAGCAGAATCTTCGTCTCCGGCAGGCGCTGCTCGAGATCCGCAATTACCGCATCGATGCCTACTTCTGTCTGTTCCGCGCTCTCGGACTTGAAGCCGGTGTTGTTGGTCCCGATAAGCAGCAGCACCACCTTCGGGTGGAGGCCGGCAACCTCGCCATGATCGAGCCGCCACAATACGTTGGCCGTGGTGTCTCCGCTGAAGCCGAGGTTCAGCGCCTTGCGTGGCTCGTAAAAGGTCTTCCACGTTGGTTGAAAGTTTTCATCAGGAAGCGTCGACTTGTCGTAGTTGTTCGTGATCGAGTCGCCGATCAGCAGTAGCTGCGTATCGGAATGGTTTGCCACATCGCGGAGGACAGCCTCGTGCCGATCCTTCCACCAGCTCTCTGAAAGACGATCTGTCGCGACAATCGCTGGATTCTCCTTCTGCAGAAGTTTCTGTGCAAAGCCCTGAGGGGGTAGAACTGAGAGGTGAAGTGCTGCGATGGAGAGACCAAATCCTATGTAAGATCTGGTCCGATTGATCATCCTTGCTGGTATCAACTTCCCTCCTCTTATGTAGAGCAGCACGCGAACTGAAGACTATTTCATCATGCCGCCATCCCTAACTAGAAAGCCGCCCGAATAGGTGACACTTTCTGTCACCTATTCGGGCGGCTGCAATTTGCGGAACAACGCGCATCTATCGGCGAGCGGGGATGGCATCCCAGATCGATGCATCTTCATCGCCCAGATCCCAGGAGCAGATGCTGAACACCTTATCGCTTCCAGCCAACTCATAGCGATCCTTGAAGGCGTGCTTGTCGGTCCAGAAGATCCACTCCCGCATCTGGTCGCGGTAGTAGTAGAACCAGGGTGTGTGGTCGACTTCATCCCATTGCGGAACTCCATGGAAGCGCTCGCGAAGCATCTCGATCTCCGGGCCGGAGATAAAGTCGGAGGTCTCATTCGGCTTCTTCTCAGCCTTGCCGAGACCAGGGTCGCCCGTGTACCAGCGATAGCCATAGATGGCGATGCCCAGCGACAGCTTCTGCGGAGGAACGACCTTCAGCGCGTAGTCGAGGTTTTCCTTCGTCCAGATCCATCCGCCAACCGGTCCGGGCGTCGTCCAGTGTGTGTGTTGGTCATAGGTCATCAGGCAGATGGTGTCAACCGATTCGGCCAATGCCTTCAGGTCGTAGCCGCCGCGCCACTCCTCGAAGATCCACTTGCCGAAGGCCGTCTCGCCCGCGTGTCCCGGAGCGTTGGGAACGACGTCAATCTGAATCTGCAGGTGCTCTGCATGCAGCACATCGGCGGTCTTCTTCACCATCGCGGAGAGAGCGTCGCGATCCGTCCACATCACGTCTTCGACGTCGTAGTTGATGCCGTCGTAGCCGTGCTCCTTGCACTCTCGAAGGAAGGCCTTGTTCATCTCGTCCTGCGCCTTCTGATCGTTGATCAACTGATGGATCTTCACATGATCGAAGATCGCGAACAGCGGGATGATCGTCATGTGCGAGGCCTTTGCCGCCTTCAGAACAGTTTCATTCGGCTCGCCTGTAACAAGGCCAGTCTCGTCGATCTGGTACCAGGTTGGCGAGATGATATCGATCTTGTCTTTGTGCGCCATGAACGAGTTCACAGCGGCCACGCCGTTGCCCATCCAGAACTCCGTCTTCTGAGCGTGTGCAGCCAGTGAACTGAACAAAACTGCCGCGCCGATGCTCGCCGCCAGCGATAGTTGGAATCGTGTCTTCATCTTTGCCCTCATCTCTTATGCTACGAAAGAAATGGGCCGGAGAGACTTACTCTCCGGCCCGCGATCGGAATTATTGCAGGATGTAGTTAGAACGCGTACTTCAGTTCGAACTGGATGTGGCGTTCGGTCGACCGGGTGCTGGTGATCCGGCCGAAGTTGGTGCCATCGTTGATTCCGTTGTCCGGGTTGCCGTAGCTGGCGATGTTGAACGCGTTAAAGAAGTCGCTCCGGAAGTCCAAATGCTGTTCGTGGAATGTCGTAAAGCTCTTCTGCAGCGCGCCGTCTACGTTGAAGAAGCCAGGAGCACGAAGTGATCCTGTC
This sequence comes from Granulicella aggregans, assembly GCF_025685565.1. Taxonomy (NCBI): domain Bacteria; kingdom Pseudomonadati; phylum Acidobacteriota; class Terriglobia; order Terriglobales; family Acidobacteriaceae; genus Granulicella; species Granulicella aggregans. Next base: position 927,562 of record NZ_JAGSYE010000003.1, read on the forward strand.
TTTACGTTGCCGAAGTTGGTCTGCGACTGCGTGGCAAAGGCGCACACTCCGTCATTCAAGCCCGAACCACAGGTGTCCGTGATCGACTGATCGGTGCCGAACCAATGGTTGATGGAACGTCCTGTGATCTTGATTGGGTTGACTTGATCCGGACGCGCCGCGCCGGTGTACGCAAACACAAGGGCCGAGTACTCAGGAGTCGAAGAAATGGTAACCGGGAATCCCGTGTAAGCAACGCTCGATCCACTCACCTTCCAACCGCCAAGAATCTCGTCGACAAAGAAGTTCGAGTTGGCTCCGAACTGCTTGCCGTGTCCGAAGGGAAGCGCGTAAGTCCCTGTAGCACTGAACGCATGACGAACGTCATCGCCGGCCGGACCCCAATCGCCGTGAATGTTGTAGTAGTTCTGCTGGTAGTACTGCTGTGAAATGTCCGCAGCGCCGTAATAGCCGATGTCGTCGGTAAGCGCCTTCGAGTAGGTGTAGTTCGCGGTGAACTCGAGCCCTGCTTTCAGACGTTGGCGGAAGATTGCCTGAAGCGCGTTATAGCTAAGGGACGAGTCTGAGGCGGTCACCTTGACAACACCCTGTTGTCCGACGATTCCCGCATACGGTGCGGTTGCGCCAGGCGCGGTGAGTTGGTTGGCATAGGCGGGATCGACCAAGTGCCTCCCGATCTCGCCCACATACCCGACTTGCAGGGATGAAGTGGGTGTAACTTCATACTCGCCAGTGAGTGAGAACTCCTGGATGATCGCCGACTGGAGGTTCTTCTTCCAGGCGTAAAAAGTTGTGACCGGAGGCGTGTTGGTCGGGAACCCATTGCTGGTCAGCACCGGAGTTCCTTCGGAGTAGACTCCGCCGGTGTCTGACGGAATCAGGGCCTTGGTCTCGAAGTCGTTGTGGAACGGCGGATTCTGGGTAAGGCGAAGGTTTGCGCCCGTGCCTTCTAGATAGGTTGTGATGCCATAGCCGCCGCGAAGCACTGCCTTTGAGCGCGGCTGCCAGGCGAAGCCGAGACGGGGCATGAAGTTCGCCTTGCTGTCGCTGTAGCATGCGCGGTTGGAGCAGACGGTAGCATTCGGGAACGTATTGCCCGAAGGAATGCTGCCCGCATACTCGACGGTTGCCGTGTCGAGGTTGAGGTTCACCATCTTGTTGTTCACTTCGTAGATTGGCTGGTCATACTCATATCGGAGACCGATGTTGAAGGTCAGCGTAGGAGTGAACTTCCAGTCGTCCTGGGCGAAGTAAGCATTACGGTACTGGCGCTGGCCGGTACGACCGACCACTTGGCCCACGGTCGCGTCGTCCGCATAGTTGCTGACAAAGTCAGCGAAGCCGTTCTGGCTAGAGTTGGCCGCAAGGCCAGCTGAAAACTGACCGTCGTAGCTGAACGTGCCGAGTTCGCCGTCGTTGCCAGGGTAGAAGCTGTTCTGCTGGTACCGCGTCAGTTCGGCACCGAACTTCAGAAGGTGCTTGCCCTTCTGCCAGGTCAGATTGTCGCCGTACTGGAAGACGTTGTCGATGAAGATCTCCGGAGTCGGGTTTGTGCCGAAGTTGCTGACTTCCGTTCCGGAGAAGGACTGCTGGCTGAAGCCCGCCGTCTGCTGCGCCTGGCTTGGAATGCCGACAACTGCGTTTCCGGTGAGCCCAAAGACACCGCTTGGGTCCGTGGTCACGCCGCTGTTGTAGCGGATACGCGCGTACGATACACGCGCCGAGTTGACAATCGCTGAGTTAACAGTCCGCGTCCAGTCCGTCACGAAGAGGTGGTCGGGGAAGTTCGAAGCTGAAGGAAACTGAATTGGAATTGGTTCCTTGGTCGTTCCGTCCTGGCCGATGCCCTGCGAGTAACGTCCCGAGATCACGTCCTTGTCGCGGAAGTGGTAGTCGATCTTCACATCGCCCTGGTCATTGCGGGCAAAATTCCCGCTCAGGCCCTGATAGTTGTTCAAAATGCCGGTAGCGTCCTGCCCTGTGGCGTTGGGAAGGGGGTAGACGTTCGGATGCGAGAATAGGTAGAGTGCCACTGGGTTGGTGATCGGCACGCAGTTGTTTGCGTAGGGAACGGCACCGCCGGCAACCTGCGTGTTATAGAGCTGGTAACCAAGGTTGGAGAAGTCGGCCTGGCCTACAGCGCAGTTGGCAGTTGCTGTCTGGCCTCGGTAGGCGGCTGGAGCAACGCTCACCGCCGAGGAACCGCCGGTGTGTGTCCGAAATCCTTCATAGTCGGCGAAGAAGAAGAGCTTGTCCTTCAGGATCGGACCGCCAATGGTGCCCCCGAAGATGGTCTGCGTGAACGGATTGACCGGAAGAACCGGAGTATTGTTCCCATTCGCCCAGCTGTTTGCATCCAGCTTGGCGCTCTCGAGGAAGCCGAAGACGCTGCCATGGAACTGGTTCGTTCCGCTCTTGGTCACCATGAGCACTTCGCCGCCGTTCACGTTTCCGAACTCGGCGTTTGCGTTCGACGAGATGACGCGGATCTGGTCAAGCGAGTCCGGGCTGGGCGTGTAGCCGACGGTGTTGTTCAGGTTCTCGTTGATCTCCTGGCCATCCAGGATGTAGTTGTTGGACTGAGCACGATTGCCGTTGATGTTCGCGATCGTGCTGCCACCTTGATCGCGCTCTGTCGAACTCGATCCGCCGAAAGCGCCATAGTCGGTCGAAACCGCGCCGGGGGTGAAGACAGTGAGCTGCGAGAAGTCGCGACCGTTCAGAGGAATGTTATTGATCGTGTTCTCGGTGAAGGTCTCGCCGAGCGTCGCGTTCTCCGTGTTCAGGATCGGCTGCTCGGAGGCTCCGACGTCGACCGTGGTGGAGGCGGCTCCGGCGCTGAGCGTGACGTTCACTTTGGCCACCTGGTCGATCTCAAGCGAGAACGGCCCATAGCTCTGCTTGGAAAAGCCCGCCGCCTCGGTTTGCACCTTGTACTTACCGATCTGCAGGAACCGGATGCTGTAGATTCCGGCACCGTTGGTCACATCGCTCGTACTTACGCCCGTGTCGACGTTCGTCGCCGTTACCTTGGCTCCCGGAACAACCGCTCCGGTTGCGTCGGTCACAACCCCTGTAATGGAGCCGGTGATGGTCTGTGCAAAGCTTGAGCCGCACATGCTCAGACAGACGCATAGTGCGATCATCGCGATGCGGAGGAGCTTCTGATAAGTCTTCGTCATTGGCGGATCTCCTAGAGTTGAAAGATGGAAAAGCCCAAAGCGGGGAACTTTATGCGACTCAATGCCCATTTTTTTGTTCAAATGGAGTCAAGTTGGTCAAATTGGTTCGGTTGAGAGAAATCTATCCCTGTTGCAGGATTTTTACAATAAATAAATTTCATCGGAGCCGAGAAATGTCTTGGAAGATGCATGATTTGCCAGAATCCTGCTCGTTTAGCCGCCAATCAATCAGCATTCTCGCTAAATCCGCCTTTTGGATAAGTGTTGCTCTGTTTTCGCTGCGCTCAAGCTCTGCTCAGGTTGCCCCCAAACAATCCGATAAACGGACAAATGTCCTAAATGCGACTGCAAATCTGCTCACTCCAGACCAAATTGATCGTTCCTGGGTACTGGCGACGAAACAGTTCGCCACGCAGCGTCAGCGCATTCTCGGGAAGACAGACGAGGTAATCGCCGCTGGCCCGTTCCGCGACGACTGGGAGAGCCTGAGCGCTCAGACGGTTCCCGACTGGTATCGCGATGCCAAGTTTGGCATCTTCATCCACTGGGGCGTCTTTTCAGTTCCAGCGTCAGGCTCCGAGTGGTACTCGCGCAATATGTACCTTCCGTCGGAGAAGGACTTCGCCCATCATGTAGCCACCTTTGGTCCGCAGACCAAGTTCGGCTACAAGGACTTCATTCCGCAGTTCCGCATGGAACACTTCGACCCGGCAGCTTGGGCGTCTCTGTTTGAGCGTGCTGGTGCGCGCTACGTCGTTCCTGTCGCGGAACACCACGACGGCTTCCCTCTCTACAACTCCGATCTGACGGAGTGGAGCGCCGCCAAAATGGGACCGCATCGCGACCTCTACGGCGATCTCGCGGTCGCTATCCGAGCCAGGGGCATAAAGCTCGGCGCGTCGTCGCATCGCGCGGAGCACGACTGGTTCTTCGACGGAGGCCGCAAGATCGACTCGGACGTAAACGATCCGAAGTACGCCTCGCTCTACGGTCCGGCGCAGATTCGCAATCTTGAAAGCGACGACGATGCAGCGCTGAGCAAGGACTTCACCTACGTCTCCCGTGCCTTCCGAGAGGACTGGCTCGCGCGGACGTCAGAGATCGTCGAAAAGTATCACCCTGACCTGCTCTACTTCGACTGGTGGGTCGGCCAGCCGTCCTTTCGCGAGACCGAGCGCCGCTTCGCCGCCTTCTACTACGACTACGCCGCGCAGCATCATCAGACCATCGTGATGAACTACAAGTTCGACAATATGCACGAAGGCGCGGGCGTCCTCGATGTAGAGCGCGGTCAACTTCCCGGCACTCGCACGTTGCCTTGGCAGACGGACACCTCGCTCAGCAACGAGAGCTGGGGTTATATCGACGGCGACACGTACAAGCAGCCAACCCCACTGATCCATGAACTGGTCGATGTGGTCAGCAAGAACGGTAATCTGCTGTTGAACATCGGGCCGCGTGCCGACGGCACCATCCCGGAGGCGGCACAGCAGACGCTGCTCGAGATAGGTAGTTGGCTTAGTGTCAACGGCGAAGCGATCTACGGCAGCCGCCCGTGGACGAAGTTCGGCGAAGGCCCAACAGAGATCGCGACCGGCTCCATGCAGGACAAGGTCGAGAAGCCCTTCACCGCCGAGGACTATCGCTTCACCACGAACAAGGGCTTCGTCTATGCGATCGAGCTCGGCTGGTCAACGAGTGGCGAGAGCGTCATCCACTCCTTCGCGTCTCCAGCCGTGGCCATAGGCGACGTGTCACTGCTCGGCTATGGCCAGAAGCTGGAATGGCATCAGGAAGGTGATGGCCTGCACATCAAGCTTCCGGCCTCACCGGTCGGAGATCACGCGTACACCTTCCGAGTCGCGCTCAAGCCTTAGGCGCGGTCGACTCCGGCTTCGGATCGAGGTACGTGGGATGGTCCTCTCCCCGTACCTCGATGTCTGTGCCACCGTTCAGGTCGATCACCGTGATCGCGTTCACGCCCTCATGCAGCCAAGCGCCTGGGAGGAACAGGCTGCCCATCGGTCCAACGTTCCAGTAGCGACCAAGCAGGTGCCCGTTGACCCAGACGACGCCTTTGCCTAAAGATGCCGTGTTCAGAAACGTATCGCCCGCCTTCGCTACAGTGAATTCGCCGTGATAGAAGCATGGCCCCACACAGCCCGTCGTAGAGTAGCCCTCCGACGGTGGTTCATTCAGCGGCAGTGAGACGATCTCGAAACCATGCAGCACCTCGCCGTTCAGCTTCACATCGCCTACTATCCCCGCCCGTTCTCCCCGAATGTTCGTCGTGAAGTTGATGCGACCGGAGTTCTCGACCAGCAGGTCGAGCCGCTGTCCTGCCTTTGCCGTCAGCTTCAACTCCGACTGGCCGAGCCTGCGGTCGACCACGCCTGCGAGTTGACCGTCGAGATAAACCCGCGCGTAACTGTGCAACGCATCGAAGTGCAGCCTGGCATTCTTCGGACTATCGGTCGCGATCTTCGTCCGATAGAGGATGTAGCCATATGCCTGTTCTAGGTCCTCCATCGACAACGGCACTTCCGAGTGCACGCTTTTCGGCAGCCCTGACCATAACGAACGCGACTCGGTCAACTTCAACCCAGGCAGCGTGAGCAATGGGGGTGAGTCAGGCACCGGAGGCGGCGTCTGGTGCGTCACCTCCGCGATCATCTTGCGTAATGCAAAGTACTTCGGCCTCGGCCTTCCGGCTTCGTCGATGGGAGCGTCGTAGTCATAGCTCGACACATCAGGCTGATATCCCGCGTCGCCGGAGTTCGCGCCATTCATCCAGCCAAAGCTCGTGCCGCCATGGATCATGTACAGGTTGATCGAATAGCCCTTCTCGATCACCGAGCGGATCTCCGCCTCCTGCTTCGCCGCGTCGGTGAGCTGATGCTTCTCGCCCCAGTGGTCGAACCAGCCGTCCCAGTACTCCGCCGCGTATACAGGTGCATCGGGGCGGAACGCTTTCATCTGCGCGACCGAGTGGTCGGAGTCGCCGGTGCCGTAATCGACCGCGGCAAAGACCCCGGGAAGCGATCCCTTCGGTTCTTCGTCGCCACCGTCGGCGGTGTAGAGAAGTGACTCGCCGAAGCCAGAGTCTATGACGATCTGTTTCACCTTGCTGAGATAGTCACCACGATCCTCCTTCACATCGAATGAACCGTACTCGTTTTCAACCTGAACCGCGATGATCGGGCCGCCGCGGCTCGCCTGTAGGGGAGCAAGCTCTTCTCCGAGACGCTTCATCCACCTGCGTACCGGCTCCAGGTAACTCTCCTGTGAGCTTCGCAACAGCATCGCGTGGTCCTTTAGCAGCCATGAAGGGTAGCCTCCCAGGTCCCACTCTGCGCAGACATACGGCCCCGGACGCAGCACGACGTAAAGCCCCTCCTGCTGCGCCTCGCGCGCGAACTCCGCGACATCGTTCTGACCATGGAAGTCGTAGACCCCAGGCTTCGTCTCATGCAGGTCCCAGAAGACATAGATGGTGATGGTGTTCAGACCAAGCGCACGGACCTTGCGCAGCCGGTCGCGCCAATCGGCGCGCGGGATACGTGCGTACTCGACCTCACCGGAGAGGATCTGGAAGGGCTTGCCTCGCAGCGTGAACTTCGGTCCATCCACCATGAGCGGAGTCTTCTGCGAGGGTGCAATCGCGGCTTGCGCGAGTGCCGAACTTCCCGTCCCGCAGAGGATCGCCAACACCGCCGCAGCGCTGCATCCCGACTTCACCAACGTTCCCGCGAACCGCTCCTTCATCGTCTTGTCCTCTTCCCGTATTCCTGCGCCGCATGATGTGTTTTGTGCAAAGGAGCGCCCAAAGATGTACATTTAGCCATCAAACAATCACTTTTGAGGATACCCTCTCAACATGATCGCCTCTGCAACATGCCGCCTCATTCCATCGCAACGTGTTCTAAGAGCCGCCTCTGCCCTGCTCAGCTTAGTTGTAACAGCCGTCGCATCGGCGCAAATCGCTGTACATCCAGTGCTGACACCGCAGCCCAGGGAATTGCATGCAGGAGAGCGAGTGGCAGTCCACTCCGCCATGGTGACGGTTCCGGGCGGAGATGCCGAAGACAACTTCGCGGCGCACGACCTTGAGACGACACTGGCAGAGCGTGGCATCGTCGTGTCACCGGCAGTTGGAGCTGCCGACCTCACCGTCGCCCTGCTGCGTGCCGAGACCCCGGCGGCGCGGCAGATCCTCAGCCAAAACAAGCTCGTCTTCGATCCCGCGATGCACGACGAAGGCTACGTTCTGTTATCCACCCCCGGCCACGTCGAGATCATCGGCGAGACCTCCGCCGGCATCTTCTACGGCGTTCAGACGCTCAAGCAGCTCATAGACACCGACGGCGCTGCCAACAAAGTGTGGACTGGAACCATCCGCGACTGGCCCGCGATGAAGTATCGCGGCGTCCACGACGACCTCGCCCGCGGCCCCATGCCCACGCTCACCTTCCAGAAGCATCAGCTCGAGGTCTTCGCCGCGCACAAGATCAACCTCTACTCGCCGTACTTCGAGCACACGCTGCAGTACGCAAGCGACCCGCTTGCCGCGCCTCCGGGAGCCTCGCTCACCCGCGCTGAGTCGCAGGAGCTTGCTGCGTTTGCCCGCAGCCTGCATATCACCATCGTCCCCGAACAGGAGGCCTTCGGCCATCTTCATCACGTGCTGAAGTATGAGAAGTACGCGGACATCGCGGAGACACCGCATGGCCACGTCATCGCCCCTGGACAGGCCAATTCCTTGCCGCAGATCAAAAGTTGGTTTACCCAAATCGCTGAGGACTTCCCTAGCCCGTTCCTGCACATCGGAGCGGACGAGACCTTCGAACTGGGCACTGGCCGTACCAAGCCCGACGTCGAAAAGCGGGGACTTGGCCCGGTCTATGCGGACTTCCTCACCTCCATCCACACGACGCTCGCGCCGTTGAATCGCCGTCTGCTCTTCTGGGGCGATCTCGGCGGCAGCGATCCGGCCTCCGTCGCGCGGCTGCCCAAGGACATGATCGCGATCCCCTGGATTTACTGGCACCAGGACAACTATGACGGCAACATCACTCCCTTCAAGAGGGTCGGCATCGAGACCTGGGTCGCTCCGGGCGACGCCAACTGGCGCGTCGTCTACCCGCTCGGCAACACCGCCCTCGACAACATCTCCGGCTTCGTCGAGTCCGGACAGCGTCTCGGCAGCACCGGCGAGCTGACCACCGTCTGGAACGATGACGGCGAGGGCCTCTTCAACCTCGACTGGTTCGGCGTACTCTTCGGCGGCGCGGCCGGATGGCAGCCCGGCAAGAGCGACGGCGCAGCCTACCAGGCCACCTTCGGGACCACGTTTTATGGCGACACGACAGGCCGCATCGATGAGGCACAGCGCAACCTCATGTCGGCTGTCGATGACCTCGACGTCTCGGACGATACCTTCTGGCTTGATCCCTGGAGCGAAGCCGGACAGAAGAAGGCCGCGAAGATCCGCAGCACGATCCCCAAGGCGCGCCTGCAGGCGGAGCGAGCCATTGAGCTGATCGAGACCGTGCTCGCCACCGAGCCTCATATTCGCGAACGCGATGCTCTGCTTGCCATGGAGATGGCTGCACGACGCATCGACTTCATCGGCATGAAGTTCCAGTTGTCGGAGGAGATGAGTATCGCCTATGCCCGGGCCTATGCCCAGAAAGATGACCCTCAACACGAGACCGAGACCCGCGAGCTGCTCTACTCCATCAGCAGCATGAATGGCCGCTGCCAGGACCTTCGGGACGGCTACTCAATGATCAAGAACCTCTACCGGGCGAGCTGGCTGGCGGAGAATCGTCCTTACTGGCTCGACAACGTGCTCGTGCGCTACGACCTACAGATTGAGGAGTGGCAACGGCGCGGCGACAAGGTTAACAATCTCATCGACCGCTGGCAGCAGGATAAGTCACTGCCAACAGCGAAGGAAGCGGGAATTCCCCCACCGCCCACCAATTAGGCGATGACCACCTTGATCCCCTTCGCCTTCAACGCTTTCACCACGTCGACGGGAACGGCCGAGTCCGTTACGAGCACATGGATCGCAGAGATGGGGCAGATCAGTGCCGGGCTGACGTGGCCGATCTTGCTCGAGTCCGCAACCACGATGACCTCTCTCGCCTGCCTGAGCATCGCGAGAGAGACAGTCGCCTCTTCTGTCTCCAGCGTCGTCACACCGCGCTCCAGATCGAATCCCGTCACACTGATGAACGCCTTATCCAGATAGACATCGCGCAGTGTATTCAGCGCTGGTTGGCCGGCCAGCGCAAAGGTCCACGCCCAAGCCAGCGAGCCGCCGGTGAGCGTCGTCTTGATCGCTGGCTGGTTGCAAAGCTCCATGCCGATATTCAAGGCATTTGTGATCACGGAGATTCCACGCCGATGCCGTAGCGAGCGGCCAATCTGCGTTGACGTCGTTCCTGCAGTCAGCCCAATGGTCTCTTTTTCGGCGATCAGTTCGCTGGCGGCAAGCCCTATCCGCCGCTTCTCATCGGCCATGCGCAACTCGCGCGCCTGGAACGAGGTGTCGTGACGGAATGGCTCGTAAAGCAGCTGCTCTACAAGGGTCGCGCCGCCGTGGGTGCGAAGGACGAGGCCCCGCTTCTCCAGCCGCGCAAGATCCCGTCGGATGCTCGGTGCGGAGGTGCCGATCTGCTCTACCAATTCCTGCACAGAGATGTCGCCCGCACGAAGCAGCGCCCGCATAATCCTGTCCGCTCGGACATCGATCTTCTTCGACAAAGCTGTAACCTTCCGAATCTTCTGAATTTGGCACGAGTGTAGCGCATCCACCAAAAAAAATTGCCTTTTCCCATTCCTGGTTGCACGAAACGTAACCTATTATGATCGAATAGACTTCAAACAGTCATTTAAGACTTGCAGGAGAATCTCTTAAATATGGCCAGCTCTGTCACCCCCACACCGTATCCGCACTGGATGCTTCGCGAGATCCACGAACAGCCCGCCACGCTGGCGACGACCCTGGCCCGCTATGTGGACAGCAACGGCTTCCGCGCCGAGGCCTGCGATCCGGTGCGCAACTGGCTGCGCGGGTGCGCAGGTGCGATCATCATCGCGGCCAGCGGCTCCAGCCGTCACGCCGGCCTGGTGGCAGAGCTGCTGATCGAGGAGCTGAGCGGCATTGCCGTGGACGTCGAATATGCCAGCGAGTACACCTACAGCTCGGAGAAGGTGCGTCACCCTGGTTCGGTCATGGTCATCTCACAGTCCGGCGAGACTGCTGACACTCTCGCTTCGTTACGTAAGGCCCACGCGAAGGACCACGAGACACTAGCCATCACGAACGTCGCCACCTCCACGATGGCGCGCGAAGCGACCGTCTCCTTTCCCACCGAGGCTGGCCGCGAGCGAGCTGTCCCCGCGACGAAGAGCTTCACCGCGCAGCTGCTGAATCTCTACTTGTTGGCTCTGCTCGCAGCGGAAGTAGAGAAAAAGCTCACCCCGGAGCAGATCGCAGACCGCCTCGCTGAACTTCGCGAGCTGCCGCCAAAGGTCGCCGCTCAACTCCCGGGATGGGAGAGTTCTGTTCGGGAGGTCGCTGGAAGGTACAGCGCCGCTCAGAACTTCCTCTTCCTGGGCCGCGGCGTCCACAATCCCACCGCTCGCGAAGGCGCATTGAAGCTGAAAGAGTCCGCGTATCTGCACGCCGAGGGCTATCCCAGCGGTGAGTTGAAGCATGGGCCGAACGCACTCGTCAGCAAGCAGACACCTCTGGTCATGATCGCGACCGTCGATCACTCCGATCCCGACTCCACGCTTCGCTACGAGAAGGTGGTGCAGTTGATGAGCGATATGCGCGAACAGGGAGCAGACATCCTCGCCGTAGCGAATACCGGAGACGACGCCGTCGTCGCGCTGGCCGACAACGTCCTCTTCGTCGATGAGACCTCAGAGGCTCTTTTGCCCATCGCAGAGATCATCCCTCTCCAATTATTCTCCTATTTCATGGCGATCAATCGCGGTATCGACGTCGACAACCCACGCAACCTGACCAAGGCCGTGCTGGCGGAGTAGTGACCTCGAAAGGTAATCCTGGGATGAGCCTGTTTCTTGCCGTAGATGCCGGCGGAACCAAGACCGACTATCTGCTCGCGGACGATACGAGCGTGCTGGCGCGAGTGCGCGGCGGTACCATCAAACGTATGCGCGCCAACGCCGAGACAACGGCGCAGAATCTTGCAGAGGCGCTTGCGGAGTTGACTACCGTCTCGGGCGTCTCCATGCAGTCCGTCACGCGGACCTGCATTGGCACCGCTGGCGAGACGGTACCGCTAGTCGTTGACTGGCTGAGGGAAAGCTTCGGTAGGCATGTCTCGGGCAATTTGATTTTGCTTGGAGATGTTGAGATCGCGCTCGACGCGGCGTTCCCCGGACAGCCCGGGGTGATTGTCCTTGCGGGGACGGGCTCCAACGTTGCTGCCCGCGACGGCAGCGGTAAGGTAACCACTGCTGGTGGCTGGGGGCCTGCGCTTGCGGATCAGGGCTCGGGTCACAGAATCGGACAGGAAGCGCTGCGAGCGCTCTTTCTCTCCATCGATGAAGAACGCCCTACGCGGCTGCTCGCCGCGGTACTTCAGCTTTGGCATCTCACCTCCGTGGCCGAGATCGTAGCTTTCGGCAACAGCATTCCGGCGCCGGACTTTTCGCAGCTGGCCAAGGCCGTTCTCAAGGCTGCCGAAGAGGGCGATGCCGTAGCCCAGGAAGTATTAGAGAAAGAAGGAACTGATCTCGCTTACCTTGTCTGCCTCTTGATTGGACGGATGAGAAAGTCTCCGACCCAGGCTTCGCTGGTGCCTCCGATTGCGTTCACTGGGTCGATCATGGAGAACGTTCTTCCAGTGCGCAGGGCCCTGATCGCAGCGGTCGATCGCCAGTATCCAGGCATCGCGACGCTCGACGGTGTCGTTGATCCCATCGCCGGAGCCTTGTGGCGCGCCCGGCGCGGTTATTGATCTCCCCCTCCAATCCAGATAATCCGGCACAATAGGCTTCGAGTAGAGATTGCCTGAAGTTTCCATCTAGGAGCCGCATGCCCCGAAGCTTTCTTCCTGCCGTCGTCCTCACCGCCTCCATCCTCGTGCTACCCGCAGGCGCTCAGAACGCCTGCTCGAAGAATCTGACGCCGAAGGCGATCGACGGACACATCGACACCATCATCCGGCAGATGACCATCGACGAGCGGATCGAACAGCTCCAGGATCGAGTTCCCGCGATTCCCCGCCTCGGCATTCATGCCTACAACTGGTGGAATGAGGGCCTTCATGGCCTGGCGCGCGATGGCTATGCGACGGTCTTTCCGCAGGCGATCGGGCTCGCCGCGACGTGGGACGCAGAGCTGTTGCACAGCGTCGGCGACACCGTCTCCACCGAGGCCCGCGCGAAGTTCAGCCAACACGCGCGCTACGATTCACCCCGCTATGGCGGTCTCACCCTCTGGTCGCCGAACATCAATATCTTCCGCGACCCACGCTGGGGTCGAGGCCAGGAGACCTACGGGGAAGATCCCTTCCTGACCGAGACGCTCGGAACAAACTTCGTTAAAGGCGTGCAGGGCGGCGATGCCTTCTACCTGAAGGCCGACGCTACGCCAAAGCACTTCGTCGCCCACAGTGGACCGGAGCAGGGCCGTGACAGCTTCAACGCGAAGGTCTCGCCTCACGACTTGGCAGACACATATCTTCCCGCATTCCATGCCGTCGCGACGCAAGGCAAGGCTGCTGCCCTGATGTGCTCCTACAACGCGATCAGTGGAACTCCTTCGTGCGCCAACTCGAGCTTGCTACAGACGCGCGTGCGCGACCTTTGGCACTTCAACGGGTATGTGGTTTCAGACTGCGACGCGGTCGGAAATATCACCGAGTATCAGCACTACACGGCGGACGCTGCACACGGGGCCGCCGCGGCGCTGAACGCTGGTGTCGATCTTGATTGCGGCAACTCGTACCTCGCGCTGAAGCAGGCCTTCACGCAGAAGCTCGTTACAGAAGAGACGATTAACCGCTCGCTCCATCGGCTGCTGATCGCGCGCCTGCGGCTGGGGATGATGGACGCACTCGGCTGCTCGCCATACGACAACATTGGCAAAGCCGATCTCGATACGCCGAAGAGCCGCGCGCGCGCTCTTCGCGCAGCGGAGGAGTCCATTGTTCTGCTGCATAACGATGGGGTGTTGCCGGTTAAATCCTCAGAACAGCGCATCGCAGTGGTGGGGCCAACTGCGAACATGTTGAAGGTGCTCGAAGCCAACTACCATGGCACCGCCTCGCAGCCCATGACTCCGCTCGAAGGCCTGAGCGAAAGTTTCAAGACAGTCCACTATGCGCAGGGTAGCCTTCTTGCTCCTGGTGTGACGGCACCTATTCCAATCACCGCGCTTCACATCGGCGCAGAGCAACACTCTCTTTCGGGTCTTGTCGCGGATTACTTTCCGTCCGCCTCGCTCACAGGCGAGCCACTGCTAACCAGCATCGTCGGCGACGTCGATCTCGATCTCGACCGCGTAGGCCCAGATCCAAAGATAGTGGCGCCGCAGTACTCCGCCCGCTGGCACGGATATCTCTTCCCTCCGGCGGCTGGCGACTACACGCTTCGCGTCAACATCGAACGCTGCTGGGACTGCAGCACGCATGACCACTTCCGCCTCTTCGTTGATGGCAAGTTGCAAATCAACAACAGCGGTGCCAAGGCCGACCCCGACCGTGTGAAGCTGCACTTCGCCGATACAACCCCGCATGAGGTCAAGCTGGAACTCGAGCACACCGGCGAAGACGAAGGCATCGCGCTCGAATGGGAGCCGCCTGCAGACGCTCTTCTCAATGAAGCGGTTGCTACTGCCCGCGACGCAGATGTCATCGTCGCCTTTGTTGGTCTCTCGCCTGATCTTGAAGGCGAAGCCCTGCAGGTTCACCTCGATGGCTTCGCCGGTGGCGATCGCACAAGTCTCGATCTGCCAGCGGCGCAGATCACTCTTCTGAAGCGGCTCGCCGACCTGCATAAGCCACTGGTTGTCGTGCTCACATCGGGCTCGGCGGTATCACTCGATGCCAGCAAAATCGGAGCCTCCGCTCTGCTCGAGGCTTGGTATCCAGGCGAGGAGGCTGGACATGCGCTTGCCAATATCCTCACCGGTCGCACCAATCCCTCGGGACGGCTTCCGGTTACGTTCTATCGCTCCGTAGCCGACCTGCCCCCCTTCGACGACTACAGCATGTCCCGCAGGACCTATCGATACTTCAACGGCCCGGTGCTCTATCCCTTTGGATACGGCCTAAGCTATACGCTGTTCACCTACGGTCTGCCACACCTCGCCGGCAGCACGCTGCCCGCAGGCAAGCCTCTTGATGTGACAGTAAGAATCAGCAACACCGGGAAGGTTGCTGGCACCGAGGTTGCGGAGCTGTATTTGGCTCCTCCCCAGGTTCCAGGAGCGCCACGTCTCGCTCTGGCGGGCGTTCAGCGTGTCGATCTCGGCGTTGGGAAGTCCCGCGAGATCACCTTCACTGTCGATCCTGCTCAACTTAGCTTCGTAGACTTGCAGGGGCATCGCAGCATTCGCCCGGGGCTCTACCGGGTCTTCGTCGGCGGAGCTCAGCCAGACCCCGGTGTCGAGCACGGTGTCGCCTTCACCATCACCGGCACAAAGCCGATGGACTTTTAGCGGAGCAACTGCGGCCTCTCTGCGGCAACCTTCAGGACCAGTTCACCGAAGAGCGTGTTGGCCCACGCAAACCACGGCCGCGTGAACTTCGCGGTGTCGTCCTTGTTGTAGCTCTCGTGCATGAAACCCGTGCCAGCCGCCGAAGCTGTCAACATCATGAGTGAGCGGTGGATCTCTGCGTCATCACTCGATGTCAGCGCATAAACCATCTGCGACATGGGCCAGATCATCGGCTTGCCCTCGTGCGGGCCACCAATGCCCTCCCCTGCGCTGCCCTTGAAGAACCACGGATTCCGCTCGCTCCACACAAAGGCCCGCGTCCGGGCGTAGAGCCCCGCATCAGGCGAGCTCGCTAGATACGGAAGCCCAAGCAGGCTGGGCACATTGGCATCGTCCATCAATACTTGGCCGCCGAAGCCGTCGACTTCGTAGGCCCAGATCTGCCCCTGATTCGTCTGCGCGATCGCGTACTGCTTCAACGCAGCTTCCACCTCGTTCGCAAGTGCTGCTGCACGATTCGCGAGCGCGGCGTCATGCAGTACCGCGTTGACCAATTCGGCTAGCTGACGCAACGACGTAACCGCGAATAGATTCGAAGGCACCAGGAAGGGAAAGATGCACGCATCGTCCGATGGCCTGAATCCAGAAGCGATCAGACCCACCGGGTTCACCGGATTGCCATAGCCCGAAGCTGGCAGCGTCTCCGTCGAGGTGTCCGATGTGCGCTGGAACTTGTACGGTCCATCGCCGTGCTTGCGCTGCTGCTCGATCATCGTTTGCAGGACGAGCTCGATCGCGCGCTTCCACGCGGCGTCGAACGGCCTGGTGTCCCCGGTCTGCTTCCAGTAGCCGTGGGCCAGCCGAATGGGATAGCAGAGCGAATCAAGCTCGTACTTGCGCTCGCCCACACCCTGTTTCATCGTGGTCAGGTCCTTCACGCTCCAGCTGAGCGGCGGTGCGTTTAGGTCCGCCATGAAGGCATTCGCATAGGTGTCGATCAGCAGACAGCGCGTCTGCCGCCGGATCACGCCCTCAAGCAGCGCACGCAGCGCGGGGTCTTTTTTTGCCAGCGGCAGATACGGCCACACCTGCGCGGAGGAGTCGCGCAACCACATCGCGGCGATATCGCCCGTGATGACCGCTGTGTCCGGCTTGCCTTCGAAGATCCCGGGCCGAACCGTTGTGTCGAGCGTATTCGGGAAGCAGTTCGCGAACAGCAGCGCCATCGCGGGATCGCCGATCTTGCGAACCGTCTCTGCAATCGTCTCTTCAACGAGCGTGCTCTGAAAGCGGCGGTCGGCAAGCTTCGGCCTTCCGTTCGCCGGATCAAATCCCGTTAGATCTGGTGTCTGAGCAAAGGCCGCGATCCCTCGTACACCGATCCCCGTCATCCCCACGGCCATGGACTTCATGGCCGTCCGTCTCGTCCAAAACGCGTTCATCCGTCACCCGATCTTGAGCTTCCCTTGAGAATTCTGTCCATCTCTTCGTCAATCGATCAATCTTCTGCGTCTTCGCCACAAACTTGTTTGATAATAAGTGTGTTGCCTTGAGCTTTGCACCTCTGGAGCCTGTACCCATGATCTCTCGTCGTAGTTTTCTGCATCGCAGCGCGGGCACCGTCGCCGCAGCCTACCTTCCAACCTCCGCGCTCGCATTGACCGATACCGGCACCGCAAAGACATCGCACGAAGACCCGCTGCAGTGGCTTGATATCCGCATCGGCACCGGAGGCCACGGCCACTGCTTCCCCGGCGCGGCCGTCCCGTTCGGGGCGGTCCAGCTAAGCCCCGACACCTACGACGACGACTGGGACTGGTGCTCCGGATATCACATCTCGAACACCTCCATCATGGGCTTCAGCCACACGCATCTCTCCGGTACCGGCTGTGGCGATCTGCTCGACTTCCTCATCATGCCCGGCGTTGGGCCGGTGAAGATCGTTCCCGGAACGGTTGCAAATCCCGAGCTCGGCTACCGCTCGCGCTTCTCGCACGACGATGAGACGATATTGCCCGGCTACTACTCCGTGCTGCTTAAGGACTCCGGCGTCAAGGCTGAACTGACCGCGACTGACCGCGCGGGTGTCCATCGCTACACCTTCCCTGAGAGTGAGGAAGCCTGGGTCATCCTCGACCTGCAGCACTGCTACGGCGGAACCAAGAACGTCGTCTCTGCGGAGCTCGCATCTCCCGCTGCAGACCGCATCACGGGTGGCCACATCACGGCAGCATGGGGCACCGGACGCCATGCCTACTTCGCGCTGGAAACCTCGAAGAAGCCCTCGCGCATCGTCTTCTACCAGGACGACAAGGAAGTAGCTTCGACTGCACCGCTAAATGGAACAAATCTGAAGTGCGTGCTGCACTTCGATACCCACGCCAACGAGACGATCCTCATCAAGACAGGAATCTCCAGCGTGAGCGCTGAAAATGCCGCTCTGAACCTGAAGCATGAGGTTCCCGCATGGGACTTTGACGGCATCGCCGCAAACGCCAAGGCGCGCTGGAAGAAGCAGCTCTCGAAGATCGCGATCACATCGGCGAATGAGACGCATAAGAAGATCTTTTATACGGCCTTCTACCATATGTCGCTTGGGCCTGTGCTCTTCGACGATGTAGACGGCCGCTATCGCGGCATGGACGACGCGATCCATCAGCTTCCCGCAGGCCATCAGCAGTACACGACCTTCTCCTGCTGGGACACCTATCGCGCGGCGCACCCGGCCTACACGCTCCTCGAACCAGCCCGCGTTCCGGACTTCGCCAACTCGCTGATCCGCATGGCGGTCGAGAGCCCAGCCGGTATGCCCGTATGGCCGCTGCAAGGCACCGAGACCGGCACCATGACCGGCTATCACTCGGCCTCGATCATCGCCGAGGCCATTAGCAAAGGCTTCAAGGGTATCGACACCGAGACCGCCTACAAGTGCATGATGAAGCGCGCCATGGTCGACGACTGGCGCGGCCTTCAGTTCTACCGCAAGCTGAACTACATCCCCGCTGACCTCGAAGAAGAGTCGGTCTCGAAGACGTTTGAGTATTGTTACAACGACTGGGCCATAGCACACGTAGCGCGCAAGCTCGGCCATGCCGACGACGCCGCCATGCTCGTCAACCGCTCGAAGAACTATCGCAACTACTTCGACCCTTCCACTAAGTTCATGCGACCGAAGCTAGAGGACGGCACTTTCACCACGCCGTTCGATCCCATCGATCTTGGCCATTCCGATAAATGGCGCGACTACACCGAATCCAACGCGTGGCAGACGACCTTCGGCGTGCAGCATGATGCCGCGGGCCTTATCGACCTCTTCGGAGGCCGTACTCCCTTCGTCGCGAAGCTCGATGAACTCTTCACCACGGCATCGACGCTACCCAAGAACGCGCCGCCGGACATCGCGGGCCTCGTCGGCCAATACGCCCATGGCAACGAACCCTCGCATCACATCGCGTATTTGTACGTCTACGCAGGCCAGCCTTGGAAGACGCAGGCACGCGCTCGCAGCCTGATGGAGACCATGTACCTTGCGAAGCCAGATGGCATCCAGGGCAACGAGGACGTTGGCCAGATGTCCGCGTGGTACATCCTCAGCGCGCTCGGCTTCTACTCGGTCGATCCCGTCAGCGGCAACTACATCCTCGGCTCGCCGCTCTTCGAGAGCGCCACCGTGGACCTCGGCAACGGCAAGCACCTCGAAATCGAGGTGAAGCGCTCGAATCCGGACCACGCCTACATCCAAAGCTTCGCTATCAACGGCAAGCAGCAGTCGCGCGCCTGGTTCAATCACACCGAGATTGCGAACGGAGCTCACCTGACCTTCGAGATGGGAGCCGAGCCCAACCAGAGCTTCGGCGCCGACCCGAGCGTCGCTCCTCCGTCGCTAACCCTCTAATCACCAGCCTCGCTGGGGTCGCGCCACAAAGCAGCGCGGCCTCAGCGCAGATTGAAGAAGCCACCATCCAGCGGATAGTCCACGCCCGTCACGAACGAGGCCGCATCCGAGCAAAGATACAAAGCCAGCAACGCCACGTCCTGCGGTGTGCCCATCCGTCCGATAGGCTGGCTGCGCGAAAGCGTCTCGAACATCTCTGCCTCCCGGCCGGGATAGTTCTTCGCGATAAATCCATCGACAAACGGTGTATGCACCCGCGCTGGCGAGATGCAATTGCATCGGATCTTCGACGCGAGGTAGTCGCGCGCCACAGAGAGCGTCATCGACAAGACGGCACCCTTGGTCATCGAATAGGCGAACCGGTCCGGCAGGCCCGACGTCGCCGCGATCGAAGCGAGGTTTATGATAACGCCGCCCTGCTGCTTCATCTGCGTCACGGCAGCCTGCATGCAGAGGTACGTTCCGCGCACGTTCACCTTGAAGAGCCGGTCGAAGTCCTCTGCCGAGGTCGACTCGACAGTCCCCACATGCGCGATGCCCGCGCTGTTCACCAGAATCTCGCATGGCCCGGACTCTGCGATCGCCGCGAACGCCGTCGTGACGCTCTTCTCATCGGACACGTCGCATCCGATGCCGACAGCATCCGCGCCCATCTTACGCGCAGCTTCCGCCGCCCTCTCCGCATTCAGGTCCAGCACGACGATTTGCGCTCCAGCCTCTGCAAGCGTCGTGGCGATTGCCTTGCCAATGCCGCTCGCGGCTCCAGTAACAACCGCACGGCGACCTTCCAGGCGGAAGAAGTTAATCGAATTAGTCATGGCTTTTTTGCACTCCAAGAGCTGTAAACCTGGCCCTTCAACATGAGACCATAATCACGCAGCTTCCATTTCACTCTAGACCGCTTGACAACGATTGGCCAACGCCGTGAAGCTTGTTCCGGCGTCCAGTCCAAGGAGTTTGTTCGATTGAAGCAGATCAAAATAACTGCCCTCCGTGTGGTCGATCTACGCTTTCCCACCTCGCGCGATCACATCGGTTCAGACGCCGTCAACGTCGACCCCGACTACTCCGCCGCCTACTGCATCCTTGAGACAGACTCCGCCCTCGAAGGCCACGGCCTCACCTTCACTCTGGGCCGCGGCACCGACCTCTGCGTCGCCGCGTTGAACTATCTTGGCCGTTTCATCGTCGGCCGCACACTCTCATCGATCACCGACGACTTCGTTGCCTTCAATCGCACGCTCACCGACGACAGCCAGTTCCGCTGGCTTGGCCCCGAGAAAGGTGTCATTCACCTCTCCACCGGCGCGCTCATCAACGCCGTCTGGGACCTCTATGCGAAGTCCGAAAGCAAGCCGCTTTGGCGTCTTCTCGCCGAGATGCCCGCGGAGAAGCTGCTCTCCGCCATCGACTTTCGCTACATCGACGACGCGCTCTCCCGCGAGGAAGCTTTGGCCATACTCACCGCGAGCGAGAGCAGCATGCAGCAGCGCGCGGACAAGCTCGTAGCCGAGGGCTACCCTGCCTATACGACATCCGCCGGATGGTTTGGCTTCAGCGACGAGAAGATCAAGCGCCTGTGCGAAGAGGGCCTCGCCGACGGCTGGACACACTTCAAGCTCAAGGTTGGCGGTGTTCCTGCGGACGATCTTCGTCGCGGCCGCATCATCCGCGAGGCCATCGGTCCCGGCAATCGCATGATGGTCGATGCCAACCAGAAGTGGGGCGTGCTCGAAGCCATCGACCGCACCAACCAACTCGCTGAACTGAACCCTTGGTGGATGGAAGAGCCGACCAGTCCCGACGACATTCTCGGCCACGCGCGCATTCGCCGAGAGGTGGCTCCCATCCGCATCGCCACCGGCGAGCACTGCCACAACAAGGTGATGTTCAAGCAGCTCCTGCAGGCAGGAGCCATCGATGTCTGCCAGATCGACAGCTGCCGCGTGGCTGGCGTCAACGAGAACCTCGCCATCATTCTGATGGCCGCGAAGTTCGGAATCCCTGTCTGCCCTCACGCAGGTGGCGTAGGCCTCTGCGAGTACGTACAGCACCTCTCCGCGTTCGATTACCTACGCGTCTCCTGCTCGCTTGAGAATCGCGTCATCGAGTACGTCGACCACCTGCATGAGCACTTCCTCACGCCGGTCGACATCCGCCGTGGCCGTTATTTCCTGCCCGAGACCCCTGGGTATAGCATCGAAATTCGCCCTGAGTCTTTGATCAAGTTTGCATTCCCGGATGGCGAGGCCTGGAAGAGCTAGCCTTCTCCCATCGGCCATTAACCCCTGACACGCCGGGGTAGTGCCTCAGTTTCAATTTGCCCGCTCTTGCGATCCAACTCCACACGGCGGACAATAGACGCATGGACATCAACACGCTGGCGAAGTCAATAGCGGATCAGGCGATAGGCGATAAGCCTAAGAAAACTAAAAACCCTCGCGCATCCGCTAGAGGGACGGCGAGGGCGAAATCGTTGACATCAGAGCAGCGCGAAAGCATTGCTCTCAAGGCTGCTACTGCACGGTGGGCAAAGAAGAATCAGCAGTAACGGCCCGCTCTCTCGATGCCTTGATATGAATCCAAGCCTCTCTACCAGCTTCCGAAATAAACCATCCCTGAGGGCTTGCGGTGACCTCACCTCGATCGTGATTCATCTTACTTAGCACGGCAGAAATGTTTCCTGCGAAGCTCTTGCCCCCTGATGTCATACCCCCAGCTAATAGAGCTTCCGCAATCTCGCCCGTGGTCATCGGGCCTGTAGCGTCTTCCGACAACAACGCAAGGATTCCCCATCGGTTGCTCATACCCGTGTATTTGCCATTGACGACAATCGGAAGGAATGTTTGGCTATCTTTCCGAGCCGCAATTTCTTCAGGCGGCATAAGTCGGCGCAATGCCGCAACGGCAGTATCAATCTCTCCGATTTTGAATTGCAACTGGTCTTTCTGCTTCAGCAGATCTCCCAGCACAGCACGGTACTGCTCAAGATTCGCCATGTTCTTCTCTTTCATTTGGCCCGCTTCCGTGTTAATCTTGTGAAGAGGTTAGGGCGCTGCGTATATAGGCAACGCCCCTTGTCCGCACACCTCAGCAGTGCGCTTGGAGTGGTATCTTCCGTACCATTTCTGCACCTGTTCTTTCCGCCGGTTGAGGGACGCCGACCAAGCGATTTACCCCTCTACCAACTGCATATGAATACTGTAGCACAGACGGGTTGCCAAAGCGCAACCCGTTTTTACGTTTGGCGCAACTTCCACAAATGCGGTATTTCATAGTTGCCAAACTGAGCAAAATGCTTGATAGTAATACCTATGAACACGCTGACGATCTCCGACCGAACCCGCATCGTATCCGCGCTGGTAGAAGGCAATAGCATCCGCGCAATCGCCCGCATGACTGGCTTCTCATCGAACACGATTACGAAGCTCCTGGTTGATCTGGGTACGGCCTGCGATGCTTACCACGATAAGAACGTCCGCAACGTGCAGTCCAAGCGCGTGCAGTGCGATGAAATCTGGAGTTTCGTGGGCGCAAAGGCGAAGAATGTACCGCGTGAGAAGGATGGAGAGTGGGGAGATGTTTGGACGTGGACGGCCCTTGATGCCGACACGAAGCTAATGATCTCGTATGCGGTAGGAAATCGCGGAGCGGAGACCGCGAAGTATTTCATGGAGGACTTGGCATTGCGAGTCGCTACCCGCATCCAGATCACCACCGATGGACACAAGGTATATGCCAATGCCATCGAAGGTGCATTCGGAGCGGATGTTGACTACGCGATGCTCATAAAGCTCTACGGCAATGACTCGTTTGATCGCCGCTACAGTACCGGCAACTGCATTGGCACCCAGACCGCAGTAATCAGCGGCAACCCTGATCCTGACCACATCTCCACCAGCTACGTAGAGCGCCAGAACCTAACCATGCGGATGTCCATGCGCCGGTTTACGCGCCTCACAAATGCCTTCTCAAAGAAGGTGGACAACCACGTTGCTGCAATCGCCCTGCACTTCATGCATTACAACTTCTGCCGGGTGCACAAGACGCTGCGCGTTACGCCTGCAATGGAGGCGGGTATTTCAGGGCATGTTTGGTCGATTGAAGAGCTTGTAGCAATCATGCCGGAGCCGGTTGCGAAGAAGCGGGGTGAATACAAGAAAAAGGGGTAATGGCGGCGACGGCGTAGTATCTATGACAATGAGATCGCTCGTCTTCAAAATCGCCATAGGTTTGTGTTTTGCGCCGAACTGCTTTGCCCAGCTATACAGTCCGGAGCTAGCTACAGACACTGATATTTTGCATAGCATTAGGCGCTCAACAGTATCCATTGGCCTTCATGCGAAAGAGGGAGAAGTCACTCATTTCGTGACCGTGGGATCAGCGGTTATCGTTTCACTGGACGGTGGTCATAATTGCTTGCTTTCGGCAAAGCATGTTTTCTCTAATCCGGAGATTGGATATACCCCGACTCAGGTATTCGTTCGGTTACCTAAAGATGAACCGCAAGCGAAGGAAGACTTGGGCTTGCCTCTTACTCTCTATGGCCCGCGCGGTGATCCGCTTTGGATGGGGGCAGCTGACGGCGCAGATTTAGCCGTATCCCCAATGCCCAATACGTTGGGAGCCAAGGACGTTCATTCAATACCCATAACCGATTTTGGGGATGCTGATGACCTATTCCAAGGGTCTACCGTGGTCGTTCTCGGATATGCCGAACTGCTAGGACCGGACTATCAGACCACTCCTATCGCGCGAAACGGAATTGTGGCTTGGACAAATCCCGAAGGCCCGCTAGATCATACGTTTTTGGTGGACGCAAATGTTTTCAGCGGAAACAGCGGAGGCCCAGTCTTTCACTTGCCAACCGGAATGAATCGCAAGGGGCAAATCGGGGGCGGTGGGCGAATCCATCTGATCGGTATCGTTTCCAAGGACGCATATGAAGAAGCCCCCATACATGCTGGCTCGTCTCCAGCGACTTCGTTGGATCAAGCGACGGGCAAAATGATTCCTTTCACGGCCAAAGTGCTAAACATAGGCGGTATCGGGATCATCGAACCAGTTTCAAAAGCTAAGAAGTTGGTCATGGATTTTCTCGCTCCCCACACTCCCCATATCTGATTTCAAACTGAGGCACTACCCACGCCGGGCAAAGATTGCGTCTCTTCGCGCCCTCCCATACACTTGAAAGAGTCCCGGTAACGGGCGGTTAGCTCAGCTGGTTAGAGCGCCTGCCTTACAAGCAGGATGTCGGGGGTTCGAGTCCCTCACTGCCCACCACACCCTCTTCCTGTATCCGGGACTTCTAGCAGATTTGAAGTGCCGTGAGACCCAGAAGCGCAGCGATCTTTCTGATCTGGCTGGCTTGATGGCCAAGACCTATCGCGCAATGGTGAGCGGGACCATGCGAGTTCCACGTCTCCGCAAATCCGCGCGCGCCTAGCGGAAACCTGTATCGACTATTTGTGTTGCCAATCTGCAGGATCGGTCCCGGGACGCTCTCTCCCTCCGCCATCAGCAGCATAAAGCCGCAGCTCTTGTCCTCTACGACGGAGAGCAGCGTCACTGGTCCGTGCTTGACGGACATCTCCACCGATAGCCCTGCGCCCACCTTGCCATGATAGACAGTCAGCGGACGGACTTTGATCTTCCCTTCTGCCACTCCGATGTGGCCGGGGCCATCATGCCCCATCAGCACAAGATCCTCGTTGAAGTCCATCGCGTAGTACTCCGTGAACGAACCTCCACAGCCAAGCAGGTCCATGATCTTCATGGCGATCACATTCTTGACCTCGTACTCGCCCGCTACGGGGACTCCACGCCCAGTGAGCATCGATGTTCCAAGAATGATGGAGCTCATCATCTTATAATTTTCCGCAACACCACTCCCCTTGTAGTAGTAGGCCATTAGGTCGAGATCTTTATCCCGCACCAGCGCGTCCAGCGCGACGGAGGTTCGCGCCGCCCGGGCCAGTTCGACGTCGCTGCAATCCTCTCCGACCGAGAAGAACTCGCGGAACTCCGCAAGCTTTCCTTCGAGAGAGGATTCGCTCACTTCCCTTCGCCTGGCTGTAAGCTCGTCCACTTCAAGAATCTCGATGTGCAGATTAAACCTGCCGCTCACCTGGACAAGATCCGTGGCAATGTCCAACATCCCACCGTAGTAGTGGCCCATCAGGCCAAGGCGGCTGTGTGCGAGCGCGTGAACGACTTCAGCCGCGCGCAGCCACTCCTCCAACTCCATCCAACAGGGCGGATCGTTGCGAAGCATGCCGGTGATCTGATGAAAGGGAATATCCAGGCGGCGGAGCACATTCGCGATCTCCGGCACCGGGCAGGCACTGCAATAAGCCAGCCAATCGCCCGTCATCGCGGTACGATCTTCCATGGCGTTGAACCGCTCGTAATCGATCGCCGCTTCAGGCTGAAGATTCAAAAGGATCACGGGCACCTTGGCCCTCTTGATAACAGGCAACACTGTGGACGACAGCGCGTAGGTCGTAACGTAGACGAGCAGGATGTCGATGTCCTCGCGGCGGCATCGGTGGGCGGCATCGAGCGCAACCTCCGGAGTGTCGACCAGCCCAAGGTTCACGATCTCGCGCGACTCGGCAGCAACCATATCTGCGGCCTCGTGAAGATAGCCCAGTAGACGCGCCTCAAGTCCTTCAAACTGCGACCAGTACGCCTCCAAGCCAAGCCCAACCAGTCCCACACGAAGCTTTCGATACTCACTCTGCATGCTCTCCCTCTTTGAACACACCCATTAGATCAGAGACACTCCCTCACGAGAATTCAGGGAATGATCTTAGAAGGAGAGATACGGGACGACACCGAGTAATCCTTGCGCCAAGCATTTTCAAGTAGATATACCCGGCCGAGCGTCTCTGAGTGTCTCCCATCGACACTCAGGAATGCTGGGATTGACGACACGGTCACTACACAAACAACGACGCAAGCTGCGCGGTACAGTCTCTTCGCCTCGACGCCGCACACAGCCCGTCGATCGCTGCGCAATGAGGAAGAGTTATGAGGGTTACTATTTCTTGATTTTCTAGTTGAAAAAAAACTGGGACCGGGATAAAGTTGTCGCCCAAGTACCATCATCTTTTCTGTGTTCGCGTCGAACCGCTGGCGGCACGATACAAACTGTGGCGTCTTTATGTTGTTGCCATTGTCTTCACGAATTGGGCCCTTGCAATTCTGAGGAGCGATCAATGCGAACAATCGGCCGCCGCGACTATGAGAAAAGTCTATTCAGGGGCATAGACGACTACTGGAACGGATCCACGCTTGTCGGTGATAGCAATGCAGGTGTGGTTGCGCACCTTCAGCAGCACGCGCTGACAAATTGGCAGAGGCTAATCGGCATTCGGCTCGACGCCGCTAGCTGGTGGTCGCGGGTGTTGATCCTGCAGCGCGCGGGGATCGCTGCCGAACGCGCCGGCAACTGGATTGCGGCGGACTTCTACTTCGAGGAAGTTGTCAATCAGGTTAGGAGAGCGGCACCGGCACACCCTTCCTGGGCTTTTTTGGCCGCTCAGGTGACAGGGCAGCCAGACGCGCCGATGACTCCGGCAGCTATGCGCCTGATAGCCATCCAGGAGCTATTTATTGACATGCACTGCGGGTTTTACAACGGGTATGTGACGCTGCCCGACACAGGGGCCGAAGTCCAGCGCGCTGCTTTTGGCCGTCGAAATGCTCACTTGGCGCAGATTACGCGATATGTTGAGATTTCGGATGCATCGCAGAGCACGCGATGCGACCTCTTGGCACCAGCAATGGAGGATAAGGCATTCGCAGCGAAGGAGGCTGGGGACTGGGTGACTGCGACGACGGCAGCGACGGAACTAGTTCGAATGTTCCCGGAGGAATCGCGGTTCGTAGAGTTGCTAGCAGGTGTGTATTTCGGACAGGCTCTATCAAAGATGTCGAAGGGAGAGGACGATAGCAGCTGTCGCAGAGATGCATCCGTCCTGGCTGACTACGCACAGATGCTGGACAAACTCGTCGCGGACAAGCCCGAGTGTCTGGCAGCCTATGACTTTGCGTCGCAGCTCCACCACATCCGCGCTGTCAGATTGGCGAATGGCGACCTTGTGGCAGTAGCGATGACGGAGATTTATAAGGCCCGGGCGTACTGGCCGGGACTGGACTTCACAGAAGATATAGCAGCGATCCGGACCCGCATCGAGCAGACCCAGATGCAGGCGGCGCAGCAGGAGGCGATGCTGCGCAAGAACAGCCGCATGTCATTAACAGAGAGTGGTGTGCGGGTGAGGGAGCAAGCAAAGCTCGGGGTCGGGCCTGCCGAGGAATTCGCCAAATCGGCCCAAGTGGCGAAGCTCGCAAAGGCCTGGGAGAGCGCACAGCTACGAGCGTTTTGGCGACGGGTTGGGCTGCCGGTTCCTGAGGCAAACTGGGACGAAAAAGCGCAAAAGCTGCTGCAGGCGATCTCAAGTGTGCGAGCCAAAACTGCGGACGGAGCGTCGTTTGGACCGCTTTGGGATTCGGTTGCGCGTGGCGATGAGGATTTAGCATCGATTGACCCCGCAAAAGTGCAAGAATTTGTTGCGCCTTTGGACGGTGGGGTTCCAATCCCGCCTCCGATACCTGCACCTGTGCCCGTGCTGCGAGTGACTCCTGTGCCGAAGAACAAGGGCAGCGAACCCTTCGGGTACTGGGTGTTCAGTCGGCGCAATCCGGGACTGAAGGCAGTCGGAGCGCTGGCGCTCATGCTGCTACTGACAGCTATCGTCCTGGGAAGCTGGCATGGATTCGAGGGGTACCGGCGTGACCAGGCGTGGGCGGAGATTCGCCGGACGACCGAGTCGGGCGACGATCTGGGGCGGGTAGAGGCTTGTGAACGCTTCTTCTCGACATCACCCTCGCCCGTTGACCCGCGCAACGCGGAGGCTCGCGAGGCGCTGGCTTCCTCTCTGACCCGCTGGTTTGCCACGTTGCCAGGCAAACCGGACGGCACCGCTCTCGATCACGTTCAGCGCTATCGCGAAATCTCAGCGAAATGGCAAAGCCAGGGAGGCACCCTATGAAACGCATTCTTTGGATCGCCAGCGGTATCGTCATCGTTTTCTGCGGCATTTATACAATTCGCATTGTGAGCAATTGGAATGAGGTCGATGACGCCACGACGTCGACCCCGTTTGCGCAGTTTGCGATCGGGCACGAGCGGAATGTGGACTTCGACTGGGCGAATACGTCGCTGCAGCGGTTCACCTCCCGCGAACGCCGGGACCAGGCATTGGACTGGATCTTGCTGTCTGTGTTGTCACAGTCAGGGTTGAGCACGCCCGAGATTGACCAAGCCACATTCGATATGCCGCCCGCGCGGGTCGGTTATTTGCAGCCGATCGCTTCCTTTGAGTACGGGCTTACGCGCTCGCGTTCGCTAAGCCGCGGACGTGTGATCGCCTTGGTACCGGCGGCGGATAGCCCCAGCCGCGCACTCGATCTGGCACAGATAGCGGATGAGCAGCGCAAGAACACCGGCAATATTCCGAAAACTCTAATGGTTTTCGAATATCACCTGGATCCAGACGCGAATGGCGCACGGTTCAAGCGTTTGGATGATGTGGATGGTGCGTCCCTGTTCACGGAAGCAGCAGGCTATCACCACGCGCGGGTGAGTAACGAGCAAGACTTCATCGACTTTCTGAAAACCACGGACGACCTGACCTATGTATCGATGAATGAGGGTTATTTGACACTGGGCGGTCGACATCTCGGGAAGCTTTCAAAACCCATTACAGAAGATGATGTGGCCGCACTTTGGCAGTCAGCAAAGGAACTGAAAGAGGCCCGTGCAGAGGTAGCAGCCTTCAAGTCAAAGTGGGAGTCGATGACCTACCGGACCGAGTCGGAGAAGGCACGGCTGGACGCTGAATATGACGCCGAGTATGCGAAGCTGTCGCAGCGGCTGCCGCCAGAGCGCCGGGTCGAGGGAAGCGGGTTCTCTCTCGACCCGACCTTTGACTACTCGAAGCTACAGGCGCTCTTCTTTGGTCATGAAGCGGAGATATTGGCGATCGGCGGAGGAACGCCTTCCGACATGAAGAAGGTGCAGGCCGGGTTGCGCAAGCGCAGCAGCGATGCCATGTACGAGTATCTGGAGCAAGTCCGTACGCGTCCAGAGGGGGGAGGAGAAAGAGCCGCCGATAAGCTGCGCGATATGATCGAGCCGTACCGTTTCCAGGCCGCGCGCTACGATGGGGCACTGCAGGGCACACAAGTCGGGATGACGCTCTTCTACACGGACCTGTTGGCAAAGCTAAAGGCGATTGAATACTGGAAAGGCGAACCGGTTGAAGATTTTAGGCCGCTGACCAAGGTACGTCTGAGCCCGATCTACGAAGAAGAAATTATGCGATTTAGTAACACGCGGCTTTGGTTTGGCACGCAAGACCGAGGATTCCAAAACGCCGGTGACGAGGTGTTCATTGGGCGGACGGCTACGCGCATCTATGCGGCCTCTGCGAGCGAATTTACACCTGGTAAAGAAAGCGAGCCAAACGCTGAAAGCGCGCAGTTCCTGGGCTGGTGGAACAACCACTATGACGATGTGGCAAGGTTGGAGCCAGAGTACGAGAGGCTGAACCAGATAATGAAGTGGAGTCTGGCGCTGGCGTTGCTGGAGCAGAAGAACAATGAATCCCAGTTAGGTTTCCTGGGCGATTATAAAGTCGATCACACGAACTGGTTCCCCAACTGGATCCAAAGGAATCCACAGTTGAAGTACACGGACTGGGACAACGTAGGATTCTTCAAATCTGTTCCGGAAGGGATTAGAACGGAGTCGCTGCCACTTCTAGTGTCAAGAGATTTCTACTCATTTGGCACGATGCACAGTCTGAAGGGCGGGGTCTCGCTGGCAAAAGACGACCTCTTCGTCGAGCGTGCGGCGCTGCCGCGGAATATCGCCTCCAACGAAGAAGGCGTGCTGCGTAGCGGGTTGAACTACAAGGAATTTAGCAGCGACGCGAAGGTGCTGGAAACACTCGACAAAACAAGCTATGAATTCAACGAGACCGGTGTCGTCTCTAAGGCGCGTGACGCCGCGAAGTTTCGAGAGGCGGATTCGGAGGTTCGCAACCAGAGCATCGGGCGCACGACGGCGAAGTCCGGTGGCGACATGAAGATCGAGGTCAAGCTGGGCGAGACATCTTTTGGACGCTTTGAGACGTCATCGAAGGGCAACCTGATCAAGGTGCGGTTCCGGGAGATGGAGCTGGACCAGGCGCACGGCGTGGCAGAGGAGATCAGCACGGTACTGCGCCAAAATAGCGACCCGAGATTGGTGCTGGCGGGCCGCAGCGACGTGGAGTATGTGATGGCGCTCGACTGTGACCACTGCTATGTCGTGAAGTTGCGCGGCGGAGATCATTGGGCAAAGTATGCGCCGGAGAGCCAGCCGAGCGTGTCGCTGCAGGATGGCTGGGATGCTCGCGCAGCCGCTATGGAGTCGGATTCGCCGGTCATCAACATTGCCATGCTGGATCGCAACGCTTTATCCGTAGAGATGCGAGGTACAAATTTCGTGCACATCGATCCTGGTGCCGGGGGACAGCCGGGAGCGATGGTCCGGCTGACCAATCGTGGCCCCCCTGCGAATGCAACAACCGTTCGCATGGAGATAAACGGAGTCATGACCGAGGCGCGCTCCGCTTCGGACGGCAGCATCTATGTCCTCAAGGCTGACCTGCCCGAGGCGTTGCAACAAGACGGCAGCGCCTTCATGGCGGCGATCGAGGATGCAGCGAATCCGAACCAGAAGATTGCACACGCGCTCGAGCAAAACAGGCCAGATCAAGTCTTGAATGACATTCTGAAAGATCCTT
This sequence comes from Granulicella aggregans, assembly GCF_025685565.1. Lineage (NCBI taxonomy): Bacteria > Pseudomonadati > Acidobacteriota > Terriglobia > Terriglobales > Acidobacteriaceae > Granulicella > Granulicella aggregans. The sequence goes on from NZ_JAGSYE010000003.1 coordinate 958,207, forward strand.
TTGCGGCGAAGACGCAGATGGACGAGTTCGGTCGCACTGCGTTAGCTGACGCCGACCATGCGCTGGCGGAAGGCAATTTCAATCTTGCGAAGCAGAAGCTGGACGGTTTTGAGACGCTCAAGGGTCGTTCGCCCGACACGGTCGCTCGCCTCGGAATAGCCGACGTGCACGAAAGACCCGATGTGGCAGTCTCCGAGATTCGTGAGGCGTTGCGCTCACCAGGCCCGGTGAATGACGGAATCTTCGACACCATAAACACACTACTTGGGAGACCTCTTGCGGATATCGACCGCGTCAACCTTGAACGCATGGCCGCGATGTACGATATGCGTCGCGTGCAACTGGCTCACGGGATCAGGGGCGAGATCATTCCCGATATTCGCAACGGCTTCGTTGACTTCCACGTCCGGCTGAGCGAATCGATGTCTACTCCGCCGGTCGCATCCACCGGTCCGGTTGACAGTGGCGCGCCCTTTTACGTTCTTGACAATGGAACCCTTGCAAATCTCGACCCCGCAACGCAGGTGAGGATGATTTTTGATCCCTCAGCCGCGCGCGAACTGGGAGAGACAGTACGCCTGCCGCGTTGGGACCTCGGACATTTCCAACCCAGGGAGATCGAGACGGCGGATGGGCACCGCTGGCTGCGAGTCGGCAGAACGCAGGGACCTTCGGGAATATATCGGACCGTTCAGGCAGTGGGAAACAACAACTGCAATGGAGATCCCACATCCGATGCGTGTCAGGGAGATCCCTATCTCGTTACCCCGCGAAACTCCGGTTGAGTGTCCATGATCGACACGATCGAAAGGCTGGAAGCCGAGGTCCAGATTGCTGAGGATCAACTCCGCGCAGGTGATTTCCGTACCTCTCTTACGACCTACTGCGAGGTCTTTGAGCGGCGCTGGGCATCGCTTGGCAGCAGCGACCGCCTGACGGCCGCAGACCTGACGGTGCTTGAACGGATCGCGGAGTTGAGTCTCCCTTTCGGTCTAGCGAGGCAGGCCGACGCGCTTTTTGACACTGCGGCGCAGGGCTACCTCCGGCTAGGCAGCCGGTACTGGTTTGACTACATCACTCTAAAGCGGGTTCACCTGGCCTTTGGCAGCAATGCCGTGTTGCGGGCTCGCGAGTTGCTGCGCGGCATCGATCCAGTGCTCGGCGATATGGACGGCATCTCCTTTGACCGCGCCGGCCAGCAAGCCTTTGAGGCTAGCTACCGCTCGAGCATCGATCAGCAGGAGCGCGAGACATTCTTTGCAAACTTATATCTCCAAATGGGGCGTTTATGTCTTGCGCTGGGACTTTACACGGAGGCAGCTCAAGCCCTGGAGTGCGGTCTCGGACACGCCGGGAAGAGCTCTCCTTTGTCCGCACAGAGTGCGCGGCTGCCGCTTGAACTGGCGCTGGGGCGAGCTCTGGTCGAACGGGGAGACCTGAACGCGGCGACTGCCCGGATCAAGCTGCTGCGCGGCGAACTTGACCAGCCGCGGCATATTGAGTCGCTAATCCGCTGGTTTGAACTGTCGGCGCAACTAGCCATTCTTCGGGGCGAGTTCGGCAGCGCGCAGGATCAACTGGTTCGCGTCTGGCAGCTTTGCCTCAGTTGCGGCTTCAAAGAGCCGGCGCTGAAGGCTCACCTCAACCTGGCTCAGTTGTTGATCGTACTGAATAAGACCATCGAGGCTAAGCGCGTGCTGGCCATCGTCGAAACGGAGGCGCGTCTGACGGGACTTTCGAATATTGCGGTCGACGCAGCGCGGTTAAGGTTGGTCGCGGATGCAAGGGCGCAGCGCGATTCGCCCCTGGCGGGCTCGGTGAGCTCCTGGCAAATCGGAGCAGAAGAAGACGTCGTTGGGACGGAGACGGTAGAGGCGCTATTCAAGATTGAGAGCGGTGGCCTATCTTTCGCTGATTTTCAACTCCGTCTGTTGCAGTTTCAGTACTGCCTGAGCTCTGGAAACAAGGTGCTGGCAGCACGGAGCCTGGAGCGGTTGCGGGCATTCGAAGGCAGCGACTCGCGGTTGATCGAACTTGCGCTGACCGCCGCAAGGGCGACGTATCTGTATTTCGATGGCGCCGTCGACCTCGCGCTTCCGATGTTGCAAGAGACAGCAGCCGCGTATTGCGAACTGGATATGAAGGGCGATCAGTGGCGAACGCAGCAATTGCTGGCAATGTGCCTCGGACGATTGGGACGGGAAGCGGAGCGGGAGTCGCTCACCACTCGAAACGAGGAGCTCCTGGCCAAGCTTTCAGGAACGCTTTCGATCGAGGATGGCATTATCTTCATGCTAAATAAGCCAACCCAGCAGGAGGAAGCTCTGGCGCGCAAGATCAGAAAGCTTCAGATGCCTGTGTCCGGAGTATGGGCGGCCTACGAAAACATGCGACTCCTCAACGCCATTCTCGACGATGCTTATTGGCAGCGGGAAGAGATCGCCAGAAACCGCCTGCAGGGTGCAGGAGCCCCAAGGACACACACGCCAGTACCCTTGTGGCGCCGGTTATTTGCTCTGGGCTCGGATCGCGCTACGCTGGCGTTCATCGTGCTTCCCGACAGCGTTCTCATCGTCACAGTCTCCTTCGGCCGGCTGCGCTCTTGGGTCGTTCGAACAGCGCGGCTGCGGTTGCGGGAGCTGGTTCGCCGATGGCACGAAACAGTGGCTGAGAGTCGCCCCGACGAAGCGGCACAAATCGCACGCCATCTTGCGCAGGAGCTTCAGTTAGAGAGCGTTCTAGCCGAAGTGTCACCGCGGGTGAAGCGTATCTCTATTCTGCCGGACGATGTACTCCACGGTTTTCCGTTTGCGACCCTGAAGGTTGATGGGGAATACCTTATCGAACGTTTCGCACTGACGATCGGATTTCAGCCTTTCCCAAGGCGGGTCGTACGCAAGAGATCGGTCAGCGCGGCACCCTTTCTCGTCGGCATGACCTCGGGTTCGCCACCGCTTTTGGCTACCGGGCCGCAGATCAAATGGGTCGCAAAATGGTTCCTGGGTAGGGGAGTCAGAACGGAGCCCTTGTTCGACGAGGAAGCGAATCCAACAGCCTTACTGAATGGCTTACAGCAAGCGACCTGCTTCCACATTTCATGTCACGGTGAATATACGCAGAACCATCCCGAGACCACAGGATGGCAGATTGTGACGGCACCTGGGAAGACCGAAATTGTGGGATTGGATCAAATGTACCGGCTCGATCTCACCGACTTGCATCATGCTACGCTGATTTCGTGCTGGGGAGCCGACAACTTCTTGTTTCCGGGACGCTGGGTACTTAGTCTGCCGGAAGTGCTTTGGCGGGCGGGTGCCGGGTCTGTGGCGGCCTCTCTGTGGCAGGTGACGGAGGACTGCGCGACGGAGTTTGTCGAGAAGTTCTACTCTGCTTTGCCAGGCAATACGACTGACTGCGCTTTGCAGGTAGCTACGCTGGGAATGATGAAGGGCGCTGGCGGAAGACCGCGCGAGCCGTTTGACTGGGCCGGATTTCAACTGTACGGTGAGCCGAAGAAATTGAGGTTTTAGAGATGCCTTCGAAGATTCGCGTGTTTCTGAGCAGCAAGCAGACAGAGTTCACGACGGAACGGCTCGTTATGGCGCACATGATCCGAGACATCCCCGTGCTTGAGCCGGTGCTGGCAGAGGAGTGGTTTCCTAGCGGAAGCAGCATCAAGCAGGTTTACCTGAACGACGTGCGTACGTGTCCCATTTACGTAGGTTTATTTGGCGCAATCTACAGCGAACCAACCCACCTCGAGTACTTGGCTGCCTGTGAGAATCCTTACCGCGAAAAATTGATCTACCTGAAGAACAGCGACAACATCGACGAGCCCCTGTTAAAACTAATCGAGGACTTCAAAAGTCGCCTTGTTTTCGCTCGATTCTCGACAATAGCGGATCTTTTGCCAGTCTTCTCAAATCACCTGATCGCAGCCCTTACCCGCATGATGACGACGCTGCAACTGCTGGGCGAAGTCAAACCCGTTACTCAGGGCGCGGGCCTGGTGATGGAAAAACGTTGGGCTAACCGGCAAAAGCAGATTCAGGAGCTGGAGTTGCCGAACGCGGCTGAATTGGAGGACGCCATCGGCTTGCTTCGAGAGAGGGGGCAATCCTAGGCGGGCTGTTTTGCGAAGGGCGTTTGTTCCCCCATCGGTCCCGCTACAACGCCGTAAGAATTCAGGCCCGAGGTGTTGATTCGCGACAGATTTTCTTGGGCTATCGATAATAAACAAGGTTGGCGAGGGCAGAGATTGGTGAGCCCAATTGAGTCCAGGAGACCAACTCAATCCTCCCATCCATCACCCACAGGGAAGCATATCCCGCGGCAACCCAAGACTCCTCCGCGTTTTCATGTTGATTTATTGGTTTCATTGGCGGGGCGGAGAGACTCGAACGCCGTGCCCAATGCCCCATCGGTCGCAAAGTCAGGTTATTGTTGGTTGATTACCTCCTGCCGCGCATCACTTGTTTTCGCGGAACCAGCCGCATCGAGCGCAATCGCGACAAAGCGTAAACTGCATCGAATTCTCCTCTCTATCCCACCCAATTGTTCAGGCGTGTCTACGCTCTATTTGGTACAAAATTTGCTTGGCATTGGTCTTCCCGATCATTTGCACCATTCAGAACGCGAAGACTGACATGAGTGAGCTGGTAGCCCACTGCTCTGACCAATCGTTTACCTGTGGAGTGCAGCGCAGCCGTCGAGGCTTTCGTGGTGATCCGGTGGCTGCCACCAAAAAACGACTTCTCGTGGCTTCCATTTTTTGAGACCGCCGAGCGCTTCCTTGGGGATCGCATCCCGCACCTCGCACCCTGAAGCATCCAGACGGAGCGGGAGAGGGTGAAGCCCATCAACAAGGTCCTGGGCAAGGTGGCAGTGTGGCGCATGACGGCTGGGCCGTCATACATCCGAGACCGGAAGACGGCCGGCCGATCGAACGCCAACATCAACCGGGAACTGGACATCATCCGGGGAGTCCTCGAGCGGGCGAAGCGCCGGCACCACTTCTCGGAGGAGATTCACCCGCTGACCCCACTCCAGAACATCCGGCGAGCGCTGACCTACGAAGAGAAGGTCAACCTCCTTCACGGGGCCGGAACGCGCCCTGAGTGGCGGACCGTCGCGTGCGCGGCGCGTCTAGCGCTCAACACGACCATGCGCGGGTGCGAGATCAAAGAGCTGCGCTGGCGCGACGTCGACACGATCGGGCGGTCGCTCGCAGTGAGAAAGAGCAAGACGGAGGCCGGGGAGCGGGTGATCCCGCTCAACGCCGATGCCTGGGCCGTGATTCTCGAGCTCTACCGGCGCTCATAGGCGCGCGGTGCGAACTTCCTCTTCCCCGCCTGCGAGACGGCGCATTTCGACCCTACACGCAACATCAAGGGTTGGCGCACAGCATGGCGACGGCTGACGCGGGCGATTCATTGCGCCGGTTGCGGAGTGCTGCGGAATACCGGTGAGACGTGTTCCGAGTGCGGTGCCAGCATCGCGAAGCTCAAGAGTCCCTTTGCTGGCTTTCGCTTCCATGATCTCCGCCATCAGGCCATTACGGAGGTCGTCGCGGGCCCGCTCACCGGTATTGTTATTCCACAATGGTCGGCGACGTCTCTACTGGTGGTGGAAACCGCATCTTCCGCTCCTAAACTCCTAGATAGAACAATCTCGGGGAGCTAGTGAATGCCGAGTTGTACTTGTATTGCTTCGAGAGAGCTTCCTTTTGTCTCTGGATACGCGAAGAGGACGATGAGGAACTGAATCAGCATCATCACTGAAAAGAATGTAAACGGGGCTCCTTGGGAGCGCGCGGCAATGTAGGGAAACACTCCGGCGATGATTGCGTTCATGATCCAATGCGCCGACGATCCTACGCTTTGTCCCTTCGAACGAACACGCGACGGAAAGATCTCCGCGATGTAGACCCAGATCACCGAACCCTGAGAGATCGCAAAGAAGACGATAAAGAGCACGAGTAGCCAGACGAGCAGGTTTTGGTGGGTATGGGTATAGAACACTGCTGAAACGCCCGCCAAAGCGAGCGCCATTCCGACGGCACCCACGAGCAGCAAGGTCTTCCGGCCTAGCTTGTCAATCAAACTCATCCCTAAGAAAGTTGCCACGAGGTTCACGAGTCCGACCCCCACGGTCTGGAGGGCGGCTGAAGTCGAACTGAAACCCGCGGAAGCGAAGATGTAATTGGAATAGTAGAGAATGGCGTTGATTCCAGACAATTGGTTGAACAATCCGACTGAAACTGCCAAGAAGATCGGGCGATTATAGCGACCGCTAAAAAGCGACTCTTGTTTTGCGCCGCGCTCGAAGTGCACGGAATCGATGATTTCCTGCAACTCAGCCTGCGAGTTGGGAGAGCCCATCAGTTCTAGTACCTGTCTTGCCTCGTCAGTCTGATGTGTCGTAACAAGCCATCTGGAGCTCCGAGGAATTCCGTAGAGCATCACTAAGAATGCTATGGACGGAGCCACTGCCACCCCGAATTCCCATCTCCATTGAGCTAGTCCCAGATGCAACGTCGTAATCAAGAAGTTCGACAGGTAGGCCAGGAGAATTCCTAAGACGACATTCGTCTGGAATAGTCCTACCATTCGCCCACGCGACTTCGCTGGTGCTAGCTCAGCAATGTAAACCGGCCCGAGGACGGAAGAGCCGCCTATTCCGATGCCGCCGACGAATCTAGCCGCCATGAGCACGGGCCAGTTCCAACTTATCGCGCAGCCGATTGCCGAGACCGTGTACAGGATTGCCATAATGCGTAAAGCTTCACGTCCGCCAATCTTCTGGCCTAGAACTCCAGAGGTCATCGCACCGATGACCGTGCCGAACAGTCCGATGAAGACAGTGAGACCCAGCGTTGTCGGAGTAAGTTGAAAGACCTCGGCCAGCTGCTGAGTGGTTCCAGCGATAACTGCTGTGTCAAAACCAAAGAGTAGTCCACCTAAAGCCCCAACGATGGCAGCCCTCATTAGATACTTGTTCACTGCGTCTCCCGTTGGTCTGGCGATAGTCGTGCTTTGCTTTGAGACTCGCGGTCTGATCAGGTGACTGCTGGCGTAGTCAGCCGATTGTGTGAAATGGGGCTGATGGCCCATGCTTCCACGCGAGTTCCTTTGCCAACTATCCGCACGGCGAGATCGGGCGCTTGCGTCTGATTGCAGTAGAAGCGCTTCGTGTAGCCGACTCGTCCCATCAGAACAAGCTCGATCACAGAGGCGTCGACAAAGGCATGGACTGAGGGTGAATCTCCAGCCCGTAAAGGAAATTCCGTTTCATCGATCAGCATCGCTTGACGATCCGGCAGATACTGAACAACCAGGATTTCATTGCTGACAAAGCCAATGGTAAGGCTGAAGAACTCTTTGGCAAGCCCCGCGCACAGTAGTTCGCCATTACATGCGGTCAGCAGAAGCCGGCTTCCGTCTTTTCCCGACGTCTTTGGGATACTGGCGGACCGTAGCGTCTTAGTCTCGGGTAAGATCGAAAGCTGAAGCATGCCCTCTCGATCTAAAGTCATTACGCGGGGAAGGCTCATCATGCCGGACCAGCCCGCTTTCCGCATTGCATCTTCGCTGCGGCGTTCCGGGATCCACCCCCACAAGATTCGTCGCCCATTTTTGTCAACGTTCGTTTTCGGGGCATAGAAGGCACCCAGGTCCAGGACCCCTGTCTTCTCTGGTGTGAATTTCAATTTGGCGTCGTCAAACATGCCGGATTGCCAAAAGACCTTGCCCAATGTGGAGTAGATGAGTACGTGTTTACCATCCAGCGCAAAGAAATCTGGACACTCCCACATCTCTCCGTCGTCGCATGGATTTGGAGTGGGCTTACCGTTCCATTTGCCTTCGACAAGTTTGTGCAAATATTCCCAACGGTTTAGATCGTTAGAGCGGTACAGAAGAACGCATCCACCTTCCTTCGCCACTCCAGAGCCGACCGTCATGTAATACGTGTTGCCCTGCTTCCAGATCGAGGGATCGCGGAAGCCGGTAATTTTCATCTCGGTCGGAGGGGTGGCGACAATCGGGGAGGATTGTTTATGCCACGTTCGCAAGTCCTTGTCATCTGACCACGCAAGACACTGAGACTCCTGGATTGGCGGCCCACCGTCTTTGATCGTCGCGTGCTCGGGAGTGCTCTTCCTTGTTGCGGTGTATACCGCATAAACACGGCGTCCGACCTTAAAGGTCGATCCAGAGAAGACGCCGAATTCATCTGGCCCCCCCGGGGTCGGAGTCATGGCTACTGGAAGATGCGTCCAGTGCAGCATGTCAGTCGAGATTGCATGATTCCAGCTCATGTTGCCCCAGACCGGGGCCTCAGGATTGTACTGAAAGAACAGATGATAATGACCATCAAAATAGATGGGGCCATTCGGGTCGTTCATCCAGTTTTTTGCTGGAAGCAAGTGAAACTGGGGCCTCTCTGGGTCAAGCGCAATCGTGCCATTTTCTTCGACACTACGACTTGCGCTGACTTGTCCGTTGGATTGTCTCAATGCGAGCAAGGCTGCCACGCTGGAAATTAGGAATTGCCGTCGATCAAGCGGAGCGTCGGTAGATTCAGTCATTCAGGCCAAAGATCCTTAGTCAAGCGGATTTGATATCAGCATTTGCGAGGTTGATGGGGCTGGACCCAACTCCAGCCGCCCTATAAGGATCGTTATAGGGCGGCTAAGACTTAGTTAACAGTGGGAAGCTTTCGGGGGACCCTAACTAGAAAGTGAATTTGGTGCTCAGCTGCAGCGTTCTAGCCTGGGCCGTTCCGGTTATTTTGCCAAAGTTTCCAAAGGGGGTGCCAGTAGAGTCAACCCCGCCATCCGCAAGATTGGTGTCCCAGCCCTGAACGTTGACGCGGTTGAACAGGTTGTAGACATCGAGCCGGAACTGCAGTCTGCCCGGTTCGCCGAAGAAGAACGGAATGGCGGTGTCCTTGGAGATCGCGGCGTCGGTCTGCGCGAATCCCGGGCCGCGGTAGGTATTGCGCCCAAGGCTTCCTTCAACGCCGGTTGGGGTTCCATCCGGGTTGACGGGCAATGGAAAGTCGCTCGTCTTGAAGACGCCATTGATGAACTTCGAGCGGCTCAGCCCCTTCAGGGTTGGACCAAACGAAGGCACGTTCGGCAGGTCGTAGTTCTGGCCATCCAGGTTGAAGTCATCCTGCGGCTTGCTTGTGAACACAGTAGCCGGGAAGCCGGAGAGCAAGGTGCCCAGCGCGCTAACCTGCCACCCCTTTGCCGCCCCCTTCAAGAAACGGTTCTCTACGGCAGGTGCTGGAATATCCCAGAGACCATGGAAGGAGAGCTGCTTCGGTGTGTCCTGGCTGGAGAGGCCGCGCTGGGCCGCAACGTTGTAAGCGTCGATGACCACCGAGTTCTCAGAGCCCTTCTGCTGACCTGGCACCGTGCTGATCAGGTCGATGGTCTTCTGCACGGTGTAGGCCACCTGGAAGGTGTATCCCTTGCTGAAGTCCTTGCGGATGACACCGGTGAAGCCGTTATAGTTCGATCCCCCGGCATTGGAGGTGTAGTTGATGCCCGCGAAGTACGGATTGGGCCGCGGTCCGAGCGTCTCGGTAAAGCTGCCGTCGCCGTTCGCGACGATGTTGTTAATGCCGTCGACGCGGTTGACGTTCGTGATCGAGTACTCGTGCTTGGAGGCTGAGTGTACATAGTCCGCCTCAGCGAACCAGTTCGACTTGAAGGAGTGCTGCACGCCGAGGAACATCGTCTCCACATAGGCCATCTTCAGGTGCGGGTCCGGTCCGCCGATGTTGTTGAAGTCGCCGTATCCGCCGCGCGGGTTCAACGGAGGCAGCGTCGTCGTCAGACCTGCCGGCAGCGGGCAGTTGTACGGGAAGACGGCAGACTGGCAGAGCGCGAATGTTGGCGGCTGCGGCGACCCCGGAGTATGGACGCTCGCATTGAAGTTCGCGTCGATCGGCGGGTTCCCCGTCTCCGTGTCGCTCCAGTTGGTGTTGCCGCCGCGATCGAAGAAGATACCGGCTCCTCCGCGTACAGACCAGTTCTTCAAGCCCAACGGGCGGTAGGCGAAGCCGAAGCGCGGAGCGAAGTAGGTCTTCTTATGGTCGATAAAGGGACGGCGCTTCGAGGGATCGGGGTTGAGTCCGACGGAGGTTCCCTCGATCTGCTGCAGCAAGGTCGTCCCCGAGCCCAGGGTCAACGTGGAGAGTGTGCCGCGCGCCTCGGACGGATTCGAGGTGGCATCCCAACGGACACCCAGATTCAGCGTCAGGTCCGGGGTAGCCTTCCAGTCGTCCTGCACATAGGCGCCGTAGGTGCTGTCCAGGAAGTAGCGATTGTTGTTGGCGACTCCACCCGTCTTGGGATCGAAGGAGATTCCTCCGTAGTTGTCCGCCTTGTCCGCGGCAAAGTCGAAGAGTGTGTCAAAACCCCACGCCTGTCCGCGGTTGTCGGGAACGGTGAAGGGAGCGTAGTCCTGGTTGTGGAAGAACTCGAAGCCCGTCTTGATCGAGTGCTTGCCGCGAATGACGGAGAGCATCTCGCGCCAGTGGAAGTCGTTCTGAGCAAATCCGACCGGAGCGAAGCCGTCGCCGAAGCCGACGATTCCGTTCACGTTTGCGGGAAGTAGTTGGCACAGGTTGCAGGGAATGTCGACCGAGGTCCGGGTGTATCCGTACGCGGTCTCGTTCAGGATCGACGGGGAGAAAGCGTGCGTGTAGTTGATCGCGGCAAAGTACGCATCCTGCGGGAAGTTGACGTCGAAACCGCTGCGGACGCTGGTCACGAACGGCCCCAGAAGATGCGTCTTATAGAAGTTGGCGTAGACACGGTCCTTTGATTCCCGGAAGCTCTGGTCGCCGCGCACATTGAACTGATAGCCGTTATGAATCGAGACCGTGGTTCCGTTGACGAGGTCGATCGCCGGAAGCGAGCAGGGAATGCCCAGCGGCCCAAGCTGGCTTGGATCGTCCGTCGTCTTGCAATCCGGTGAAGCGCCTTGGCTCTGTGCCACCTGGCCGACCGTCTGCACCGAATTCGGCGTGGACGATACCGTCGGAGTGTACTTAGTCAGCAACTGCGTCGAAAGATTGTTCGGGAAGTTCGTCTGCAGGTACTTCACGAGGGCAGGGTCTTCGACCTGCACGACGCCAGCGGAACTGGTCGACGAGATCACCTGGTCGTAGCTGCCGAAGAGGAACGTCTTATCCTTGCGCACCGGCCCGCCGAAGGAACCGCCGAACTCGTTGCGGTGATACGGAGTGATGTAGTTTCCGTTGATGTCCTTCGAGTTCTGGAAGTAGGTGCGCGCCGTCAGGTCGCTCGCCTGGTACTGCTCGAAGCCGCTTCCGTGGAACTTGTTGGTTCCACCCTTGCTGGTGATCTGGGTGACGAGGCTGGCGGCTTTGCCGAACTCAGCCGAGTAGTTGGTGGTCGATACCACGACCTCCTGCACCGAATCGGGATTTGGGACCAGCTTCGCATCGCCGCCTGAAGGCGAGTCATCAAGCGATACGCCATCCAGCAGATAGGTGTTGCTGTGGTTCGGGGCTCCATTGGCGACAATCGCGGGGGTCGTCGTCGCGAAGAAGATGTCAGTGTTTGCGGCGTTCGAGCCCATCAGTCCGGTTCCGGTCACGCCGGGCGTCTGGTTCGTAACACCATAGATGTTTCTCGACTCAATCGGAAGCTCCGCCACTTCAAGCGCAGTCGTCACCGAAGAGATCGTGGCCTCGTCGGTCTCGACCGCAGAGGGAGCAGCATTTACCTGCACCTCGGTCGTCACGCTCGCCGCGGGCAGTTGAATGGATGCGTCGCGAACCGCGCCCGCCGTCAGATTGATGTGCTCGACCGTCACCGAAGCGAAGCCGGTTAGCGACGCCGTCACTCGGTACAGTCCCGTGCCCAGAGCCGAAAAACGATAAAACCCCGCCGAGTTCGACACGCCCGGGTTCACGACTCCTGTCGCTTCATTGGTTAGGAGCACCTTCGCCCCAGGAACAACCGCGCCTGTGTTGTCGGTCACGGTCCCTTCGATAGCGCTGCTGAATTGCCCATACGCGAGGGTCGATCCCAACAGGACCAGGACGGTCACGGTGAAGAGCAAACTCGTTGTCCGAGCGAATAGTCGCATCATGATGACTCTCCCAGAAAAGATCTTTCACTTGCATGTCGTTGTGGTTTGGTTATGCGAGGAAGACTCTAGCCAAATGCAAAGACACCTGTCAATCTTTTTCGTGAAATATGACAGTAATAGTGTGCGCAAATGTAAATACAACTTTTCGAGACGAAGTTCTGCGAGAAGCTGGGAGCGGACTTTGTACCTGACCCCGTATAGTGTGAAAAAGGCTTTCACTTCTTAACGGGCGAGCAACGGCGAGAATGATACGAAAGAAAGCTGAACTCCCTGTCACCGATTCGGCGGAGAAGGGATCGTCAAGACAAGGTGCTAAGTATAAGCAGATCTACGACATACTTCAGCAGTCCCTCGTGCACGGAACCTATCTTCCCGGGTCCAAGCTTCCGAGTGAAAACGAACTGGTCGAGCAATTCTCCGCCAGTCGGCCAACTGTCGGTCGTGCGCTCGCGCAACTAGAGTCGGAAGGCCTGATCCAGCGCCGGGCCGGATCAGGCACTTTCGCGAGTCCGCAGATTCAGCAGAAGCGGCTTGCCTTTGGGCTGCTCATCCCGGAACTGGGCGTCACGGAGGTCTTTGAGCCAATCTGCCAGGGAATATCACGGGCACGAGTGGGAGTGCACCATGATCTCATCTGGGGCCCCCTCTTTGAGCATGATGCCCCCAAGGAGATTCAAGCCGAACGGCTCTGCGAGTACTATCTCAACCGGGATCTCTCAGGAATTTTCTTTGCACCCCTTGAACTTTCAGAGGGCAAAGACCTTGTGAACCAGAGGATCGTCCAGGCTTTTGACGATGCCTCGATCCCCGTCGTCCTGCTGGATCGCGATATCTGCGAATACCCAGCGCGAAGCAGGTATGACCTCGTCGGAATCGATAACCGGCGAGCAGGGCGCGTGGTTACGGAGCACCTTCTGGAGAATGGCGCGAAAAGGATCATTTTCTTCGGTCGACCGGACTCTGCGCCTACTGTGAGAATGCGAAGTCTGGGGTACGCGGAAGCCATTCGCGAGTCCAATACGGTGACCGCTGAGCCACAGATCGTTCTCGCTGACCCGATCGACGTCAGCTCCGTCCAGCAGATGCTGCATTCCCTCCAGCCTGACGCCATCGTCTGCGCCAATGACTACACCGCAGCCCTCCTGATGACGGTGTTGACCGGTCTGGGCGTTCAAATCCCCGACGACATTCGGATAACAGGCGTGGATGACGTCAAATATGCAGCCCTGCTCCAGGTTCCGCTGACCAGCATTCATCAGCCGTGCGCGAAGATAGGTTACTCCGCGCTCCTGGCCATGCATGAGCGGGTCGCCCATCCCGAACTGCCCGCGCGAGACATCCTTCTCAACTTCGACTTAGTTGTAAGGGCATCGTCAAGGACGCTGGGGTAAACCCTCGGAAAATGAGAGTGGCACGCCCCATGTGTATGGAGAGTGCTACGATGTTACCTAAAGCTGTCAAGACTGATTTGATGAAAAATCTTGGCAGCTTTGACCTCTCCGCAGGATCGCGACGATGCCTCGCTGGCTTCTCATCCTACAGCTCGCTTGTTCGGTCTCCCTCCTTGCGACCGCGACGGAGGTGCTTTCGCAGGCCCCGAACCCGGCCGTTCAGTATGCCCGCGCGGAAGAACTGATCCACCGTCACCAATGGGATGCTGGGATCGCCGCGTTGCAGCCCCTCCTAAAGAGCGATCCATCGAACACGAAGATACTTAACCTTGCCGGCGTCGCCTTTGCCGGCAAGGGCGACGCGGATCATGCGATAGGGTATTTCGAAGCTGCTCTGAAGACTGCCCCGAACTTCACGCCTGCCCTCAAGAACCTTGCGATCGAGGAGACCTCTCTCGGAAGAACCAGCGCCGCGGAACAGCATCTCCAGACCGCACTGCAGCAATCGCCCGACGATCCAATCGTCAATCTGTACCTCGCCGAGATCCTTTATGAGAAGGGCGAGTTCAGGGCGGCGGCGGACCACTTCCGCAAAGGGGGAACCCTGATCGCGCGCGACCCGAACATGGTCGCCAACTTCGCCGTCAGCGAATTCAAGACTGGCGAACAGGAGAAGGCGCTCAAGGATCTCGAAGCCGTTCAACCGGAGGCCCTGAACGGTTCGTCCGCCTTGGTGGTTGGCGTGGAGCTTGCCAAAGCTGACCTCTGCGCGAAGGCCCTATCCTTCCTCTTGCAAGCACAAACATTGTCCCCGCGAGATACGGACATCGCCTATGATGCCGGTATCTGCTACCTGTCGTTGAAGCAAGACTCCGAAGCGATCGGAGTCCTTCAGAAATTGATCGATCAGGGACACGAGACCCCGGAGCTCGACAGTGCGATCGCCGAGGCCTACGAAGGCGATCACCAAACGCAAAGAGCGGTGGACGCGCTTCGCAGGGCCATTGCAATGAGCCCGGACGACGACGACAACTACCTGAATTTTGCGACAATCTGCCTCGACCACCAGGACTTTCAAGCGGCTGAGAAGGTGATTTCAGTCGGCCTGGGCAGACATCCCAAGTCCGCACGCCTGGTCTTTGAGCGCGGCATCCTGAACGCGATGCAGGACCACTATGAAGCCGCGGAGAGGGACTTTCAACTGTCAGCGGATCTCTCACCGGAGAGCGAGACGGGTTACATCGGCCTTGGCGTCACCTATCTCGAAACGGGTAAGGCTGCAGAAGCAGTGCCGGTACTCCGTCGGCGCTTACAGGAGCATCCCGACGACGCAAACCTCAATTACCTGCTCGCGGAAGCCCTTGTGCGAGGCGGAACCCAACCCGGAGAGCCGGCCTTTCTCGAAGCGCAAACAAGACTGCAAAAGTCTACGCAGATCAATCCGAAGCTTGTTGAACCGCACGTCTCGCTGGGAAGCCTGTACCTGCGCCAGGAAGAGGTTCAAGAGGCCGTTGAGCAGTTCGAATTGGCGCGGAAGATCGATCCCAATTCCAAAGCAGCCTGTGCGCATCTTGCGGTCGGATATCGCAGGCTCGGGGAGACCGATAAGGCACGATCAGTCCTGCTTGAATTGAAGGCGATCAACGACCGCGAGCGAGGCGGGGCAAAAGAGTTGAACCGTCCCCCCGGACAAGTCGCGGATACAAAGACCCGGCCTCCGTCTTCATGACGTGCAGACATCGCCGCCATGTTTCATGACGACTGAACGAACCACTTGATCTAATCGGAGCCCGCACATGAAAGTCATCAGCACGGGAGAGGTTCTTTGGGACATCTTTCGCGATATCGACGGATCCATCGTTGAGATTTTAGGCGGCGCACCTCTCAACATATCTTGCTCTCTGCATCGCCTGGGACACTCTGTGTCATTCATGACGGGCGTCGGCACTGACAGCCGGGGCGAATCGACCATGCTGATGATGCAGAGTATGGGGCTATCCACGGAATTTGTTCAGAGAACAGCGGACCTCGAAACCGGTACTGCCTTTGTAACGCTCGACTCACATCGCCAAGCGACGTTTGTGATCCCCCGGCCCGCGGCGTTCGACCGGCTTCGAATCAACGAGGACCTTCTATCAAGACTGCAGGAGTTGGAAGCTGATTGGCTGTACTTCGGCACCCTCGCTCAGACCGACGAGTCGAATTTGCAATTCCTGGAAGAAATACTCGATCGCATCCCCCAGATTCGCGGGTTCTACGATATCAATCTACGAGAGGGACACTGGAATCTCCCTCTCGTTGAACATCTATCCTCACTCGCCGCCGTCATCAAGATGAACGATGTGGAAGCGAAGCTTCTATTTGAACTGATCTTTCCGAATAGTATTTTTTCGCTCGAGAATTTTTGCCGGGCATGGTCGGCGAGATATCCCCTGGAAGCTCTCTGCGTAACCCTCGGCGATCGAGGGTGCGCGGTGTACCGAGATGGCGTCCTCCGGGAGTTCTCCGGCATACCGGTGCAGGTTGCCGACACGGTAGGTGCCGGGGATGCGTTCGCGGCCGGGCTTCTTCATGCTCTCTCGCAACCGTGGCCTCCGGAACAACAAGCAGCGTTCGCAAATGGGTTGGGCGCACTCGTGGCAAGTCGGCAAGGTGCGACCCCGGATTGGACTGTCGCTGAATGTGAGCGACTCATCGCGACGAGCCCTTCCTCTGCGGTCTTTCCCAACTGATGCATTGCCTGCAAGCAATCGTGAGTAAACCTTACCAGCCGTAGTTTCTTAAATTTCACCGGAGATCTCTTGACGAACATTCCTTTGCCGACGCGACGCTCCTTTCTTTCCGCAGCCTTCGCAACAACGGTTGCGTCTGGCGTGCCACTCGCTTCGATGACATCGCTGGCTCAGCAATCTGAGTCGATGGTGGCTCTCTTGGCAAGGCTCGCCGCAGACCCGCTCAGACCTCAATTTCACTTGCTCCCACCAGCGGGTTTCCTTGGTGATCCTTGTGCGCCACGCTTCTTCGAAGGCAGCTATCACGCCTTCTTTCATGGAAGTTACGGAGGCAGGGGATGGCACCATGCCATCAGTCCCGATCTCGTTCACTGGCGACATATGCCGATCGCACTGACTCCTACGGCAGGGGGATACGACTCCTACGGCACTTTCACCGGGGGAGTCCTGCCAGGCACCGGGGACATAGGCACGGTTGTCTACACGGGCGTGACCAAGGTTCCCCGCGAGAAGGAGACCATCCGGAACGAAGGCCTGCGTGAAGTGCAATGTATAGCCACCTCCAGCCAGAAAGATCTCGCTCAATTCGACAAACTCCCCAAGGCCGTAATTGACGGCCCGCCCGATGGGATGAAAGTCACCGGCTTTCGAGACCCTTTCGGATGGAAAGACGGTGACACCTGGTACGTCGGCGTCGGGTCAGGTTTCAATAAATTTGGAGGCGCTCTGCTCCTTTATCGCTCGAAGGACGCCCGGTCCTTCGAGTATGTGCATGCCTTGGCAGAAGGCACCTGGAACGGGCTGGATCTCTCCAACCCTGTCGGGAGTGCCGAGATGTGGGAGTGTCCGGATTTCTTCCCGATCGGAGAGAAGCACGTTCTTCTCTATTCCACCGAGTACAAGACCTACTGGGAGGTCGGAACCTTCGATAAGGAAGCCCTCAAATTCCACTCGGAGCAGAAAGGAAAACTGGACTACGGCAACTACTATGCTCCGCGAAGCATGCCTGATTCGCAGGGTCGACGGATCTTGTGGGGCTGGGTCCAGGAATCGCGCCCGGCAGAAGCCATCAAGGCTGCGGGATGGTCCGGGGCCATGTCACTTCCTCGCGTTCTCAGTATTGGTTCCGACGGCGGGCTTCAGATCACCGTAGCGAAAGAGATGAACCAACTCCTATCCGAGCCCAAGTCTTTGCGTCGTACCGACAATTCAAAATCTCTCGCGGAACAACTCGAATCCCTCGCTCTGCCTGGCCGAAGCGGGAGGATCGTTTGGTCAATTCAAACCGGGAAGCCCTGCGCCCTGAATCTCGCTCTAGTTGCGAGCGGCCAGGTAGAGCCATTGCTGAGCGTCAATCACGACGGCACCACCGAACGGCCTTCGATCATCGTCGGCGACAGGGTATTGCCCCTGCACCCCGACGCTGCTGGCGTTTCGCGGCTCGAGTTATGGCTCGATGGATCTGTCCTTGAACTGTTTGTCGATGGGAGAGAGGTTTTGACAACACGCTGTTATACCTTTCCGAACCTCGATCCTAAGGTCACGATGACGTGGACGGGTTTCGCATCGGGTCTGCGAACTCTCAGCCGGGCCATTGTGCGACCCATCTCCCCCGACAGACTGGCATCGGCAATCTAGAGGGCTCTGTTGCATTAGCTGTGTTTGGCGCAGTGTAGCAAGAACTGTGTTGATCAAGCGGCGATCGTGAAGACGTCGAAGAGCTTGTTGACGAAACGCACCTCGTCCTTGAAGTGCGGCTCGCAAGTGAGGCAATGGCCTCTGCGGATCATCCGCATCACTTCGAAGCCCTTGATTGTAGCGGCTGCCGTGTTCATCGTTTGAAATCCCCGAGCGGGTCGAACGGCACGTTTGAGCGCACCATGGTCTGCTTCAATGATGTTGTTGAGATACTTGCAAGTTCGATGCTTTGTAGAATCCAGCACCTTGCCTTCTCGCTGTAGCCGGCTGATCGCTTTGGGACAAGAGCCGAGTTGGTCCGTGGTGATAGAAGACGGCGGCCAAGGGAGCATCGTCGTCAGCGGTTTCCTCAGGAAACGACGGGCCGTGCGGGTGTTCCGTCGGCGGTCTGACAACATAAAGTCGATCAATCGGCCATGCTTGTCGACGGCGCGGAACAGGTACTTCCACTTGCCTCCAACCTTCACATACGGGTTTTCCCGAAGGCAAAAGTCGCCTGATGGCCTTATTGTTCCTTTATTGTTCCCGCAGGGATCCGGGAACGTTTATTGTTCCCGGGCTTTTCCTGTAAGTGATTGATTCTATGGTGGAGCTGAGCGGGATCGAACCGCTGACCTCCTCGTTGCGAATTCAGGGAATGACCTTAGACGGGGAGATACCGGACGATACAGAGTGAGCATCGCGCCTTTCATTTTCAATGAGATAAGCCCATCCGAGTATTCCTGAGTGTTCCTGAACGACACGCAGGAATACTGGCATGGACGACACAGTTACGACACAAGCTACGACACAAACGCGCTGCGTCTACAAAGCATTCTTTTCTGGGCGACCCCTATCCCCCATGCGATGCCCCCCCGCCACCTGCGATGCTCTATCTGGTTCCGGCAATTTCCGCCGAAAAAGGCCTGCACGGTACTTCACAACTTCATAGGCGACCGCTCAGACGCAGAGCCGTGTGATTTTCAGGCTGCTTAAGCGGACATCTTCGACGTGATGCCGTGGCGGAAGATTGGATCTGTTGCCTAGGAGAACCTCTAAAAAGGATTTCAGCGACCTCGCCGATTACGGCTGCGGCTGGTTGCCTCGGTTTCTCCACCAAAATGGCGGGTAAATCTGCATTTGGGATAGCCAGGGCATCCCCAAAACTGACCACGATATCCTTTGCAAATCCGCATCGGCGAGTTGCACTTCTTACAGTAGGGGACACCTGAAATAAACACGCCCAAATCCTCTAGCGAAACCGTGCTCACAACATTGTGTCCTGCCGGGCACACCGAGCTCCTCGCTGGCCCCTGAACCGGCAGTTCGATAATCTCTCCGCATCTCAGACACATCGTTTTTGCAACGCTTGCGGATTCTGGGACTGGATAAGCTTCTGCAACAAGGCTGGAGAACGTGTGCCTGTCGTACAGCTTTACTTTGTGTTCTTTGGCATATTCGATAGCCGGCGGAGAAAACTTGCCGGTATTCACATAAAACCCTTCAACGGCCCCTTCGTGGATCATCGCAGAGTGAAATTTCTGGATGTCCGGTCTGCCGATGGATTGTGCTCCGCTTTTACATTCCAAGACGTATTTGATGTCGTTTTTCAGTAGGATGGCATCCTTACCCCCATCGCCCGAATAGGGTGTCTGCTTCACCTGATACCCCAGATTACGGAAAAGCTGTGCGATCGCATCTTCAAATTCCCGCGATGTCATTGAGTAGTAGGATTCAGACCTGCTGAGCCATGCATGAGAAAGACGTTGAATTTCCTCCGTTCGCAATGCCTGCGCCCGTTGCTGTATTTCAGCTTTTCGTCGTTGCTCCGCTAGATATGCTTTACGTTCTAGTTCCTCGCGTTCTTTGGGCAGTTGGCACTCCCGACACGCTCCAGCCGAACCGGCGCTGACTCCGTGAAGGCATGGCCGTATTCGTTCGCTCCATTGGTGAACCCTAGAGGCAATGCGGTAAACCACCGTCGCCGCGCCGATAAGGAGCGCTAGACACAGAAGCGCAGGGAACCTAATGTCCCAAAAGTTGGGACCCACAACCCCGATTACGGCACACAGGGGGGCTAGCGCGGCAGCACTGAGGACGTAACAGCAAAACTTCGCAAAAAGCTCCACCCAACAAAGCACCGCATAAAGCCAGACTGACGTATTTGAGCCATTGCGCGAACGGGACATCAAAGATCGGGCCCCTTGCCTCAAGGTGTTCCCCTTTGCATATTAGCCTTTGGGCTAACTTAGCCTGAAGGATATCCGGACACTTGAGATGTGGCAATCGACATCTGCATACGGTTAGGCAGACGTATCCGCGCATTGAGGGATGCGCACGGATGGAACCAGGCGTATCTCGCCGAAGTGTCGGGCCTCGGGAAGATTTACATCAGCCAACTTGAAAACGGTCGCAAACAGGCCTGCATCCGCAGCATTGAAACATTGGCTCTGAGCTTTGAAATGTCGGTCTCCGAATTCCTCAAAGGCGTTTAGGGCTCGGCCCCCCGCCTCTCTCCGGTGCGCCATGTGTAGGGATGAAAACATCTGCCAGCACCTTGGCGTTATCACCTTTCTCGAAGAACCTCCTTATAAGAACCTAGACGGATCGGCAAAGTATGCCACGCTGGCCAGCAAAGTTTGCCGCACCCACCAGCAAACTCTTCCAAACCCTTCAGCAAAGTTTGCCGCACGTTAGTCCAGCAGAATTTGCCGCACCTCTGGCAGAATTTGCCGGAGTGCTATGGCTGGGCTCTAGCGGCGGCCATCGCACGCGGTTTGAGCTTCTGCCTGGGTCTCTCCGAGCGCTTGAGCCATTTCAACTCTTGGCGTAGAAGAGTGTACGTGTAACTCTGCCCTGGATCGCGCGAGTAGGAAACCAGCCCGTTTTCAAATAGCGTAATGCGCGCGTCCCTCATCGTGCGCGGGCTGAGGCCCGTCTCCGACGCGAGGGCTTTGTCTGAAGCCTTGAACGTATTGCTTGGCTCTCGGTCCCGGTTCGCGTTTTCACAGAGCGCAAAGTAAAGCACGCTGGCAGAGGTTCCAACCTTACGCGCCATTCCACTGCCGAAAAACTTGTTGGGAAACCTTGCCCACAGTCCGATGTCCAGCTTTGGCTTCTGAGCCTTAGACCGCGCATCGGAGATAGCCTCGCCTGTCTCCGGGTCGTCCTCAAACGGATCAAAGTCCATCCCTATCCAACTCCGTTGGCGCACTTTGCAATCAGTCGTTCAACGTCTGTAGGGCGAAAGAGCAACCGTCTGGTGATGCGGACAGGTTCCAGCTTGTGCTGGCGGCACATGGCCCGGATCGTGTGAGGGGAGAGCCGGAGCATGTCGGCCACTTCCAGCAAGGTCAACAGCCGTTCGGTACTCACTTTGCACCTGCCTTGCTCCTGCCGGGTTTGCCTTGCAGGTAGTCCTCCAAAGCTCCCGGCGTGATGAGGACTCGCCGTCCGACGCGCATGGCCTCTAACCGACCGCTCTTGATTGCTGCGTGGATAGTGCGCTCGGACAGCCCGGATTCCGCTGCCGCTACCCTGACCGAAAAGCTGATTGCCATTTTTTACGCTCCTCTTGACTTCTTGCGTAGAGTCGCACAGAGTTGTACTAGGAAGCAACGGATGAACCACTTCCTAGGACATGAAATGGCTAACTTTGAAATTGCAGTCGAGACGGGGGTGTCTAACGTGGAACTCCAAGACGATTGCGTCGTGAGCATCGCGGGGACATGGCTTCCCACGCCCAAAGTTGTTCGCGCCGGGGGATCACGTCCCATCGCCATGCAACTTTTGAATTCGCTCATTGGAGTTGAGTTAGCCCGCCGCCCTGAAGTGGCGCTGAAGTTCACGAAAAGGTTCGGCCCTTTGGCGATTCCCTACAGTGCCGGATCGCCGTTTTCCTTTCCACTATTCGATTGGGTCGCCCATGTGGCTCGGCTTACAGAAATCTGGGCCTGGGTCGCACATGCCAACCGAGAGAAGACTCCCGCCGACATTGGCCTCTTCTCCGGAGAGTACGTCCGTTTCGCTGATGGCGGATTCACCTTGAGGACGCTAAGGCTTGGCACGTTTGTTGCCCTCGAAATCGCGTCCGTGCCCGCTCCCCGGCTGCGTGTCTGTGCGAATCACCGCTACGGTGGGGCGCTTTTTGAATACCACGGTTGCAAGTCTCCCTACTTCATTGCCAGCGACGGGAGAGAGAAGTATTGCAGCGAGAGTTGCGCTCGCGCGGGAAAGCGAAGGGCCAACCTCGATTGGTGGAACAAGAACAGGAAAGGTGGAGAAGATGGCACTCAAAAAACGCGGTAAGACATGGCACACGGATTTCTGCGTGGACGGCGAGCGGTTCCGGCAGTCGCTAGAAACAAGCGACTGGCGAGAAGCACAGCGCGAGGAACGTAAGCTCATGGGCGAAGCCAAAGCGGGCAAGCTGGCAGCGTCCAAGGATGACTTTTCACGGCTGCCCTTCGCTGAAGCCGCAGAGCGTTTCCTTGAGGATCGCATTCCGCATCTTGCGCCTCGCAGCATACAGACGGAACGGGAGCGGGTGAAGCCTATCAACAAGGCGCTGGGTGACGTTGCCGTGTGGCGCATGACGGTTGGGCAGGTGACGGCATACATCCGCGAACGGAAGTCGGCCGGCCGGTCGAACGCCACGATCAATCGGGAGCTGGACATCATCCGGGGAGTCCTAAAGCGGGCGAAGCGCTGGCACCACTTCGCAGAGGAGATTCATCCGCTGCCGGTTCGCCAGAACATCGGGCGGGCGCTGACCTATGAAGAGAAGGTCAAGTTACTACACAGGGCCGGGACTCGCCCTGAGTGGCAGACCGTCGCTTGCGCGGCGCGGCTGGCGCTCAACACGACGATGCGCGGGTGCGAGATCAAAGAGATGCGCTGGCGCGACGTGGACATGATTGGGCGGTCGCTTGCGATTCGGAAGAGCAAGACGGAAGCCGGGGAGCGGGTGATCCCGCTCAACGCCGATGCTTGGGCGGTGATTCTGGAGCTATACCGGCGCTCACAGGCTCTCGGAGCGACAGAGCCGAGCCATTTCCTCTTCCCGGCCTGTGAGACGGCGCATTTCGATCCCACGCGCAATATCAAGAGCTGGCGGACGGCATGGCGACGGCTGACGCGGGCGGTACAGTGCGCCGGGTGCGGAGTGTTGCAGAATCCCGGTGAGACGTGTTCCGGGTGCGGTGCCAGCATCGCAAAGCTCAAGAGTCCCTTCGCTGGCTTCCGCTTCCATGACCTCAGACATCAAGCAATCACAGAGCTTGCCGAGTCCAAGGCAAGCGACCAGACGATCATGTCGATTGCCGGACACGTCTCAAAGAAGATGCTCCAGCACTACTCGCACGTCCGGCTGGAAGCAAAGCGAGACGCGCTTGATGCGCTGACGATGGGAAGGGGAAAACAGGGCGTTGCGGAGCGCACAAAGAGGGGTTACGACACAAACAACGACACAAATGTCCCTGGGTCCTCACTCCCGATGCCGCAAGTGATTGATTCTATGGTGGAGCTGAGCGGGATCGAACCGCTGACCTCCTCGTTGCGAACGAGGCGCTCTCCCAACTGAGCTACAGCCCCAAAGTGCGAAGGGACGCGCGAGGTTCAGCGCGAGTACAACTTCTTGAGTGTATCAGGCTAGAATGCGCCGCTCAAGCTGGTTAGCAGAGCGTTTCGGTCAGAGTTCCTGTCACTTCGGTGCCATCGGTGAGGGGCTTGTCGACGACGTGCCAGATGGTGCCCCCCTCTTCTACAACACCGAGGACTGGGACTTCGAGGCGCGCTCCGCTGGGAGCGACGGCCAAGAGGGTGCCAGTGGGGGCGGCGGGGGTGAAGAGGGTGTGGTCGAGCGCGATCTGCCAGCGGGCGGCCAGGCCGGAGCGGGATTCAAGGCGGATGTCTGTGACCTCGCTGGTGAAGGTGAGGCGTGTGCCGGTCATCCGGCCAGCACCTCGGCGAGCGCCTCCATCTCGCGCTTGCTGCCGACCATGAAGGGGGTGCGCTGGTGAATGCCCTCGGGTTCGATGTCGAGGATACGGTTGCCGTGGCCGATGGCCATGCCGCCGGCTTGTTCGGCGATGAAGGCGAGGGGGTTGGCCTCGTAGAGGAGGCGGAGCTTGCCCTTGGACTGCTTGAGCGTGGGCGGGTAGAGAAAGACGCCGCCCTTGAGCAGGGTGCGGTGGAAGTCGGCGACGAGCGAGCCGATGTAACGGGAGCTGTACTCCTTGCCGAGACCACCGGAGCGGAGAAGTTCGAGGTAGTCACGATAGGCCTGCGGCCAGGTGGCGGCGTTGGCCTCATTGGTGCTGTAGTAGGTCCCCTGCTCGGGCATCATCATGCGCTCTTCGCTGAGGACGAAGGCACCGATGGCGGGGTCGAGGATGAAGCTATGGACACCGTTTCCGGCGGTATAGACGAGGATGGTTGACGGACCGTAGACCACGTAGCCCGCGGCGACCTGGGTGTGGCCGGGTCGAAGGATAGAGGCGTTGAGGTCGCCTTCGGTGCGGCGGCGGAGGATGCTGAAGATGGTGCCGACGTTGACGTTCACGTCAATATTTGAAGACCCGTCGAGAGGGTCGAAGACGATGATGTACTTGCCGGTGTTCACGCCGCCTTGCGCGCGGTCGAAGGTGACGGGCTCTTCGTCTTCTTCGCTGACGAGGGCGGCGACTGAGTCCTTGAGGCCGAGGCAGTGGAGCAGAACCTCGTTGGCGTAGACGTCGAGCTTCTGCTGCTGCTCGCCCTGGACGTTCGTCTGGCCATAGGCACCGATTGCGCCGTCCAGGGCGGCGAGGCGGATCTTCGCCTGGATCATCTTAGTGGCGAGCGTTATGCCAGCGAGGAGATAGCTGAAGGTGCCGCTGGCCTCGCTGATGCTCTGCTGCTGCGCCTGGATGTGCTGCTGAAAGGTCGTAATCATCGGGATGCCTGCACCTCGTGTCTCCTGAACATGATATCCGCTCGGTGGGAGTGTTCGAGGCAGACCGTCTACAATCCCGTTATGCCTTCATCCAAATTGACCTCGCCGAACCGGCGACGCTTCCTGCTTGCGGCTGCCGCTGCCGCTCCTGCCCTTACGCTGCATGCACAAGAGGACTACGAGGCTGCGAAGGCTGGCAAGCTGCCGCCTGCGATTGCGGCGCTGAAGCCGCGCGTGCAAGAGGCGGTTCCGATTACGCTGGTGGAGCGCGAGGGAAGGCTGGAGCATGCTCGGTCGTTGATGAAGTCGAAGGATATGGATGCTCTTATCATCACGGTGGGGACGAGCTTGAATTACTTTTCCGGGCTGAAGGTGGGATATCAGTCGGAGCGGCTGTTTGCGTGGATTCTGCCCGCGAGCGGAGCGCCGTTTGTGGTGTGCCCTGCATTTGAGGAGGGGCGAGTTCGTGAAGGGCTGACGATGGCTCCGGATGGAGCGGCAACGAAGATCCATACCTGGAACGAGGATGCGAGTCCGTATGACCTGGTGGCGCGGTCGTTGAAGGAACGCGGGCTGGCGAGCGGCACTGTGGGGGTTGAAGAGCGGACGCAGTTTGCGTTTGCCGATGGGATGATGCACGCGACTCCGGCGCTGAAGGTGGTGAATGGGACGCCGATCACGGCGGGGTGCCGGATGGTGAAGTCGCCGGCGGAGCTGGCACTGATGCAACTGGCGAACGACATTACGCTGTCAGTGTATGAGGCGGCATATAAGTCGGCGAAGGTGGGGATGACGAACCGGGAGTTTACCGGGCTGATTGCCGCGGGTTATGAGCGCAGCGGGGTAAGGGGCGAGGCGAGCTGCCAGGTGGGGGTGTATTCGGCGCTGCCGCATGGGTCGGTGCAGCCGCAGGTGATTCGCGAAGGCGAGATCATTTTGATCGACGATGGGTGTTCGGTGGAGGGGTATCAGTCGGACATCTCACGGACGTTTGTGCTGGGCAAGCCGACGGACAAGCAGAAGAAGGTCTTCGAGATTGTGCATCGGGCGCAGGCCGCGGCTCTATCGGCGGCTCGGCCGGGGGTGGAGTGCCAGGCGATCGATAAGGCGGCTCGGGATGTGATCGATGCGGCTGGTTTTGGGCCGGACTACAAGCACTTCACCCATCGCGTGGGGCATGGAATCGGGATGGATGGGCACGAGTGGCCTTACCTGGTTCGCGGGAATGCGACCAAGCTCGAGGCAGGAATGTGTTTTTCGGACGAGCCGGGGATCTATATCGAAGGGGAGTTTGGGGTTCGGCTGGAGGATGACTGGTATGTCACGCCGGATGGCGGGAAGATGTTTACGCCGACCAGTTTGAGTCTGGAAGATCCGTTTGGGAAGGGGTAAGTGGCCCCCTCCCCCTTACCCGCGCAAAATATTCAGGAGTAAGGACTTAGGCTTACAAAACAGGTGTGCTTGAGAGCTAAGTTACTGATTCTAGAAATGCACTCTTCGCTAAAATATTCATTCTAAAGGTATTGATATCATCACGATACGGAGTCGAGACGCTGATCCTGCGTGCTTCGGGTCGCTTCCAAGCGAACCTTAGCGGCTAAAGCCGCAGTGCAGGTACGGCATCTGCGGCACGGCTGAAGCGGTGCCCTTAAGCAAGACGGCGATGAATCAGAGTCACGCTGATTCATCGCCAATTTAGGCTGAAGCACTCTAAAACCCGAGGCTGGTCTTAGACGCTGAAGGAGGAGCCGCAGCCGCAGGTGCTCTTGACGGCGGCGTTTTCGAACTTGAAGCCGGCGGCTTCGAGGGTCTCGACGTAGTCGACGACGCAGTTCGAGAGGTACATGGCGGAGGTGGCGTCGACGAAGACCTTGAGGTCGTCGAAGCGGTAGACCTTGTCCATCATGCCGCTCTGGTTCTCGAAGCTCATGGAGTACTGGAAGCCGGAGCATCCGCCGCCGACCACACCGATGCGCAGACCAGCCGGGATGGGATCCTGGGTGGACATGATCTCGCGGACCTTGACGATGGCATTCGGGGTCAGGGTGACGGGAGTGGTGGACGCGGGTGCGTTTACAACTTCGGCAGTCGGGGTAACGGTAGCAGTCGCCATGAAATCTCCTATGGGTACAAAACTCTCAAACTAAGTGTATGCGCGGCCGAAGCGATCGGCAAGCAGGCGTTTCGGCCAGCCCTCGATCCGCCATGAGTTTAGACGCCGAAGACCGAACCGGGATTCAGGTACCCCCTAAGTTTGATCTGGCTGCGACTGCCGTTCAGAGACTTCGAGGCCCCGCCGATAGAGACGAGAAGCGGCAAAATATGCCGTGGCACCGGGTTGCGGGGATATTGCCGCCAGATGCCGGCAACGGTTTTCGTGGAGATGGAGGAGATTACGGTCCTGTCCAGGACCCACGAGAATACTTCAAGAGTATGCAGACTAAGGGGACCGAAGTGACAGAGAGAATGCCCTTCTGGAGCCGCAAGCAAGCTCTACTCTCTCTGCGCAGCGATCAGAAAGCACAGTCTCTGATCGAGTTTGCCTTTATCCTCCCCGTATTTCTGCTGGTGGTCACCGGCATGTTTGCCTTCGGCGTCGCATTTACGAACTGGATGGTGCTGACCGACGCCACGTCTCTTGGCGGAAGAACGGTCTCGATCAGCCGGGGCAATACGCTCGATCCATGCTCGACGGCGTCGACCGCCGTTGCGGGTGCGGCACCCGGCCTGAATACAAGTCAGATCACCTACAGCTCCGTGATCAACGGGACGACCTACTCCGGGACCTCCTGCAACAGCTCCAGCACGACGACAGGAGCTGCGGGAAATCTTGTGCAGGGAGGCTACTACATCCTTTCGACGACCTACCCCTGCAAGCTGGCGGTGTTCGGGCAGAATCTGGTGTCGAACTGCACCTTACATGCCTCGGTGAAGGAGCTAGTGCAATGAGGGGTCTCAGGTCTTTGCTCCGAGACGAAAGTGGTCAGGCGATCATTCTCACCGCAGTGATGATGGTCGCGCTCCTGGGCATGTTTTCGCTGGTGGCAGGAGCCGGCTATGCCCTCACCATGCAACGACAACTGCAGGCCTCGACCGACGCGGCAGCGCTGGCGGGAGCCGGGGCACTGCAGATCAACCGGAGTTCCTCTGCAGCCTTGAGCGCCGTGCAATCGTTCAGTTCGAACTCCGGCCAATATAACGCGAGCTCTAGCCTTGGGACAGTCTCGATGATGTCGGGGAGTCCCGCGTTGAAGTGCCTAAACGCTCTGAAGGCGATAGGAACGCCCTGTGTTGGGGCGGCGCCTTACAACGCGGTGCAGGTCAAACAGCAGGCGGTGATCAACATTCCTCTCGGGGGATTTATTGGGCATCCGACCCTGACGCTTACCGCGAGCGCGACGGCATCCATCAATGGGGGAGCGCCGTTGCCTTCCAACATTGCCGTGATTATCGACACGACCCTCTCTATGAACGAGCAGGACCTGGACTGCGGGAGTACGCAGATGCAGTGCGCGCTGACCGGGCTGCAGAACCTGATGCAGAGCCTGAATCCGTGCGCGCAGACGTCGGCTGCCTGCGTCGCTACGGCGGGAGTCTCTGCCAACACCGTTGACCGGGTGAGCCTGTTTACCTTCCCGCCAGTCCAGACAAGTTCCGTGAGCGTCGACTCCAGCTGCGCGACAACTCCCAGCAGCGGATATACCTATCTTGCCGGGATCGGAGAGATCGTTATGCCACCGTCCGCTGCCTATAGCGGTTTGGCGACGGCGACGTCTTACTGGTTCCCACCGGCTGGGGCGGGATCGGCCGCGCCGGGGACGGCCTACAGCGTAAGTCCGACTAACGGTAATGTGACCTCGACCTACCAGATCGTGGGGTTCATGAGTGATTACAAGACCTCGAATGGGACCAAGACGCTGAACACGTCTTCCGCTTTGGTCAAGGCGGCTGGGGGCGTATCCGGCTGCGGGGGCATGGCTCCGCCGAACTATGCGGGAGTTTACGGGACTTACTATCCCGGAGCGATCTATGAGGCGCAGTCCGCTCTGATCGCGGCGCAGGCAGCGAATCCGGGGACTCTGAACGCCATGATTATCCTGAGCGACGGTGACTCCAACGCCCCGCAGAAGAACGGCCCGTATAACGTCTTCTACAGCGATGCCACGGCTAGCGGGACGTACCCCTCTTGGGTTGGGCAGTGCGGGCAGGCTGTGGTTGCGGCACAGGCGGCGACCTCGGCAGGGACGCGAGTTTATTCGGTCGCGTATGGCTCCCCGTCAGTCGGCTGCGTAACGGATGTTGCCGCCGGGTCGAATCCGAATATCACGCCGTGCAATACGATGGCTGCGCTGGCTTCCGCACCGCAGTATTTCTTCTCGGACTATAACCAGTCGGGATCGGGAAGCACCTGCGTATCCAGCCAGCCGGTCACGTCGCTCAGCGGGATCTTTGCCGCGATCGCGGCGGACCTTTCCACTCCGCGATTGATTCCCGACAACCTGACGTAAGCGGACGCTCTGAGGTTTCCATCAGACAACGGACCCGTAACCGGCGCCATGAATCGTGTGCGGGCAGGCGGGATCTGAGACCATTCCGTGTTTTCTGGACGCACAAACGGCACCGATGGCGGTGACGTTGTCACTTTCGTGGGATGCCAAATCGAAACAGCGAAACCTACGCTTGTCGTTACGACATCGTCTGCCGGAGCGTCATTGGCCGGAAGCCATGCGACATAGATGGCGGCGGATCTGAGACTTCCTGAGTGCCGAAGGAAAGATTCCAGAGCTTCAGCCGCGGGGAGTACACGTTGGTCGAAGTGCAGGCAGAGTTGAGGTTCGCCAGAAAGCAACCCCGTTCTGGATGGGGCATCGGCGACGAGAGCGGCCAGTCTCTGGTCGAGTTCGCGATGGTTCTCCCTGCATTCCTCCTTGTAGTGACTGGGATGTTTGCCTTCGGAGTGGCCTTTACCAACTGGCTGGTACTGACCGACGCCACATCGCTGGGTGGCCGGACCGTTGCAATCAGCCGTGGCAATACGCTTGACCCATGCGCGACGGCATCAAATGCGGTTGCAGGAGCTTCTCCGGGGCTCAATACGAGCCTGATCGTCTACACCTCCGTCATCAATGGGACCGCTGCGATTACCGGCACTTCCTGCAGCAGTGCAAGCACAACCACGGGAGCAGCCGGGAACCTGGTGCAGGGAGGTACCTATGTGCTCACCACTAGCTATCCCTGCACGCTCAAAGTGTTCGGCCAAAATCTCATTCCGAATTGCACCATGCATGCCTCAGTGAGGGAGTTGGTGCAATGACCACTCCGCGCCCCGGACGCTTCAGAGACCTGGTGACTGACGAAAGCGGGCAGACACTGATTCTCGCGGCAGTCATGATGACCGCTCTGATCGGCATGCTGTCCCTGGTGGTAGGCGCGGGATATGCGATGGCGATGCAGCGGGAGTTACAGGCCTCGACGGACGCGGCCGCGCTGGCAGGGGCTGGAGCACTGCAGATCAACAAGAGCTCCAGCTCAGCAACGAGCGCCGTTCAATCGTATAGCTCGAACTCCGGGCAGTACAACGCCAGCTCGAACCTTGGCACGGTCTCGATGATGTCCGGCAGTCCTGCGCTGAAGTGCCTGCAGACGCTACAGGCGCTCGGCGTGCCGTGCGTGGGCGCCGCACCCTACAACGCGGTCCAGGTAAAGCAGCAGGCGATCGTCAACCTGCCGCTGGGGGGATTCCTGGGGCATCCGACGTTTACCTTGACTGCGAGTGCGACAGCGGCGGTGAACGGTGGGGCACCGACGCCTTACAACATTGCGGTCATTATCGACACGACGCTTTCGATGAACGCGCAGGACACAGATTGCGGCAATACGCAGATGCAGTGTGCTTTGAATGGGCTACAGAACCTGCTGCAAAACCTCAATCCTTGTGCCCAGCAGTTGGCAGTCTGCACGTTTACGGCTGGAAACTCCGCAAATTCAGTGGATCGCGTGAGCCTGTTCACGTTTCCATCGCTCCTGACCAGTACAGTGGGCGTTGACTCCTCCTGCACGACGACTCCCAGCAGCGGCTATAGCTACGATCCCACAATTGGCGAGTACGTGATGCCTCCATCGAATCCGTACAGCGGCCTGGCAACGGCGACTTCGTACTGGTTTCCATCAGCGACCGCTGGATCAGCCTCACCGGGAAGCGCCTATGGTGTGAACCCTACCAACGGCACGGTGACCTCCACCTACCAGGTGCTGGGGTTCATGAGCGACTATAAGACTTCGGACACGACGCGGACCCTGAACACCTCTTCTGCGCTGGTGAAAGCTGCCGGTGGGGTACCGGGCTGTGGCGGACTTGCTCCCTCAAACTACGACGGAGTGTACGGCACGTACTATGCCGGGGTGCTTTACCAGGCGCAGGCGGCGTTGATTGCGGCGCAGAACGCTAATCCGGGATCGCAGAACGCGCTGATCATCCTCAGCGATGGGAACGCGACGACTCCGCAAACTAACGGCTCGTATATTGACTTCTACAGTGGTGCCACGAGCAACGGGCTCTACCCCTCGTGGGTAGGAGAGTGTGGGCAGGCCGTGGTCGCAGCCAAGGCGGCGACGGCAGCCGGAACGCGGGTGTACTCGGTTGCGTACGGATCTCCTTCGGTCGGATGCCTGTCCGATACTGCTGCCGGATCTTATCCCAACATCAGTCCGTGCAACACGATGGCGTCGATGGCCTCGGCGCCGCAGTACTTTTATTCGGACTACAAGCAGTCGGGTTCGCTGAGCACGTGCACGTCGAGCCAGCCGGTGACATCGCTGAGTGGGATCTTCTCCGCGATCGCGGCGGACCTGTCTACGCCGCGTTTGATTCCTGACAGCGTGACTTGATTGAACTTCCTGCGGAAGATCAGTTGATCTCAGACGGGTAGAACGCTTTCAGCTCTAGAGCGGTTTGCGCCGAAGAGAAGCGTACCTCAGCGGCTGAAGCCGCGCCTTGGAGTCTACGTTATGGCACGGCTGAAGCCGCGCCCGTAAGCAAGACTGTCTTTTCGCCTACAGTCCTGCGCAGGGGTTAGAGCCACTCATCTCTCCATTCAGGCGACGAACTTGTAGCCTACGCCGCGGACGGTAAGCAGGTGGACGGGGTTGCCGGGGTCGGTCTCGATGTAGCGGCGGAGGCGAACAATGAAGTTGTCGATGGCGCGAGTGTCGGTGTCTTCGTGAACGCGCCAGACCTGCTCGAGGATCTCCTTGCGGGGGACGATCTTGCCTTCGCGGTCGGTGAGGTAGCGGAGGAGGTCGGCCTCCATCAGGGTGAGGTGGGTGGTGCCGTGGGGGGCGATCAGTTCCAGGGCGTCGAAGCGGATGAGGTGGTGATCGAAGGCGTACTCGTCGGGAGGTGAGGGGTCGACGATCGCCGTAGCTTCTGTCTGCCAGGCGGTTCGGCGGAGCAGAGTCTTCAGACGGACGAGCAGGATGTTGAGGTCGAAGGGCTTGGGGAGATAGTCGTCGGCTCCGGCTTCGAGGCCTTCGAGGATGTCTTCGGTACGGCTGCGCGCGGTGAGCAAAAGGACGGGGACGAAGCGCTTTGCAGCGCGAAGGGCGCGGACGATGGCGAAGCCGTCGGTGCCGGGGAGCATGCAGTCGAGGAGGATGGCGGCGGGGGCTTCGGGGCCTTCCTGGGGCGCGGCGAGGAGCCAGGCTAGGGCGGAGTCGCCGTCGGACTCGTGATGGGTGCGGTAGCCTTCGGCCTGTAGGTTGAAGACCAGGCCGGTGGCGAGGTGCTCTTCGTCTTCGACTACGATGATCAGGGGTTCGGGTCCAGTGCTCATTGTTGATCAGAGTCTTTCGAGGCGTGTGGGAGTTGGATAAGAGCGTACCTCAGCGGCTAAAGCCGCGTGTGGTCGTCTTGCTCGGGTGGCACGACTGAAGCCGTGCCCTTAAGCAAGACGTTCGCTTGCTATGCGGGGCTTTCGCGAGCGACTTCCGCGACAGGGCTTGTACGGTTGGCCAGGGGGAGGCGGAGGGTCATGGTGGTTCCGGCACCAAGGCCGGCACTGCTGGCGGTGACGTCGCCACCGTGCTGACGGGCGATGGAGCGGACGATGAAGAGGCCGAGACCCGTACCCTTGATGGTAACCATGGCGCGACCGGGGACTCGGTAGAAGCGGTGAAAGATGCGCTTGAGATGATCGGCGGGAATGCCTACGCCGGTGTCCTGAATGGTGAGGGCTACTGAGGTGTAGTCGACGATGTCGAGGCGGCAGCGGACATGGACACCTTCCGGTGAGTATTTGACGGCGTTGTCGAGGAGGTTCGAGATGGCGGTGCGGAGGTCTTCCAGGTTGGCGAGGACGGGGAGGTGGACGCCCACGGAGACGGGCTCAAGGACGATGGCGGTGGCCGGGAGGCGGTAGCGCTGAAGGGTTACGGCGATGCAGTCGGCGACCAGGGGTTCCATCTCAGCAGGAGAACGCTGCTGTTTGCGGTGACGCTGACCCTGTTCGCCGGCTTTGAGGACCTGCTCGACTGTGGCGAGGAGACGGTCTGAGTCCGCGAGCATGATGCGGTAGAACTCCTGGCGTTTGGCTTCGTCGACGGGACGGCGCTGCAATGTTTCAAGGTATAACCGGATGCTGGCGATGGGGGTTTTGAGCTCGTGGGTGACGGCGTTGAGGAAGGAGTCCTGGCGCTCGTTGCGGCGGACCTCGCGGACGAGAAAGATGGTGTTGAGGACGACGCCGGCGATGAGGAGCGCGAAGGAGATGATTCCGAGAACGACGAAGGCGACGGTGCGCTCGTTCAGGATGATCCAGCCGACCTGAAGCGCGACGGCGAGGCCAACGAGGAGCACGCCCATGGTGATGAAGGTGGCGATGGCTCCGCGGCGTCGAGAGATGTTCATGGATGTGACCGTAGACGGCAAGGTACAACCACAGGGTACAACGGGGGAGAGATGCGGGAAAGCGCTCGGCGATTGCGGGATTGGCCGGGCTTGGACGGGTGTGTCTGCAAAGACGCAGATTCCCTTCGGGAACAAGAAGCAAAAGCGGGAATGACAGGCAAGAGGGTTTGCGGATTACGGAGGAAGTGTGAAGTAGAAGGTTGTGCCCTCGCCTTCCACTGAGTCGCAGTAGATGGTCCCGCCGTGGCGGTTCACGATCTTGCTGCAGGTGGCGAGGCCGAGGCCGGTGCCTTCGAACTCCCCTACTCCGTGCAGGCGGGTGAAAGACTCGAAGATGCGTTGGCGATCTTCGGCGGGGATGCCGATTCCGTTGTCCTTGACCGAGAAGAGCCAGAGGCCATTCTCCTGGCGAACCGCGTCTACGTGAATCTCGGGGACATCGCGCTTGCAGTACTTGATGCCGTTGCCGACGAGATTCTGGAGGAGTTGTTCCAGGAGCGAGGCGCTGCCCGTGACGGCGGGGAGATCTCCGTTTGTGACTACGGCTTTCTTATTGCGGATGACGTTGTGGAGGTTGGCCAGTGCACCTTCGAGGGCGGTCTGGATAGATACGGAGTTGAAGGTGACTTCGCCTTCGAGGCGGGTGTACTGGTAGAGGGTGGAGATGAGCGTGTCCATCCGGGCGGATGCCTTCAACGCCCAGTCGCAGTATTGCGGGATCATCTCCATCTTTCCTTCTGCAAGATCTTCCTGGATGTACATCAGGAAGGTCTGGATGGAGCTCGATGGGGCACGGAGGTCGTGGACGAGGATGTCGGCGAAGCGTTCGAGTTCCTTCTGCTGTTCGGCGAGCTTGCGCCGGAGCTGGACTTTTTCGACGGCGTTCTCAATGACCCTGCGGATGGAGGACGGGGTGATGTCGCCTTTGCGGATGTAGTCTGCCGCGCCGCGCTTCATGGCCTCGGTCGCGACGAGCTCGTCGCCGTGGCCGGTGGACATGACGAGGGGCATGTTAGGGCAGCGCTCGCCGAAAGAGAGAAGTGCCTGGAGGCCGTCCTGGCCGGGGAGTTGGTAGTCGACGATAGCGCAGTCGAAGGAGACCTCGCTGCACTTCGCAAACGCCTCGTCCGCGTCGATGACATGGGTACACTCCGCTTCCAGCTTGGACTGGCGAATGGCCCGCGCGATCTGCCGGGCGTCGCCGAGGTCGTCGTCTACCAGCAGAATTTTGAGGGGCGTTTTCATACGTTCTCTCGCGCTAAGGCAGTTCGACGATCTTCCAGTAACTGTCTACGAGGTTGAAGAGACGGAGGAAGTCTTCGCCGGCTTTTTCCTTGACGATGTAGCCGGCGACGTTGAGACCGTAGGCTGCGTTCCTGTCTTCATCGCGGTAGGAGGTGGTGAGGACGAAGACGACGGTATTGTGAAGGGCGGGGTCGGCGCGCAGGGTCGCCACGAGTTCAATGCCGTTCATGCGGGGCATGTTGAGGTCGACCAGCATGATCAGAGGGAACTTCACCTTTTCCTTGCCGTTCTCTCCGCGGAGCAGCTCCAGGGCTTCGATGCCATCGATGGCACGGCTGAAGGGGTTGACGATGCGGGCCTTGGCGAAGGCGCGTTGCACGGCGCGGGCGTCTCCATCGTCATCATCGACGAGGAGGATGTTGATGGGCCTGTTCTCAGCTTCGGCAGAGTATGTCATGCGGGCGCTCCTGCGGTGCTAGCGACGACGGCCCGCTCGATATCGGGCTGCTGGGCAGGCCAGGTGAAACGGAAGATGCTGCCGCGACCGTCAGACTCGACGGCAACGGTGCCGCCGAAGACCTCGACGTTCTTGCGCACCATGGCGAGGCCCATGCCGCTGCCTTCTACCTGGTCGCGCGGCTTCAGGGTCTGAAACATGTCGAAGATACGGGCCTGAAAGCGGGGATCGATGCCTGGGCCATCGTCCCTGACCTCGAAGGTGTGCATCTTTTCGCCGGGGTCGACGATGACATCGATCCTTCCGGTCTTTCTGTCGTGATGCTTGATGGCATTGCTGACGAGGTTCATCAGAATCTGCTGGAGCGGCATGCGGCACAGAGAGAGACCGGCGAAGGCGGGGTCTACGGTGATCTCAAAACCTGCAGGAGATGTGACCATGGAGAGCACATCCTTCATGAGCGCGTCCCCGGAGACGATTTCGAAGAAGTCGGCGTCGGTCTTGCGACCGATCCGGGAGTAGGCGAGGAGGTCGTTGAGCAGCCTGTCCATGCGCTTGACCCGGCCGCGGAGCATCTGCATGTTTTCGCGGATCTCGCCGGTCAGATGCTCTTCCAGGTCTTCTTCGAGCCACTTGGAGGCATTATCGATGACGCGCAGAGGAGCTTTGAGGTCGTGCGATGCAGCGTAGGCGAACTCGTCCAGCGCCTGGTTGCTGCGGACCAAGGCCCTGGTGTAGTTCGCAGCTTCCTCTTCAGCCCGTTTCTTCTCGGTGATATCTCGAATAATCGCGGAGAAGTGGCGGTTGCCGGCCAGCTGAAAGGCACTGACGGAGAGATCCGCCGGGAAGACGCTGCCGTCCTTTCGCCTTCCGTTGACCTCGGCTCTTGAAGCGCCATTTCGCGATTCTGCGCTGCGATGAGCGTCAGCGAAGTAACCTGCATGTTCGCTGTAGTATCGCTCCGGCAGCAGCATATTAATGTTCCTGCCGACGACCTCAGATTCAGCGTAGCCAAACATCTCCTGGCAGGACCGGTTGAAGGTTTCGATATTGCAAGCTTCGTCAAGCGTAAGCAGGCCATCGATCGCATTGTTGACGACGGCGGCCAGCATCGCCTCCGTCCCTTTGCGACTGCCGACCTCGCGCAGGTTCTTTGACGCTCCGATGACTCTTCCCTGCAGATCCCGGATAGGGGAGACGGTGATCGAAACCTCGATCCTGCTGCCGTTCTTGTGGAGGCGGACCGTCTCGAAGTGCTCGATTGCCCGGCCATGCACCATGGCATCGAGTATCTGGGCCTCCTGCTGAAGAAGTTCGGTTGGGATGAGCATGGAGATGGGCCTTCCGACGACTTCGTCCTCTCGATATCCGAAGATTCGCTCGGCCCCACGGTTCCAGCTCTTGATGGTGCCGTCCAGGGACTTTGAGATGATGGCTTCGTCGGAGGAGTCGACGATCGTGGCGAGCAGGGAGGCTTTTCCCGCGGCGTCCTGACGAAGAGCCATAAGTTCCTGCTGTGCGAGCACTTCCCGAACTACTCGATGCTGAAAGAGCTGTTCAGCGGTCCACCAGATGACGGCGACGTTGACGATGCGGTTGGTGAGAAGCATCCAGAGGGTGACGGCACTCGGATGCTTCAGGAAGGCGCCTGCCAAAGTCATGATGCTTGCGATCGCGGCGTAGAGGAAGACCATCCGGGCCCGGGAGAACTGCAAGCCAAAGTAGATCAAAGGGATGTACGCGGTGCAGAGGACAACGCCGCGAGGTGTGCGGGTGTCCGCTATGAAAACGGCGATGGAGAGCAGCGCGGGCACCCAGATCGCAACCGTTGAACCTCTCGTCGTCGATTGATAAGGCATCCGGATGTCTTCTAGTTGGGATATGGCTCTGCGACTGCAAAATGAACAGGGCACGGATCGCGACTGCACTGAAAGAGGTTATCGGCTGGCAGGAATGGATGCTTGAAGCGCTTTCGTGAGATTGTGCCCGGATCGGAGGAAGGCGGTTCGTGGTTCCCATGGAGGGACACCCTGGAACACTGCGTGGGAAATGCGCCGTTTGATGGTGGGATTACCATGCAGCCGATTCACGACGGAGCTAGTCGTTCTTCGGCGACGCGATCCAACTTCCGGGCGCGGAGAGACATCTCAGGGGAGACCTGCGGCAACGCAAACAGGTCTATCGGGCCAGTCCGGGACATGAGTATCGGAAAAGCGGCGGAGAATTTCATTCCGTTTCGACCGCTCTCAGGGTAGAGTCAGGGCATCCCGAACCATCTAAATGAATGTGGCACTACACTAAGGTTCCTACCCAACCAACGAGCTTTCGCACGAGGCAACTATGGAGCAGGCTTCTTATCGGGATCTTCAGTCGGATCGCAGGTGGTCCACGGTTCGGCGCATGGTTCTTTGTGCGCTGCTGACCCTGGCGACCGTGCACTGTGTCGAGTCGATCTTTGTCGACAACCTGAGCTTTATGAACCTGACATCCTATGAGAACGGCACGGAACAGATGCCGTTTCAGGGCAGAGTCGCGATGATTCCGGTGGGCCGATGGGCGGAGAAAAGCGCGCTGATGAAGCGGGAGTCCGCCTGGATTGAGCTGCGCATCTTCCACGGGGCGAACAAGCGGCTGGAACCGTTCAGTTCGAGCAAGGTGGCCTACCTCACGGTGGGGATGATGGCGAGTTTGCTGGCGGTAGGGTTTGGCGTCTTCATTGGACGGAGATATCTGCCGGGAGTCTGGTGGCTTCCGTCGGCGCTGTTTATCTACATGCTGTACGTGACGTATGCGGCGCGAGCCGACGCGCATTACTGGTATCCGTACGACCTTCCACACTTTGCGCTCTTCGGGATCGCGGCGATCTGCCTGCTGGAAGGCTGGTGGATCGCGGCGTTTTTGTTGTTCCTGACCGACCTGCCGGTGCGCGAGACTTCGGTATACCTGGTCCCGGTAGCGATCGCGATGGCGTATGCGCGGCGGCAGTGGCGGGCGATGAGTTGGGCTGCGGCGATGCTGGTGCTCTGGGTTGTCGTGAGGGTGCTGATCTCACGGCACTTCGCAGGGAACGCTTCGGACAGCCGGATCCACTGGGAGTTCTGGGCACCCGCGCTACGCAATCCTTACCGCTGGGGACAGTTGGCGAGCGCGTTTGGATTTCTGCTGATTCCGTTCATCTGGGGATGGAAGTATCTGAACCGGGAAGAGCGCTTCTTTGTGTGCGGGGCGATCCCCGGGGTTCTGCTGACGGCGCTCTACGGAGTCTGGTACGAGACGCGGATCTGGGACGAGTGGCTGCTGCCGGCGGCGCTGCTGATGAGCTTTCAGGCGGTGCGAGCGATCAACCGGGGGCATGTATCGGGGCTTCTCATCGAAGAGCGGCCTTCGATCGCCTACCGCGCTAGGACCGCCCAGATTGTGAGCAGTTGAGACCTGCTAACGCGGTTCGCGATGAAGTCGCGAACCGCGTTCGCTCAGGATGATGGGTCTATGATCGACGGCAGAGCGGTGAGCTGGGTGAGGCGTGGCATGGTGCGGGCGCGTGGAGCCCAGGCGGGATAAGCCAGTTCCGGCATCGGCTTTGAGACGAAGAGCAGGCGGGTCTTGGCGGCGATCCAGCGGGCGGTAGATTTGGCCTTGCTGCGGCGGGCGCTGTCGGTGGAGATGCCGGTGCCGGCGTACATCTGGCGGTAGAGCTTCGAGAGCAGTACGAAGGCGATCCGACCCTTCAGGTTGTTCTGGATGCAGGACGAACGCTTCCAGACCGGGCCCCACTCGTAGAAACGATCCCAGACGCCCTGGGTGCGGGTCTTGATCTCGTCGGATGACATCGAGGGATGCGGGGTGAACATCTTGGGGCGGATGGCGGTGGGGATGAGCCAGTAGCGGGTAATTGGGGTGCCGTCGACGAGCTCGGGGGCGGCGGCTTGCTCTTTTTCCCAGCGGCCGAAGTCGACGGTGCCAGGGAACGGAGTCATCATGACGAACTGGGCGAAGGTGACGCCGGCCTTCATCGCTACTTCGACGGTGGCGTTGAAGGTGGATTCCTTGTCCGTGGGAAGGCCGAAGATGAAGGACCCAAGGACGTGGACGCCGTGTTTGCGGAATGTTTGGAGCTGCTGGATGAGGCGGTCGCCGGAGTAGTTGAAGTCCTTGTAGACGGCCTTGAGGCCTTCGGGGGTGACGGCTTCGACGCCGACAAGAGCGCCCTTGATGTTGGCCTTGCGCATGGCGTCGAGGTAGTCGGTGTCTTCAGCGGACTCCATGGTGATCTGGGTGAAGAAGACCATGTCTTTGGGGAGCTTGGCGAGCTCGGCCATGAGGGCGTAGCGCTCGGCGCGGGTGGCGCGCAGGGAATCGAGCTTGGCCTGATCGCCCTGCTGCTCGGCTAGGCGAAGGTCGGTGAAGGTGACGGGGTAGAAGTTGTCGTCGGCAAGGGCGATGAAGCGGAAGCCGAGGCGGCGGAGGTCGATGATCTCGTTGATGACGTTTTCGAAGGAGCGCTGGCGGGGCTTCTGGCCGTCGGTGCGCCAGACGGAGCAGAAGGAACAGTGCTTCGGGCAGCCGCGAATGGTCTGCACCGAGGCCCACATGTACTTGTCCTTCTGCATAAGGTCCCAGCGGGCCGCGAGGAACTCTTCGCCTTCGATCTTGCCGCCTTCGTAGACGAGCTTGGTGGATTCGGCCTCAATATCGCGGAGGACATTGCCCCAGGCGATGTCGCCGTCGCCCTTGACGACGTGGTCGGCATAACCGCGCTCGAAGGGCTCGCCCGGAAAGAGGGTGGCGTGGATGCCGCCGTAGACGACCGTAGCGCCGCGTTCTTTGGCGAGCTTGCCGACCTGGTAGCCGCGCAGGGCGTTGCCGGTGTGGACGCTGATCCCGACGACGTCGCCGGGGTGGATGGTCTTGGGGTCGAGCTGCTCGATGGACTCATCGACGAGGATGGGGTCGCCGAAGGAGCGAGGAGTGGCGGCGGCGAGAACGAAGAGCCAGCGCGGGGTGATGACGGCGGTGCCAAAAGCGTTGTCGCTTGGATTAATCAGGTGTACAGACATGCGTGAGAGGGCTCCGCTGGGGGGGGGCGTGCTGACTTCGTGTTCCCAGGGGACCGGCTAGACCGGTGATCTCCGATGAGAGAGAAGAGCCTCTACTGCGTATGACCTGCGACAGATCGTGCCGAGGTGATGGCATCACGATCATACAGTTTTGCCGGCGTTATGTCGGGTTAAAGACATTAGAGGCCGGGATTATTGGTGCAGGATGGAACAAAACGGGACGCTCGTGCTTCGTATCCAATACTCCATTCGTGTTCGTGGAAGAAAGGTTCGAGCGGTTTGAGTGGCGTGAGCCGGGATGCAGATCCTTCGACTACGTCATTCGCGGTGACACTGCGAATGACTCCCGCTCAGGATGACGGCTCTTAAAAGGGAAACGGCCATCCTTCGAGTGAAGGATGGCCGTTTGCGGTGCTTTCGGAGGGTTTAGGCTCCGGCTGGCTTGGGGTTCTTGGGGTCGTACTTGGCGATCTGAACCTTTTCGGCGAGGCCGAGCTTGCTGAGGACCCAGATGCAGTAGTAGTTCACATCGAACTCGTACCAGGTGAGGCCGTGGCGGGCGCTGACCGGGTGCGCGTGGTGGTTGTTGTGCCAGCCTTCGCCACCAGTGAGGAGAGCGACCCACCAGCTGTTGCGGGAATCGTCCTTGGTCTCGAAGCGGCGCGAACCGAACATGTGGGTCGCAGAGTTGACCAGCCAGGTTGCGTGGAGGCCCATCGTGACGCGAAGGAAGGTTCCCCAGAGGAGCATGGTAAGACCGCCGGAGATGTGGCCCGTCGCCCAGGTGCCGATGCCGCTCTGAAGTAGGCCGGTGAGCGTGAGGGGCAGCCAGTGGTACTTGCTAAGCCAGACGTGGACGGGATCGCGGGTGAGGTCGGGAGCGTAGCGGCCGAGGAGGGCGGTTTCGGAGTGCATGGCGCGACCTGAGAGGATCCAGCCGGCGTGGGCCCACCAGGTGCCTTCGGTGGGGGTGTGCGGATCGCCTTCGTGGTCGGAGTTCTGGTGATGGACGCGGTGAGTGGCGACCCAGAAGATCGGTCCGCCTTCGAGCGCCATGGTGCCACAGGCGGTCACGAAGTACTCAACCCACTTGGGGCAGCGGAAGCCGCGGTGCGTAAGCAGGCGGTGATAGGAGACGCCGATGCCGACGTTGATGGCGAAGAAGTAGGTGATCGCGAAGGCGGCAAGGTTCTTCCAGGAGAAGAAGAAGAGCGCCACGATGGCGAGGACATGGAAGAGGCCCATGACGATGGTGGTGATCCAGTTGATGCGCCCCTGCTGGTGCTCGCGGCCCATGCGGAGGTCCTGCTTCACCTTCTGCGCTACCTTGACGGCGACGGGGAGGTCAGAGACTGCGTTGGGCAGGTCGCCGATCTGAGGCTTGTATGCGGCGGCGGCCGAGAGCTTTTCAGGTGTAATCGTGGCTTGCTTCATAGGTATGTTCGTGTCCCCTTGTTCCAGTTACCAAGCTGCTACAGGGACAACGCTAACAGGATCGCGGAGAGGCGGATGTAAGAGTTTTGTAATGCCAGTTACGGACGAGTTTGATACGTTCGGGGGATGGATATGCGTGGTTTCCGGTGGTACAGCATTGCGGGCCTTTCGGCTGCGGTTTGGGTCTCTTCGTTGACGTTTTCGCTGTCGGCGCAGGACGGCAAGACGATCGATCTGCCTACGAGCAAGCAGTTGACGACTCCGGTACCGGGTGATCCGAAGCGGCTGAATACGCTGCCGATGTCGATTGCGGTGTCGCCGGATAAGCGGTACGTGGTGACGCTGAACGCGGGCTATGGGACGTTCGAGTCGAACTACGACCAGTCGCTGGCGGTGCTGGACACCCAGACCGGAGTCGTCGTTGACTTTCCCGATAGCCAGACGCAGGCGCGGGTGGCGAAGCAGACGATGTACTCGGGGCTGGCGTTCAGCAAGGACGGGAAGCATCTCTACGCGAGCATGGCTTCGACGACCGATCCTCTGGGCCAGAAGGACGGCGATACCGGAAGCGGGGTGGCGGTGTATGGGTTCAGCGACGGGAAGATCACGCGCGAGCGGATGATCAAGATTCCGCTCCAGCAGCTTGCGCCGGGGCATAGGACGAAGATCCTCGGCGGCAAGGGTAAGGCGGGAGATGGGGACAAGGGAGTTCCCTTCCCTGCTGCGATTGCTGTGATTGGTGGCGCTGGCGCGGAGAAGCTGCTGGTGGCGGACAACCTCTCGGACGATGTGTTGCTGCTCGATGCGGCTACGGGCGCGGTGTTGCAGCGCTTCGACCTGGCTGAGACGAACAATGTGCCTTCGGTGTATCCGGTCGCGCTGGCTGTGAGCAAGGATGAGGCGCGGGCCTATGTGGCGCTTTGGAACGCTTCTGAAGTGGTTGAGTTGAATTTGAAGACGAATACCGTGGGGCGGAAGCTGGAGTTGTTGAAGCCAAAGAGCCCGATTGCTCCTGGGACGCATCCCTGCGCGCTCGATATCACGGCAGATGGGAAGACGATGTACGTCGCGCTATCGAACCGGGATGCGGTGGCGGCGATTGATTTGAGTGGCACGGGGTTTCGTGTGAAGGGGTACTTCGATACGCGGCTTCCAGGGCAGACTTACTTCGGAGCGGAGCCCGCGGCGCTGGCGGTTTCGGAGGATGGGCGAAGGCTGTATGTGGCAAACATGGGTTCAGACGCGCTGGCGGTGATCGACACAGCGAAGCTGACGAAGGGCGTGGCTGCGAAGGGGTTTGCGGAGCCGGTGGGGTTTGTGCCGACGGAGTGGATGCCGATGAACGTGGCGTTCACCGGCGGCAAGGTTTATGTAGCGACGGCGAAGGGTAAGGGGACGGGGCCGAACAACTTTCCGCAGCGGCAGACCGACGCGATGGTGAAGATGAAGTCGCCGAAGTATCCGTCGACTTATATCGCGACGCTGCTGTATGGGTCGATTGCGACGCTCAATGCGGGCGGGATCGAGAGCGGGCTGAAGGCAAGCACGGCGCAGGTTCTGGAGTCGAATCGGATGCGGGCGGCGGAGGAGAAGATCAAGTTTGCCGATGGGTCGGACAACCGCATCAAGCATGTGATCTACATCATCAAGGAGAACCGAACATACGACCAGATTCTTGGCGACTTGAGCAAAGACGGCAAGCCGGTGGGCAACGGCGATGCGAGTCTGACGATGTATGGGGAAGACATCACGCCGAACGAGCATGCTCTGGCGCTGCGGTTTGGAGTGCTGGATAACTTCTTCGATTCGGGTGAGGTATCGGGCGACGGGCACGTGTGGTCAAACGCAGCGATTGGCACGGATTATCTCGAGAAGACGTGGGAGCAGGACTATCGCGGCGGCGAGCGCGGGTATGACTTTGAAGGCGTGGTGTCGTCGGGGTATCCCCTGCTGCAGAATATTCCGGATGTGAACGAGCCGGCGAGTGGGTATCTGTGGACGAACCTGGCCAAGCACAACAAGACGCTGTATCACTTTGGCGAGTACATCTCTTCTGTCTTCTGCGATGAGAAGCATACTGCGAATCCGCAGGACGGGCCGATGCTTGAGGGCGAACCGTGCAAGGACCCCGAGATCAAGCCGGGGCAGCCGCTGCCGGCGAACTGGGGCGGAGGGGTGAACCTTTGGCCGTGGGCTATTCCAAAGATGGCGAAGAACCTGGCAACGAAGCCGGAGCTGGTGGGGCACTTCGCTGTCGAGTCGCCGGACTTCAACCTGAAGGTGCCGGACCAGATTCGGGTGCAGATCTTCGAACAGCATCTGAAGCAGTGGGTCGCTGATCGCGAGGCAGGACACGACACGATGCCGAACTTCGTGATGCTAAGGCTGGCGAACGATCATACGGCGGGGACGACTCCGGGAAGCCCGACGCCGAAGGCGTCTGTTGCTGATAATGATCTGGCTGTGGGGCGGGCCGTCGAGATGATCTCGCATACAAAGTTCTGGGAGGATACGGCGTTCTTCATCCTTGAGGACGACGCGCAGAACGGGGCGGACCATGTGGATGCGCACCGCAGCGTGGCTCTGGTGGTGAGTAAGTATTCGCCCAAGATGGCGGATGGCGGGCCTTTTGTGGACAGCCGGTTCTATTCCACGGTGAGCGTGATTCGGACGATGGAGACGCTGTTGGGGATTCCACCGATGAACAACAACGATGCGTTGTGTTCGCTGATCAACACGGAGTTTACGGGTGCGGGCGATGATGCGCCTTATGTGGCGGACTATCGGAACCGGGATAACGGGCTGATCTATACGGCGAACAAGAAGACGGCGGTGGGGGCGAAGGAGTCGATGAAGATGGACTTTCGCCATGCGGACCGGGCGGATGCGCAGAAGTTGAACGTGGTGCTTTGGCAGGATGCGATGCAGGGCAAGGCGGTTCCGCCGATGCTGATGGAGAAGCGGAAGAAGGCTAAT
The DNA here is from genome assembly GCF_025685565.1 of Granulicella aggregans. NCBI lineage: Bacteria > Pseudomonadati > Acidobacteriota > Terriglobia > Terriglobales > Acidobacteriaceae > Granulicella > Granulicella aggregans. The sequence continues at coordinate 1,003,149 of NZ_JAGSYE010000003.1, forward strand.
AAGGACGATGACGACTAGGCTGCGCGACTCCAGAGATGGCGATCGCGGTAAACTTGGGATATGAGTGAGAGCGCAGTGGTAACGTCATCATCCGCACCTTTTCGTCTAAAGCCTTTCTTCAGCCCGCGGCCGTGGGGCAAGCCAAATCTGAAGCCATGGTATGAGGAGACGGGCACGACGGAGCTCGTCGGCGAGGCGTGGCTGACGGGGCCGCAGTGCGTGGTCGAGACCGGGCCGCTGGCGGGACGGACTCTGGGCGATGTCGCGGAAGAGTATGCCGAGGAACTGCTGACGCCGGGAGCGCTGGCGGAGTTTCCGCTGCTGGTGAAGATGCTGTTTCCGGATGCGAAGCTCTCGGTGCAGGTACACCCGGATGATGCGGAAGCTCAGGCGATTGGGCTGCATCGCGGCAAGACGGAGTGCTGGTATGTACTGGAGGCGGAACCGGGAGCGACCATCGCGCTGGGACTGAAGCCGGGCACGACGCTTGACGGGATTCGGGCGGCAGTGGCGGACGGGAGTATGGAGTCGCTGATGGAGTGGGTGCCGGTGAAGGTCGGCGAGATGATCTTCGTCGATGCTGGGACGGTCCATGCCATTGGGCCCGGCGTGGTGTTGCTGGAGACGCAGCAGACTTGCGATACGACGTACCGGCTGTACGACTACAGAAGACCTCGCGAGCTGCATTTAGAAAAGGGGCTGGCGGTGACGAAGCTGCACACGGCTGCGGGCAAGGTCGCTCCGGTGGAGATGGATGGATTCACTCGGGTGATCACGCAGAAGTACTTTGTCGTGGACCGGTTTGAGGTTGCGGCGGGGGCTACGGTATCACTGGGGGATGTGAGTGGAGTTTCGGAGTGCCTGGTTTGCTTGAAGGGCTCGGGGACGGTGAAGTCGAACGAGGGTAGCGTGGAGCTTGGGGTGGGTGAGGCGGTGGTGGTGCCGGCTACGGCTTACGGGGTTGAGGTTGTGGCGGGGGAGAAGCTGACTTTCTTTCGGTGCTTTGAGCCGAAGGTAGGGTAGGTAGGGCCTTCAGCCCTTTCTGTGTTGATTACTGACAGCCTTGGGCTTTGCCCAAGGCTGGTATGGACGGGGCCTTTGGCCCCATTCGTTTTTTGCGGCAACTGCGCTAGAGATGTTTACACTGTCACCGTTTTAATTTTTTAATTTTCGGGATACCGAAAAAGGCGGTGCTCCATGAGCCAAGTGCGATTGCTGGTGGGGACGAAGAAGGGCGCGTTTGTTCTTACGGCGGATGGGAAGCGGAAGGATTGGAAGGTCTCGGGGCCACACTTTGCCGGGTGGGAGATGTATCACCTGAAGGGGTCGCCGGTGGACCCAAACCGGATCTATGCGTCGCAGAGTTCGGGGTGGTTTGGGCAGGTGATGCAGCGGTCGGATGATGGTGGGACCACTTGGGCCGCAGTCGGCAACAAGTTCGAGTACCACGGTGTTCCTGGGACGCACCAGTGGTACGACGGGACGGCGCATCCGTGGGAGTTCAAACGGGTGTGGCATGTGGAGCCGTCGCTGACGGATGCGGACACGGTGTATGCGGGCGTGGAAGATGCGGCGCTGTTCAAGTCGACCGATGCGGGAGCGACTTGGGCGGAGGTCTCGGGGCTGAGGAAGCATGGGACCGGGCCGGCGTGGCAGCCGGGTGCGGGAGGGATGTGCCTGCACTCGATCATCCTCGATCCGGTCGATCCGTTGCGAATCTACATTGCGATCTCGGCGGCGGGGGCGTTTCGAACGGACGACGGCGGCGCTACGTGGAAGCCGATCAATAAAGGGCTTTATTCGAAGTACATACCTGATCCAACGGCGGAGGTCGGACACTGCGTCCACCACATCGCGATGCACCCGGAGCGGCCGGGGACGTTGTTCATGCAGAAGCATTGGGACGTGATGCGGACGGACGATGCGGGAGATTCGTGGCAGAAGATCAGTGGAGACCTGCCCACGGACTTCGGTTTCGTGATCGACGTCCATGCGCATGAGCCGGAGACGCTGTATGTGGTGCCGATCAAGAGTGACTCCGAGCACTTCCCGCTGGATGGGAAGTTGCAAGTATTTCGCAGCCGCGCGGGCGGCAATGAGTGGGAACCGTTGACGAAGGGGCTGCCGCAGAGTAACTGCTACGTGAACGTGCTGCGGGACGCGATGACGGTCGACCGGATGGACGAGTGCGGGGTGTACTTCGGGACGACGGGCGGGCAGGTGTATTGTTCGCCGGATGGGGGCGATAGCTGGGAGGCGATTGTGCATGATCTGCCGGCGGTGCTGTCGGTGGAAGTGCAGACGATTGCCTAATGGCTACGATTCGGGTGGAGTTGCCGGCTAGTCTTTGCCTGCTGGCGAGCGTGCCGCATGAGATTGCGGTGGAGGTTGCGGGCGCGGTGACGCAACGGTCGGTGCTGGATGCGGTGGAGGCGGCGTGTCCGCAGTTGCTGGGGACGATTCGGGACCAGACGACGAAGGTGCGGCGGCCATTCATACGGTTCTTTGCATGTGAGGAGGACCTGTCGCATGAGTCACCAGATGAGGTGTTGCCGGAGGCAGTGGTGAGTGGGCGAGCGGCGTTTCTGGTCATTGGGGCGATTGCTGGAGGCTAATGCCCGTCCTGACAGCATTTGACCCTTATATCGCTGCATGCTCTAATTGGCGCGCTTGTGTGGCCGTCTCATTCATCAGCACCAATTAGAAAGATAGGAGCTCCTGTCTATGCAGGTGGTACCTCTACTCGCAGTTGCGCTGCAGGGATCGAACAACTTGGCCACACCACAGACCGGCGATGATGGCCGGTTTTCCCTTTGGATCGCGTTGGCGGTCGCGGTGGTGGCGCTGGGGCTGGCGTTTCTCCTGGCACGGGCGGTGATTGCGTCCGATTCAGGGACGGCGGAGATGCAGGCTATCTCGAACGCGATCCGCGAAGGCGCGGAGGCGTTCCTCAAGAGGCAGTACCAGACGATTGGAGCGATTGCGCTGGTGCTGGCAGTGGTGGTGTTTGCGGGGTATCACCTGTCGCCACGGACGGCACCGTATGCGGGCAAGACGGTGGTGAGCTTCCTGGTGGGTGCAGTGTGTTCGGGGCTGGCGGGATTTACGGGGATGTACTGCTCTATCCGGGCGAATATACGGGCGGCTTCGGCGGCGCGGACGAGTCTCGATAGGGCATTGAAGCTGGCTCTGCGGGGCGGGGCGGTGACAGGACTGGTGGTGGTGGCGCTGTCGCTGCTTGGGGTGGCTTCGCTGTTCCTGCTGTTTGGAGGGTTGGATCATCCCGAACAGGTACCGTTTCAGCTTGTTGGGTTTGGGTTCGGAGCTTCACTGGTGGCGCTGTTCGCGCAGCTTGGTGGCGGGATTTATACCAAGGCGGCGGACGTTGGCGCTGACCTTGTGGGGAAGGTCGAAGCTGGAATTCCAGAGGATGATCCGCGCAACCCTGCTGTAATCGCGGACCTAGTGGGCGATAACGTGGGCGACTGCGCGGGGCGCGGCGCGGACATCTTCGAGTCGACGGCAGCGGAAAATGTGGGCGCGATGATCCTGGGCGCGGCTTTGTTTCCTGTGTTCGGGCTGAAGGGCATTTTGTTTCCGCTGATTGTGCTGGCGATCAATCTGATTGCCGGAATTGTCGGCGTGTTTGTCGTCAGCACGAATGAGACGGAAGACCCGATGCGGGCGCTGAACCGCGGGTTCTATGTGACGTCGGCGCTGGCGTTGATTGGGCTTGCGGGGGCGGTCTACTCAATGCTTAACGGGCCGGGGGTGCATCCGGAGTGGCTGCTGGCCTGCGGTGTTGTGGGTCTGGTGACAGCGTTCCTGTTTGTGTGGATCACGCAGTACTACACGGAGGCGCGGTATCGGCCGGTGCTGTCGATTGTGGAGGCTTCGCTGACCGGGCCGGCGACGAACATCATCAGCGGGCTGGCGGTGGGAATGGAGACGCCGGCTATGCCTGTGGTGGTGATCTCGGCGGCGCTGCTGCTGAGCTACTTCTTCGGCGTGAAGGGGCTGGAGGATGTGACCATCGTGAGCAACTACGCCAAGGGGATCTACGGGACGGCGATTGCGACAATGGGGATGCTGAGCTGCGCGGCGTACATCCTGGCGATGGATACGTTTGGACCGATCACGGACAATGCGGGCGGGATTATTGAGATGTCGAACCAGCCGGACTCGGTACGTGATCGAACCGATAAGCTGGACTCGGCGGGCAACACGACCAAAGCGCTGACCAAGGGATATGCGATCGGGTCCGCTTCGCTAGCGGCGTTTCTGTTGTTTTCGGCGTATCTGGAAGAGATCAAGACTCTGGTAGAGCAGAAGCTCGCGGTCGCTCACGCGGCGGGATTCGCCACTTCGATGCCGGCGGGATGGAGCTTTACGAATATCAACCTGGCGCAGATTCCGGTGTTTGTGGGCGCTCTGCTGGGAGCGATGCTGACCTATCTGTTCAGTTCGCTGGCGATCAAAGCAGTCGGAAGAACTGCTCAAATGGTCGTCAAAGACGTGCGCGACCAGTTCCGCGAAAACCCTGGTATTATGGCGGGCATCTCCAAACCCGACTACGCGCGATGCGTGAACATTGTGACCAGCGCGGCGCTGAAGGAGATGGTGATTCCGGGTCTGCTGGCTGTCGGGCTGCCGGTGGTGGTGGGGTTGATCTTCAAGCACTTCAGCTCGACGTACCAGGCGAATGCGGCCTTCGATTCGGCAGGCGTGTCTCTGGTGCCGACGATCTCGGGCATCCCGGTGAATCTGACCGGGGCGGAGTCGGTTGCGGGATTGCTGATGGTAGGGACCATTGCGGGCGTGCTGCTGGCGATGCTGATGAACAACGGCGGCGGCGCATGGGACAACGCCAAGAAGTTCATCGAGACGGGGAAGTATGGGGGAAAGAAGTCCGACGCGCACAAGGCGGCGGTGGTGGGCGATACCGTGGGCGATCCGTTCAAGGACACGGCAGGGCCTAGCCTGCATGTGCTGATCAAGCTGCTGGCTACGATTACGCTGGTGCTGGCTCCGCTGTTTGTTTGAAGGAGGCGCTCTGTCCTGCCGGACGGGCCCGCTACGCGCGGTGCGGTCACTTCGTGACTTGTAATCCGCTTCGCGTCGTGCTCCCGCTGCTCGCCAACCCAGGACATGTGATGAAGATATAAGCTGTAGCCAGATTGCCTGGTATCTCGCAAGGGGGCCAATTTGGTCAGTGGCTGGTCGGGTTCGGTTGGTCGGCGTGGCGGTGCGGGTCTATGAGTCTAGGGCCGAAGTTGCGGCTGCGGGTGCATGGTGTCTCGAACGGTCTGTGGAATGAGGATCTCGCGGCGATTCCGAAGGAAGACCGGACGTGGGGGATCTATAACTACATCTCACTTTGGTTGGCGATGTCGGTGTGTATTCCGACGTACATGCTGGCGAGCGGGCTGATCGCAGTGGGGATGAGTTGGAAGCAGGCGCTGGGGACGATCCTGCTGGGAAATGTGATCGTGCTGGTGCCGATGGTGTTGAACGCGCATGCCGGGGCGAAGTATGGGATTCCCTTCCCCGTTTTTGTAAGGGCGAGTTTTGGCGTGCTCGGCGCGAATATTCCAGCGATGTTGCGGGCGCTGGTAGCCTGCGGATGGTTCGGGATCCAGTGCTGGATCGGTGGAGAGGCGCTGTTCTCGATGTTGAAGGTGGTGGTGCCGTCAGTTGGGGCGGATTGGTTGTGGGCGTGTTTTGCGGCGTTCTGGCTGTTGAATATGGCGGTGGTAGGACGCGGGATTGAGACTGTCAAGCGACTGCGGACGCTCGGCGCGCCACTCACGCTAGTGGTCGGGCTGGCACTGCTGCTCTGGATGGTTGGCCAGGTGGGCGGGCTCGGCGCGGTGTTGATAGATGCCAACGCGTACTGCGCGACGAGCCGCCAAGCCATGCCACCGCACTTCTGGAAGATATTCTTCCCATCGCTCACGGGCATAGTGGGTTTCTGGGCGACCGTAGCTGTAAGTATTCCCGACTTCAGCCGTTACGCTCGATCCCAGAAGGCGCAGATGGTGGGCCAGGCGATCGGGCTGCCGACTGCGATGACGCTGTACTCGTTTATCGGGATCGCAGTGACTTCAGCGACGGTGATCGTAAACCCAAAACATACAGCTATTTGGAATCCGATTGAGTTGATCGCTAGATTCCACCAACCGGTGGTCGCGGTGGCAGGGCTGGTGGCGATTCTGCTCGCAGCGCTGAATACAAACATCGCATCGAATTTGGTAACTCCAGCGAGGATCTTTTCGTCCTTGCGACCGGATATGATCTCTTTTCGGATGGGAGAGCTGATTACGCGCACGTTGGGTTTGGCGTGTATGCCCTGGCGCCTCGTGGCCGATCCCGAGCGCTACATCCAGGGCTGGCTGGTGGGGTATTCGGGTCTGCTGGGGCCCATCGCAGGCATCATGATCGTGGACTACTTCGTCATTCGCGGCCGGTCGCTGAATGTGAATGAGCTTTATGTACGCGGCGGAGCTTATGAGTATGCTGCAGGCTACAACCGGAGGGCACTGGTGGCGCTCGCCAGCGGAGTAGCGGTGGCGTTGGTCGGGCTGTTTGTCCCGAGCCTTCACTGGCTGTACCAGTACGCGTGGTTTGTGGGGTTCGCGGTGGCGGCGCTGGTTTACCTGATCCTGATGAGCGGGCCCGATGTCAGGGCGATGATTCCGCCCAACCCGCTGTTGATTCCGGTAGATGGGCTTAAGGTGGAGCCGCCAATGGCTTAGAGGCAAGTGGCGCAGCTTAGCAGCAGACCCTCCGCGAAAGCCGGATCACGATGAAACTGTGCTCCGATTCCGCGAAGGATGACAAAGTCTTGAGGAGTTAGCGCAGCAGTGCACCTAGCTCGTTGGCGGCGTTGCGGAGGTGGGGGAGGAAGCGTGTTTGCATGTCGTAGACGGGCATGCGGGGGGCGCTGCCGCTGAGGTTGAGCGTAGCGACGAAGCGGCCTGAGGGGGCGAAGACAGGGACGGCGAGCGAACGGAGGCCTACTTCGAGTTCCTGATCCACCAGAGCGTAGCCGTTGCGGCGAACGTTGCGCAGGAGGACCATCAGCTTCTCGGCGGAGGTGACGGTGCGGGTGGTGTGCGGGGTGAGCACAACGCGGGCCAGGTACTGTTCGATCCACTCTGCCGACTGGTGGGCGAGCAGGACGCGGCCCATGCTGGTGCAGTAGGCGGGGAGACGGCTGCCGATGTGGAGGTCGACGGCCATGACGCGGGAGACGGTGGTGCGGGCGATGTAGACGATGTCGTCGCCGTCAAGGGTGGCTACTGAAAAAGACTCGTGGAAGGCGGCGGACATGCGTTCAAGGATGGGCTGGGCGCTGGTGGAGAGCGCATTCGAAGCGGTGTAGGTGTTCGAGAGCGAGAGCAGCTTGGGGCGCAGAGCGTAGCGAGTGCCGTCTTCCGCGCCGGCAAAGCCGAGCTTGGTCAACGTATAGAGGCAGCGGCGAACGGCGGCTCGGGAGAGGCCGGTCTTGAGCGAGAGCTGCGAGATGGTCATCTGCGGTGCCTGCTGGGTGAAGGCCTGGATGACGATGAGGCCGCGGGCGAGCGAGGTCATAAAGTTGGGGTCGCCGGAGTAGACGTCGAGGGCAGAGGCGGGGGTTTGGCGTATGGGCGCGGGCTGTTCTTTGTCGGATGGCTGAGCGACGGGATGCTGCGGAGCGGAGGAGCTTTCGGCTGCGGAATCCGCAGGGTAGGAGCGGCGTAAAGGGAGACTCATCTGGGTCCTTGGCCCGGCGCGGACGCTGGAGGCGGGATGGCCTGGGTGCGATAGCCGGACTGGTATCACGATAAACGCACAGGTATTGGGAAGGCAAGGGTTTGATGGTTCGATTTGATTCGTTGGATGAAAGAGTGGAGGGGGTTGTGGCAAAGGCAGGGTGCAACAGGTCCTCGGCCTCGTCCGGCTACAAGACTGCCTGACTAGGGTCAGGATGACGACGTGCTCTTAGGTGATTGGGCTAGGTGCGGGCGAGGAGTTCGGTGGTGCGGCGCTGGCGGTAGACGAAGATCTCGTAGATCTGGCGACCGACGAAGAGCTTGTTTGCGAGTTCGCCAAGAGCGCCGAGGCGAAGCTCGTACTCCACCTGATCGCGAACCAGGGTCCCCGGGATGCCGGAGCGGTTGAGGACTTCGAGGCGATGGCAGTGACGCCAGTAGGCGAAGGGTCCTCGGGCTAATTGGATGTCGCAGAAGTGCTCGTTCCAGACGAACTCGGTGATCTCGGCGTCCCAAGGGAGACGGATCGGGAGGAATGGTATGGCCTGGAAGGTGATGGTGAGGCGAGTTCCCTTGCCTGCGGCTACAGTCGCGAGAGGGGCGGAACCGTCGGGCCTGGGCGGAGCTGGAGCGAGGTTGGAGCTGGTGATTCGGGCACGCTGCCACTCCGGCATCAGGCGCGGCAGGTTTTCAGGGTTCGAGAAGAAGTCGAAGACGCTCTCGATGGGATACGGCAGCCACTGCTCGGCGTGATGTTTGTGTCGCATACGGAACCCATGCTCAGGGTACATCCCGGCATGCCGGGGTGGTTGTCCCAAATGAATCCATTTGGACGGGTTTGGCCAAAATGAAAAAGAGGCACCCAGGGAGGATGCCTCTTTGGTCAGGTGAACTCCTTAGTTGGGCATCAGGACAGTGTCGATTACGTGAATCACGCCGTTCGACTGCATGACATCGGCGGTGGTGATGGTGGACGTGCCGCCCTTGGCGTCGGTGAGGATGATGTTCGATCCGGACATGCTGGCGGTGAGATCTTCACCCTGGACAGTCTTGAGGGTGGCCTTGCCGCCGCCCTTCTTGATCATCTTCTCAAGCTGCTTGGAGGTGATCTTACCGGCGACGACGTGGTAGGTAAGGATCTTTACCAGCGTGTCCTTATTCTCCGGCTTGACGAGGGTCTCGACGGTGCCTGCAGGCAGCTTAGCGAAGGCGTCATCAGTAGGCGCAAAGACCGTGAAGGGGCCGGGGCCGCTCAGGGTGTCGACGAGACCTGCGGCCTTGACGGCAGCGACGAGGGTCTTGTGGATCGGCGAGTTGACTGCATTCTGGATGATGTTCTTGTTGGCGTACATGGCTGCGCCACCGACGGTGGGGTTCTCAGCCTTGGCGGTGAATGACGTGACAGCAAGAACTGCGGCTGCCAATGCTACGAGGAATGTCTTCTTCATCTGAGTCGTCCCTTTCAAAGGAGGTGTTTCGTTTATGAACCGTGCCCTTGTGGCACACATAGCATCTACGTCGAGCCTGCTGGAGTGGATTGGATTTCCCTTCGTTGGATGTGAGGAAAGGTTGATCTCGCCTAGGCAATTTCAACGGTTGTGTTCTTGTAACGATCTCGACCGAGTTTGTTGATGCCGCGAAGCGGCCTCGAATGGAACCAACGTCCGCCCTGTACCACCGGCGTGCGTTGACAATTGGAACGTATCCCCGTCAACTAGAAGGAAGTTGATGGAAGCCACGCCTCACACATCGCCGGTAGCAACTCACGAAGAAACGGCCACCGCGCATAGCAGCGGAGTCCACGATCGAGGATTGCTGGCCATCGCGATATTCAAGATGGCGAAGTCCGCGTTCTTCTTCTGCGTGGGCATGGGTGCCATCCACCTTCTGCACAAAGATCTTGGCGACGAGGTTCTGAAGCTCGCGAAGATACTGCATCGTGACCCCGAGAGCCGGATCGTTACCTTGGTGCTGGAGAAAGTCGACCTGGTGGACGCGCACCGGCTGCGGCAGTTGGGGATTGGGACGTTCGCGTACTCGGCGCTGGCTCTGACCGAGGGGATTGGGCTTCTGCTGGAGCGGACGTGGGCGGAGTTTCTGACGCTGGCTCTGACACTATCGTTTGTGCCGTGGGAGATCTATGAACTGATCCGGCACGCGACTTGGATTAAGGCCGGCCTTTTCGCGATCAATCTGGCAGTATTGGGATATTTGGTGTGGCTGCTGGAACGGAAGGGTACGTTCGACAAGGTGAGGCAGAAGGGGTTCTCTGCGGGATAGCGAAGCGTTTTCGCCTTTATTTCGCCTACCAGAGTTGCAGGGCGTCCCGCAAGAGGCAACTAACACCAAAGTGGGCCAGAATCACAGCCATTAACACTACTGGCTGTAGGTTATAAGTCCGACAACCCCATCCCTTGATTTTCCACAGAGGATGCGGGAATTTTTCCTCACGCTTTCCAAATTTAGTTCTTTACATCATGCAGCCGGTCGGTCACGATGTGGGTGGATGTGGGAGAAAGTGGTAAGAAAATAAGCTCTGCGAACGAAATTGAGCCCAACTTCAACCCTGAAACCGCCTCCAGGTAGAGGCTCTCATGTTTCGCGGAAGTTACGTCACCCAAATCGATGAGAAGTTCCGGCTGAAGGTGCCGGCGGACTTCAAGCGCCTCATCGACGAAGAGTACGGAACGCAGTTTTTTATAACGAGCAAGGACGGCAAGCGGGCAGAGATCTTCCCGATGAAGGCGTGGCTGGAGAAGGAAGAGAAGATGAAGGCCGTCTCCGACCTGAACCCCGCGAAGAAGCGATACATGGAGATGACCAGCTACTACGGCCAGGTCGTAGAGATGGACGCGGCGGGACGGTTGCTGATGCCGCAGAAGCTTCGTGAGGCTGCCTCGCTGACCGAAGAGGTGGTGGTGATCGGGATGCAGACGACGCTGGCAGTCGAGAACCACGAGAAGCTGAAGCCGACGATCGTACCGATGACGGCGGAAGAGTTGAAGGCGTTGGAAGAGTTGGGACTGTAAGTGCAGGACGAGGCCCCCAGGGGCAGCACAGAAGGCGGGAGAACGATGAATAAACCGCAGCATGTGCCGGTTCTTTTGGAAGCGAGTTTGGAGTACCTCAATGTGCGGCCGGGCGGCGTAGTTGTCGATGCGACGCTGGGGCTTGGTGGTCACTCTTCTGAGATTGCGAAGAGGCTGGGACCGACGGGGAAGCTGATCTGTTTCGATCGCGACCCGGAGGCGATGGCCAAGGCGAAGGTAAGGCTCGAAGAAGTGGCTGCGGAGTTGGGCAGCGAGATGCCGGAGGTGGTGTTTGAGCCTCGAGCGTTCTCGGAAGCAGCCGATGCGATCAAGCCGGGAAGTATCGACGGCCTGCTCGCGGACTTTGGAGTAAGCAGCCTGCAGCTGGACGAGGCGCACAGAGGATTCAGTTTCCGGTCAGATGGGCCTTTGGACATGCGGATGGATACGCGGTCCGGGGAGACGGCCGAACAAGTGGTAAATCAGGAGGACGAAAACGAGCTCGCCGACCTGATTTACGAATTCGGAGAGGAAAGGAGATCGCGGAGAATCGCCAGAGCCATTGTGCGGGCACGGCCGATATCGACGACAGCAGAACTTGCTCAAGTGATATCGGTCGCTGCCCCATCAATGAAAGGGGACAAGATTCATCCGGCGACGCGGACTTTCCAGGCACTTCGAATTCGAGTGAATAACGAGTTGGGAGAGATTGAGACGCTGCTCCAAAGCGCGCCTTCTCTGTTGAAGCCGGGCGGAAGGCTGGTGTTGATCAGCTTCCACTCTTTGGAGGACCGGCGAGTGAAGGATTCGTTCCGTGAGTTACACCGGGACAAGACGTTTGAAGTGCTCACGAAGAAGCCGGTTGTGGCTGAAGAGCAGGAGCAGTTGAGGAACCCGCGGAGTCGGAGTGCGAAGTTGAGGGCTGCGGAGAAAGTTTAGTTCCAGGCTCTCGGAGTGGACGGTTTCATGTCCACGCAGAGAGAGAAACCAGATCGGGCCGGGGTTGTCCTGCCGTGCTTTCAGGCGAAAGACACCCAACGTACGAAAAAGTCCCCTCCTCCATACAGCGATCCCGGCCCGGATCGTATTTGGGGAGGCGGCAGGGTTTAGAAGTTCAGGTTTTGGCAGAACAGGAGACGACGATGGCGACGATGACAACAGTAGCGGGGATGGACGTGATGGGCACGAGGTCACGAAGCCGTGTCGCGTCGGTATCGGAGCGTAACAGCTCCCTGTTCGAGGCGCAGCGTCGCAACCGCCGCGGGCCGACGCCCGAGGTCTTCTTCACCAAGCACATCGACAACAGCCGCATTGTGAAGGCGGATGATCCCGAGCGCCGGCGCGAGATGCGGACGTTCGCGATGGTGATGGGCGTTCTGTTTATGCTGGTGATGGTGTACGTGTGGCAGCATTTCGCGGCGATCGAGGTGGGGTATCACGTTGAGGCGCAGAAGTCGCAGGTGGAGCAGCTTCGGGAGGAGAACCGGCAGCTTCGGCTGACGGAGGCTCAGCTCTCCGATCCGGGCCGGATCGACAAGATCGCGAAGCAGCTTGGGCTGGACTCGCCTCAGCCGGGACAGGTTGTGCGGCCGGATGGTGGCGATGTGAATGCCCCGGTGTTAGCGCAGGCGGGCACGACTTCCCTGCCGGCTTACTGAGCGTTTTACGTTCCCACCCATCGCGTGGAAGCAAGAGCGCGATGGATGGGGCACCCGGGCATTTATGTTGCTTCAGGATTAGGACTTAATTCAAAGAAGTTGGTGTACCGATGAGACAGATGCCCCGGCAGATGCCACGCCAGAGCCTGACCGCTCCTATACGGAGGGTCAGGTTCACTTACGTTGCGCTGTTTTTTATTGTGTGGACGGCGGCGATAGGGCTGCGGCTTTTCTGGCTGCAGGTTGTACGGCATGAAGACTTTGTGAAGCGCGCTGCTTTGCAACAGCAGCGGACCTTTGAGGTCGCGCCGAGGCGTGGGGTGTTGTACGACCGCAATCTGCGGGAGCTCGCGATGACGGTGCTCGTGGACTCGGTATATGCGGTGCCCTCGGAACTGGGCGAGAATCGCGAGAATGCGGCGCAGATCCTGGCGAAGATTGTTCATGCCGATCCGCAGGACAACTTCACCTCGGAGCAGCAGATCCTGGCGCGGTTTACGGCTTCGAAGAACTTTGCCTGGGTAGCGCGGCGGCTTGATCCGGAGACGGCGAATCGGGTGCGCGAATTGAATCTGCATGGCATCTATCTGCAGAAGGAGTTCAAGCGGTTCTATCCCAACAACGATCTGGCGGCGCAGGTGCTGGGATATGTCGGCACGGACGATACGGGTCTGGGCGGGCTGGAGCGGCAGTTCGATCAGGACATGCACGGTGAGCCGGGACATATGCTTACGGCGCTGGATGCGAAGCGGCACGTGCTGGGAAGTGAAGAGAGCCAACCGCAGCCAGGAGAGAATCTCGTCCTGACGATCGACTCCAACATTCAGCATATGGCCGAGGCCGCGCTGGACGCGCAGATGGACAAGGTGAAGGCGCTGCACGGAACCGTGGTGGTGCAGGACCCGCACACGGGGCAGATCCTTGCGCTGGCGATCTCACCGCGGTTCGACCCGAACGACTCGCGGCATATGCAGCCGGGATCGTTGACGAACCTTGCGGTAAGTGACGTGTATGAGCCGGGGTCGACGTTCAAGCTGGTCGCGTACTCTGCCGCTATCGACGCGGCGGGCGTGGAGCCTACCGACATGGTGGACTGCCAGGGCGGAGCGATGACCATGTATGGCCGCACGCTGCATGACGACAAGACGGACCACTTTGGCGTGGTGACGGTGCAGTATGCGCTGGAGCACTCGAGCGACGTGGGCGCGGCGAAGATGGCGTTGAAGCTGGGCAACCAGAAGTTCTACGACTACATGCACAGCTATGGTTTTGGCGATCGCAGCGGCATCGAGCTGCCGAGCGAGACGCGTGGACTGCTGCGGACGCCGAAGCGGTGGGGCGCGACGAGCATTTTGTCGATGGCGATTGGGCAGGAAGTCGGCGTGACGCCGGTCCAACTTGTCACCATGGTGAGCACCATTGCGAACGGCGGAGTGTACATGCCGCCGCACGTTCTGCTGCAATCGACCGACGAGATGAAGGGTGATCCGAGGCTGCAACCGGCGGCGTTTCGTCCCTCGAACCAGTTGCCGGACAAACTGCCGGATGGAGCGCATCGCGTGATCAAGGAGCTGACCTCGGCGAAGATGCGGATGATGATGGAAGGCATTGTCACGGAGGGCACGGGCAAAGAGGCCAAGCTGAACGGCTACAGCTCGGCGGGCAAGACGGGGACGGCGCAGAAGATCGATGTGGCGACGCATACGTACTCGCACACGAAGCTGGTGGCCAGCTTCGCGGGGTTTGCACCGGTGAGCAATCCGGCAATTGCGGTGACAGTGGTGATCGATAACCCGACCGTGGGTGCGAGCAAGTATGGTGGTGCGGTGAGCGCTCCGGTGTTTGCGCAGGTGGCGCAGCAGGTGTTGGAGTACCTTGGAGTGCCGCATGACCGGCCGTTGACTCCGCAAAAGCGGACGAATATTGCGAGTGACAAAGAAGTTCATGATGACTCACCGAATGAGAACACGGGTGACCTGGAGGCGATGTTCGCGGATGTGAACAATTTGCCGGCGGATGACCCGCTGCGGGCTTCAGTGGCGCAGGATGCGGCGCAGTTCCCTGCCCCCGCTGCTTCGAACATTGCGGCGAATTCGAGCGTCAAGAGCAGCGTTATGCAGTTGCTGCCAAAGAAGGTGGCGGATGCGTTCCGGGCGAATGGCGGGTCGGATGCTCCTCCGCCTGACGCTGTAAATGCAGCTTTGATTGCGCCGAAGGTTGTGCCAGAGGCGCAGGCTCGAGGCAATGGATCGGTGGTGGTCGATTCGGTGAAGCGGGTGGCGGTGCCTTCGTTTGAGGGCGCGGCGTTGCGCACCGTCGTCGAAGAAGCTGGGCGTGCGGGATTGCGCGTGCAGCCGCTGGGAAGTGGGTTGGCTCGGCAGCAGGTACCGGTAGCGGGGACGATGGTGCCTGAGGGAACGCAGGTGGCGGTGCGGTTTAGCCGGTAGCCCTTCGGCAGATCCGCGCCGACTTAGAATTTGCCCAACCTGCGATTCAATCCAACGAAGAAAGCCATTCAGGCCTGCTCATGAGCTACGAAGACAAGATCGCTGAAGCGATCTCAGTATTGGAAAGCATCGACCTGGCGCCGCAATCTCCGGCAATGGTGGTCATGCCGCCTGACACGGGGGAGTTCATCCTCGGGAACGAGGGCGGCTTCGTTCACTTGGCCATCGCCTCATTGAAGGCCGCTCAAGGGGAACAGCAGAACTTCCGCAATGAGAGCTGGGTGACCGTCGAAGAGTTAGACTGGGGAATTGCCGGCCTCAAACTCTACCCTACCTCGCATATCTACTTGCCTAAGAAACGCACGAAATCGCAAAGGCACTTGGGTTCGATCGTGCAGTTTCTGGCGCTCCTTGCTATCGTGATTTGCCTTGGAGTAGGAGCAGTAACCATCTTCCGTTTCATCGTCCACTAACACCTTCGAAACGTCTCGCGACGCCAGTTCCTTTAGCATGGCACCTATGGATGTGAATCAGTTGTTGGCTGGTTTGACGACTGTTGCGCGGCGCGATGGTATAGCCGATGTGACGGGCGTGGAGTACGACTCGCGGCGGATAAAGGTTCGCGATGCTTTTGTTGCGATGCGCGGTGAGACGACCGATGGTAATCGGTATATCGAAGCCGCGTTGACCAAGGGCGCGGCGGCGGTTGTTACTGATTCGCGTGAGGCTTACGAAGAGTTGGCGCTGAAGCATCCGACGTTGCCGGTAGCGCTTGTGGAGCGTGGGCGGCGGGCGCTGGCTGAGGTGAGCGCGGCGGTCTTCGGGGATCCGGAGAAGAGACTGGCGTTGACCGGCGTGACCGGGACGAATGGGAAGACGACGACCGCGTTTCTGGTTGAGTCGCTGCTGAAGTCCGTGGGCCGGACCTGCGTGCTGATCGGGACGATTGAGTACCACGTCGGCGATGCGGTGCGGGCGTCGGAGCACACGACGCCGGAGTCGCGGGACGTGCTGCAGGTGTTTGCGGACGGCGTGGCGGTGGGCGCAAGCGAGGCAGTGATGGAGATGTCGTCTCATGCGCTGGAGCAGGAGCGGGTATGGGGGCTACCGGTGGAGGTGGCGATCTTCACCAATCTTACCCAGGACCATCTTGACTATCACGGCACGATGGAGCGGTACTTCGAGGCGAAGCTACGGCTGTTCGAGGGTGTGGGGACCGTGCCGCCTCGGGTGGCCGTGGTGAATGTCGACGATGCGTATGGGCGGCGGATCGTGGAGGCGGCGCGACACTCGCAGGTGCTGACGTATGGATTCGATGAGGGCGCTGAGTTCAGGGCAATCGATGTGCGGATGAAGGCGGGCGAGACGCGGTTTACGATGATGACGCCGAAGGGCATGGTGGAGATGCTATCGCCGCTGACGGGGAGGGTGAATGTCTACAACCTGCTGGCTGCGAGTGCGGCGGCATATGCTCGTGGGCTGACGGTGGAGGAGATTGTGGCTGGAGCGGCTCGGGTGGGGCAGGTGCCGGGACGGTTTCAGGTGGTGCCTTCTGGGAGCGGGGTGACGGTAGTGGTTGACTATGCACATACGGATGATGCTCTGCGGAATTTGATCGCGCTGGCTCGCGAGTTGGTAGCTCCGCAGAATGGACGAGTGATTACGCTGTTTGGGTGTGGTGGAGACCGCGATAAGACGAAGAGGCCGAAGATGGGACGGGCTGCGGGTGAAGGCAGCGATCTGGTGGTGCTGACCAGCGACAATCCTCGGACTGAGAATCCTTCGGTTATCCTCGCGGAGGCGCTGGCGGGGGTGAAGACTACGACGGGGACGACTTGCATCGTTGAGGAAGACCGGCGTGGGGCGATTGAGATTGCGATTCGGGCGGCGAAGGCCGGGGATATCGTGCTGATTGCTGGTAAGGGGCACGAGAAGATGCAGATACTGGCGGGAGGGACAGTCCCGTTTGATGATGCTGCGGTGGCGGCGGAAGTTTTGGAGGAGTTGTGAGTTCAAGGATAGATCAGGTGGGGTGAGGGTTTACGTCCCACCCATCGCGTAAAGCGGCGATGGATGGGGCACCCCGGGCTTTATGGTTTGTAAAACGAGAGCGTACCTCAGCGGCTAGCCGCGGACCTCAATTTCGCGTTGCGGCACGGCTGAAGCCGTGCCCTTCAATAAGTAAATAAGACAGAACGCACAAATGCTTCGGTACACCGAAATGAATCTCCCGAATCTGGGGCTATTCGCGCCCGCCGAAGAAGGGAGACTCGTTGGATTCGTCGAAGGGGCCGGTGGCGTCTGAGCCCATGCGAAGGCGGTTGCCGTCGGGGTCTTCGATGTTCATCTCCCGGGTGCCCCAGGGCATGTTGCGCGGTGGCTCGCGGATAATGGCTCCGGATTGCTGGTACTCAGCGTAGAGGGCGTCTACGTCATCGAGGAAGAGAGACATCCAGTTACCACGTTGGCCCTGGCCGCCTTGGCAGAAGAAGAGGGCGACCTTTCCGCGCTCGACGCAGCCGAAGGTGGGTGGAGTGCCCCAGTCCCACTTTTTGGTGAAGCCGAGCTTGGTTGTGTAGTAGTCCATGGAGCCGGCGAAGTCTCGGACGTTGAGGATGGGGATGACGCATTCGAAGTGGTTCATGGGTGGGCTCCCAACGGTGGAGGTGCGATGGGAGGATTATCGCTGAAACTACAACGACAAATGCGGGGATCTCTCCACTGCGCTTCGCTACGGTCGAGATGACGGATCCTTACATGGTTGACGGATGTCTTTCGGCGCATGACGGTAAAATGGTGGAATGGATCTGACACTTTACTCTGCTTCTTGGTGCCGCGACTGTCGCGAGGCCAAGCGTTTTCTGGCTAAGCACAACATTCCTTTCAACGAGATTGATATCGAAGAGGTGCCGGGCGCGGCGGACGCTGTAGTCGCGAACGTGGGCAAGCGGGCGATTCCGCAGTTTGTCATCGATGGCAAATGGGTGCAGCCTTATAAGCCGGGGCAGGGCTTTCTGCATGAGGAGATGGCGGAATTGTTTGGGGTTGCGGAGTAGGCTTGCTCCTCAGCATAGGCCGTGGAGAAGCAGATCCTCCGACTTCGTCGAAGGATGACAAGAAATTAGTGGGAGATTGAATTGATTGCACGCTATACGCGACCCGAGATGGGGCGCATCTGGTCGGATGAGAACAAGTACCGCTGCTGGTTGCGGGTTGAAGTAGCGGCGTCGCAGGCGCTGGCTAAGGCAGGTATGGTGCCGCAGGAAGCTGCGGATGCGATTCGCGACAAGGGTGACTTTACTGTGGCGCGGATCAATGAGATCGAAGCCGAGGTTCGACACGACGTCATCGCTTTCACCACCACCGTCGCAGAGTACATCGGGCCGGAGTCGCGGTGGCTGCATTATGGGTTGACCTCGACCGATGTGGTGGATACGGCGCAGGCGCTGCAGTTGAAGGAGGCTTCGGCGATCATTCGCGCGGGGATTGTGCGGCTGGGCGAGGTCCTGAAGGCGCGGGCGCTGGAGTTCAAGCACACGCCGACGATCGGACGGACGCATGGCGTCCATGCAGAGCCGACGACGTTTGGGTTGAAGCTGCTGCTCTGGTACTCGGAGACGCAGAGGAATCTGGCGCGGTTCGATGCAGCGGCGGAAGAGTTGCGGGTGGGTAAGCTGTCCGGTGCTGTTGGGACGTTCGGGCATCTGAAGCCGGAGCATGAAGAGGCGATCTGCGCGGAGCTCGGGCTGACTCCGGTGGCGATTGCTACGCAGGTGGTACAGCGTGATCGTCATGCGGCTTATGTGGCTACGCTGGCTGTGCTAGTGTCGACGCTGGATAAGATTGCCACCGAGGTTCGGCATCTACAGCGGACAGAGGTACGTGAGGCGGAGGAGTTCTTCTCCGAGAAACAGAAGGGTTCAAGCGCGATGCCGCACAAGCGCAACCCCATCGTGAGCGAGCAGATCAGTGGGCTGGCCCGGGTGGTGCGTGGGAATGCGCAGACGGCGTTTGAGAATGTGGCGCTGTGGCATGAGCGGGACATCTCGCACTCGTCGGCGGAGCGGGTGATTTTGCCGGACTCGACGATACTGGCGGATTATCTGCTGGCGAAGACGGCGACGCTGATTGAAAAGCTGATGGTGTATCCGGCGCGGATGATGAAGAACCTGGAGTCGACGGGTGGGTTGATCTTTTCGGGGCAGTTGCTGTTGGACCTGGCAGAGTCGGGGATGTTGCGCGAGGATGCGTACCGGTTGGTGCAGGGACATGCGATGCGATCTTGGAAGGAAGAGCTTGTGTTCAAAGAGGAGGTGGCGAAGGACGCGGAGATTACGGGTCGGTTGAGCCCGGAGAAGCTGGCTCGGGCGTTCGATTATTCGCGGCAACTGGCGAATGTGGATGCGATCTTCAAGAGAGTGCTGGGAGCCTGACATGCGACGCAGACTGATTGCTCTTGCTTGTGCAATCGCGATGGGCTGCGCGGCAATTCCATCCCTAGCTGCGTCGAAAGAACCCTGCCCGTCTTCGACGAAAGGCGTAATTGATAAGAAGTTCAAGCCCGGTCAGGTTTGGAGTTATGAGACACGGCCTGGCGAGTCGGCTTCAACCGTGACTATTCTTCGAATTGACGTGGAGTCCAAGATTGGTGTCGTGGTTCACGTTCGCGTCGATGGATTGCTCGCACACAATCCGCGCGGAGACGTTGTCCCTTCCGTCGAACATATGCCGTTCACTCGGGACGCGATGCTCGTGAGCGTCAATCATTTGCTTAAGGCTGATCAACCCTTGCCGACGCTCGAAGGTCTTGAGCGGTGGCAAGCGGACTGTGGCGGGGTGTACACCATCTCAATTCGCGATGCGGTGGATGTGATGGAGAAGACATTGAACAGGCCATGAATGATGAGTTGATCCACATCGTAACGGCCGCGATGGCGGATGCTACCGTGCGGAGTGGCGACTGGCTGAAGTGCCGCCCCGGTTGTTCACAGTGTTGCGTGGGCGTGTTTCCGATTCGGTGGCAGGATGCGGATCGGTTGCGCGATGGGTTGATTGCGTTGGGCGAGGTCGATCCGGAGCGGGCGGCGCGGGTGAGGGCGCGGACGGCTTCGGCGTTGGAAAGGCTTGATCCTTGGTTTCCGGGCGATGTAGCTACCGGCGTTCTCGGCGAGTCCTATGAGGAGGCGATACTGTTCGAGGAGTTTGCGAACAATGAGCCTTGTCCGGCGCTTGATCTGGACCACGGCACCTGCGATCTGTATGAGTCGCGACCGATCCTTTGCCGGACGTTTGGGCCTCCGATGCGTACCGAGGAAGACAATCTGGCGACGTGCGAGCTTTGCTATATCGAGGCGAGGACGGAGGAGATTGAGCGATGTGAGCTTGATCCGGCGATTCCTCGATTGGAAGAAGAGAGCAATGCGGCTTACGAGGCAGCTACGGGCAAACGAGGCGAAACGCTGGTGGCGTACGCACTGCGTGGGGCTTGATGGCGGTCGGGAGCGCGAGTTCTTGGTTGAAAGATCCGAGCGGTTGTGGGGATGTGAGCGGCACCGGGGTCCTTCGACTGCGCCACTCGCGGTGAGACCGCGAGTGGCTTCGCTCAGGATCACGGGATTGTTTGCGCGATCAAGAAGGCTGGATTCGCATCGGCGATAATCGAAAGCGATGAGTGATGCGATGAAGTTGAAGAATCTGACGCTGGGGATCACTGGCGCTAGCGGTGCGATCTTTGCGGTCGAGTTGTTGAAGATGCTCGAGGCGGATGAGCGGGTGGGCAAGGTGAATCTTGTCGCTTCGGATAGTGCGCTGCGAGTAATGGCGGAAGAGATGGAGATCGCGGGACGGAACGATCTGGTGGAGCGGATTCTGGGTGCGACTTCGACGAAGATTCAGCACCATGTGGATGCGAATATCGGGGCGAATATCGCGAGCGGGAGCTATCCGTCGGATGGAATGATTGTGCTTCCCTGCTCCATGGGGACGCTGGCGGGGATTGCGAATGGGCTGGCGGACAGTTTGATTGAACGGGCGGCGGATGTGTGCCTCAAGGAGCGGCGGCCGTTGGTGCTGTGCGTCCGGGAGACTCCATTCAACCGTATCCATCTGCGGAATATGCAGTTGGCGTCGGATGCGGGAGCGACGATCTTTCCGGTGATGCCAACGCTCTACAACAAGCCGCAAAGCACGGCCGAGATGGCGGTGCAGTTTGTGCAGCGGGTGCTGGCGCACATCGGGCTGCCACAGCCGAGAGCTTATCAGTGGCAGGCGGACGAGACGGTTTGAGGGTTTACGTCCCACCCATCGCATAAGACAAAAACGCGATGGATGGGGCACCCGGGCCTAATTGCCGGGTAGAGTCTTCTCAACGGAGTGCCAGGGCGGGTCGGATTTGAGGAAGTTCAGCGTTACTGGAAAGACAACAGGGGCGCACTGCACCGGGGCAAGATGGCCGCAGCCTTCGGCTACAGCGAACGAAGATCCTGCGATGAGATGGTGCATGGATTCGCCGACGCTGGGCGGGATGAGCGTGTCCTTGCCTCCCCAGACGATCAAGGTTGGCTTGCGCAGAGCTTGTAGACGAAAGTCGAGGAGATCGCGGCCACTGGTCATGGAGCTGACTGTGCGGCGGATGACCCAGTAGTTTGATTCGAGGCCGCGAAGCGCGTCCCTTGCGGCGAAGTCTGGGATCTTTGGCGGATCAGGTTGGAGCATAGCGTTCAGTCTCGCGAGACCGGCGGTGTCCGTTGGTGTGAAGAGGTCCGTGTCGAAGGAGCCGAAGTAGATGCCGGCACTGTCGAAGAGGACCAGGCGGTCTACGAGTTCGGGATGGTCGAGGGTGAGTTTGGCGGCGACCCAGCCTCCCATGGACCAACCCACAACGTCCGCGTTTGGCACGCCGATCGCCTTCATAAAGTCAGCGATGAACTTTGCCTGGAGCGAGATGGAGTAGTCGACGTCGGGGTGGTCGGTGCGACCATACCCGAGAAGGTCTGGAACGTAGACGTGAAAGCCGTTAGCCGCGAACTGCGGGATGACAGCGGCCCAGTCCTCGCCGCGTGATCCGAGACCATGAATCAGGACGATGGGGATACCGAGGCCGCTTGCAGGCTTCGCTTCGAAGTAGTGGACACGATAGCCGTCCGCCTCGATGTATTTGCTTTGCACGCCATGATGCCATAGGCCGAAGCGGGTGTGCTCATCGTTGAACCAGACAGGATGCAGATAGAAGGCGACCGCGAGCGCGAGCACCAGCAGCAGAATGACTCCGGACAGTCGAAGCAGGACCTTCACGATACAGAGCTCTCCGAGATCCGCCGCTTAGACTTTTAGCGGCTTGCCAAACTCTTCTCCAAAGACGGTGTGGGCGATGTTGAAGCGGCCTCCGTCAAACTTTTCGGCCCCCTTCAGATGGCCTAGGGCAAGGAGGGCGATGACGCGATAGCTGAGTGGCAACCGAAGCGTCTCGCGGACCTTCTCCTCTTCAAAGCCTTCCATGGGAGCGGTGTCGTAGCCAAGACTTTCGGCGGTGAGCATCATGAAGGCGTAGGCGAGCATGACGTGCTTATTTAGCCAAGAGTGCATCTTCTCGCTGGAGAAGCTGGAGAAGTAGGTTGGGACGCTGATCTTCGCCTGTTCCGCGTAACTCTCAGGCATGCCACCTTCGCGGCCCTGTTGGAGCATCAGGTCAAGGTCCTTGCGCCAACCGTCGGAGTCGCCACAGGCGACGATGACGGCGGACGCCTCTTCGACCTTTGCCTGGTTGTAGCTGGCGGCGCGGAGGCGCTTCTTCTGCTCCGGCGACTGGACGACGACAAATCGCCAGGGCTGCAGATTGTATCCGCTGGGGGCCGCAAGTCCTGCCTCGAGGATCTTTTTGATGTCACCGGCAGGGATCGGGCGGCCGTCAAAGCTCGGAGTGGCACGACGTCCGGCGATCGCCTGAGAGAGTGGCTTTTCCATGTTCTTCCTTGTGACCGCTTAGGGTATTTACCGGCAGGCAAGCCTGCACGGGGGCTATCCGGGCCTGCCGGCAGAGAGTCTCTATCTCCGTTGCGCAGGCCAGAGCGCTGCCCTGACGAGTCCAAAGATAGCATTTTCACAGCCGATGCAGCGGGACTCCTGAAGTTTGAAGATTTGCTTGTTGACCGGGACGAAAGAGGCTAGCGTATCTCGGCCATCGACTGTTCCGTGACGAAGGGACTCTTCCCAGGCTCATCGGCGAAGATCCAAACTCCGCCAAAGGTGGATTTGAGCTCTGGGTACGCCGCCAGGAGCGCGACCATGGCGCTGGTATTGCGATCCTTCGGAGATAGAGCCGCTGGCACGGGCGCTGATTTGGGCGCGGGTTTCGCTGCGGTTGCCGGCGATCCCTGAGGTTCAGGTGCCGGGTCCGGAGCCAGGTGGGCGACGACGTAGAGCTTGTCGCCCCCCAGAGAATCGTCCGTGCTGAGACTGGTGAAGCGGAACTCCGCGCCGCCCTGCCCTTTCACCACCAGGGGCATATCCGGCCCAATGCCTTCCGAGAGCGCCGGAGGGGCGGACGAGGTGGATTCCTTGCGTAACTTGTCGAGATGCGTGCTTCCGACGAAGCCAGCGGGCTGCAAGAGAGACTGAGCCTCTCCATACAGGAGATAGCCGCTCCAAAGGTGTTTGTCCTTGACCTGCTCCCGTGCCTGGGTCCAGTACCAGAGACCGTCATGGCCGGCAGCGGTAAGTGCCTTGGGGTAGAAGCCTGCCAAATCCCAGCTACCGGCTGAATCCTGCCAAAGAAGAAAGGCGAGCCGCCAAGGCGACGTCGCGTTTTGCGCGAGCACCTGGGAGTAGGCGTACCTTCCAGGCGGCAACGCGGGAATGAAGAAGGTCGCTTCCGCGATGGAGCTGTTCAACGAGCAAAAAAATTGAGCATCCTGGTTTGTCCCATCGGCGAGGGTCTTCAGGTTGGTGGCGTCGAGAAGATAGACCTGGTCGACCTGAAGAGATGCGGAGGCAATCTTTGCAGAAGTAGCGGCCACGAGCGAGGTCATCGCGGTATAGTCCTTGGCAAACTCGGGGACGCTTTGCTGGCGCAGGCCAGGGACGTCATTGGCCTGTACCCGCGATGCAAGAGCCCGGGTCGCGCTGGCGATGGCATCGCGATCGGCGGGCTTCATTTGCGACTGCGTGGTGCAGACTTCGCCACGGGAGTTGGCGGAAACAAGAAAAATGGCCGCCAACAGGAGGCCTTTTAAGCCCATCACGGAGCTTCGTCGCCCGCCATTTTGTTCCACGATATCCATAACTCCTTCACCGCCCGAAGACCAACGGCCCGATGCACCCCGGTTTCCAAAGGGGCAAGAGAAGTTTAGTACAACGGTAAGGGTGAGCGGTGGCGCAACTTCTCCCGGCGCGCCGGGAAGCGTTAGAATAAGCACGTTGTTGCCGCGGTCATAACGTTTACGCCGGTTCTGCGTCCCATCCATGGTATGAGCCGTTCACTGCCAATTCGCGAAGCTTCGCTGGTACTGGCGTCGATGCTGATCGGCGCAGGGACAGCGTTGTCTTTCGGACAAGTTCCGGCGAATGGGACGCCTCCCACTGCGGGCTCCAGTCTGCCCGTTGTTCAGCCTACTGCGGCACCTGGTGTGAACCCGGCTGGCGCATCTTCTCCGATTCCCGGCACGCCGGCACCCCCTGCGAAGCCCGGAGCAAAACTTAAAGTGGCCTACAGCGATGGGATGCTGACAGTGGATGCAGCCAACGCCAGCCTGAACGAAGTCCTTCGGCAGATCTCGCAGAAGACGGGGATGAAGGTTACAGGCACCGTCGCCGACGAGAGCGTCTTCGGGCAATACGGGCCATCGCCGGTCTCCGAGATACTCGCTTCGCTGCTGGATGGCACAGGGAGCAATATGTTGCTGGTGGATAACAAGAGCGGGCCTGCTGAATTAGTCCTTACCTACCGCCGCGGCGGAGCGACACCACCGAACCCGAACTCGTCGTTTGCTGGCAACAACTCACGTAGTGAGCCGCAGGAGCAGTACGTTCCGCCGGTTCGCCCCTTCCAGCCACCGACCATTACGGGAAGAGGTCCGGTGAGTGCGAATCCAGATGGAACTCCGGCTTTTGGGCAACCGGGTAGCTTCGGTCCCGGTGGCACCCCTCTTGTCGGCGACCAGCAAAAGACCCCACAGCAGATTTATGAGCAGTTGCAACAGAGTTCACAGCAGCAAGGTTTACAGCAGCAGACTCCGCCGCAGGATTAGCCGTGGTGTGGGATTTGCGATGGACTAAGCGTGGGGCAGGTCGAATAAGTCGCCAAGAGTGGCGCCGCAAGGTAACGACTTGATTTTTGACCGTTACCCTCGTACGGTACGCGGCGGGGCAACCGGGAGAGGGGATCTTTCGGCTCTCTGCCTTGCG
This sequence comes from Granulicella aggregans, assembly GCF_025685565.1. Lineage (NCBI taxonomy): Bacteria > Pseudomonadati > Acidobacteriota > Terriglobia > Terriglobales > Acidobacteriaceae > Granulicella > Granulicella aggregans. Next base: position 1,028,438 of record NZ_JAGSYE010000003.1, read on the forward strand.
TGGCTCTGGAAGAGAGCTAAGAGCGCCTGACACAGACCATAGGCAAGAAGGACGCCGGCGGCCATTGACGCTAACACTGCACATACGAGAACGATTGAAGCACTCAAAACACACCCCTGGGTAACGATGGCCTAAAGCATCAAACAGAAAACGGAAACGCTGGAGATCAAGCTACAGAGCCCGAATACCATTTCTTACGATGTACATCATTGTCTCAGAGTTTTGCGACCGTTCTGTAAAACCACATCGAACGTATTGCAACTTCTGATACCTGTAACGCGGCGAACGTTGTCCGGGGTTGTTGTGAGTATCGTCGATGCAAGGTTGCCGCGCGGGCCGGGAGCGCGGGCCGGGATTTGGCCACCGTCGCAATCGAACGGGATAAATGCCGTATCCTAGAGACTTGGCTCTATACGGGCCACTCTCGCTATGAGCATTACCCACATTACGGTTCGCGGCGCACGCCAGCACAATCTTCGTAACGTCGACGTCAGCATTCCGCGCAACACATTGACGGTCGTGACCGGTCTTTCAGGATCGGGAAAGTCCTCGCTCGCCTTCGACACGATCTACGCCGAGGGGCAGCGGCGGTATGTCGAGACGCTTTCGGCTTACGCACGGCAGTTTCTGGACCAGATGGAGCGGCCGGACGTCGATGCCATCGACGGGCTGTCGCCGGCAATCTCGATCGAGCAGAAGACGACCAGCCGGAGCCCGCGTTCGACCGTTGGAACGATCACGGAGATCTACGACTACCTGCGTTTGCTGTATGCGAGCGTAGGCCAGCCGAACTGCCCGAACTGTGGACTGCCGATCTCAAGGCAGAGCGCGGACCAGATTGTAGAGCGGATCGTCGCGCTGGCTCCGGGCGAGCGCATTACGGTGTATGCGCCGATTGTGCGCGGGCGTAAGGGCGAGTTTCGCGAAGAATTAGAGGCTCTGGATCAGCAGGGATTCCGCGCGCGCATCGATGGCGAGATGACGGAGCTGACCGAGGGGATGCGGCTGGAGAAGCGCAAGAACCATACCGTCGAGGCAGTCGTCGACCGGATCATTCTGAAGCTGAATCCTGATGCTGAAACGACGGGAAAGAAGTACGACACGCGGCGGTTGGAGACGTCTGTGGCGAAGGCGCTGCAGATGGCCAACGGGCTGGTGTTGATTGGGATTCACGGCATGGAGGAGACGCTGTACTCGTCCTCGATGGCGTGTCCGGACTGCGGCATCAATGTGCCGAAGCTCGAGCCGCGGAGCTTCTCGTTCAACTCGAACTACGGCGCTTGCCCGGAGTGCCATGGGCTGGGGAGCATCTACGACTTCGATCCGGGTAAGACGATCACCGACTGGTCGAAGCCGCTGCTGGATGGAGCGATGGGGCCGGGATCGGGGTCGGCATATCTGCTGCGGCTGATCAAACTCGCGGGCGAGCGGTACAAGATCAATTTGAAGCTGCCGTTCGCTGAGTTGACCAAGGCGCAGCAGGATCTGCTGATGTACGGGCCGCCGAAGGGCGAGTCCACGCGGACGGGGTTTCATGGAATCTTCTCGTACCTGCGAGCGAATCTCGAGGACACGAAGAGCGAAGGCTATCGCGAGTACATGATGCAGTACATGTCGGCGACGACTTGCCCGAGGTGCCAGGGACGGAGGCTAAGACCGGAGTCGCTGGCGGTGACGGTGCCGATTGGCATTGCGGATAAGACGAAAGCCGCGTCGATTGCGGACTTTACGGCGCTCTCGCTGGAGCGGGCACTGACCGGGGCGAGAAGCATGGCCTTCACGGGACGGGACCGGATCATCGCGGACCGGCTGCAGCGGGAGATCATCGAGCGGCTGGAGTTTTTGAATGCGGTGGGGCTGGGGTATCTGTCGCTGGATCGTTCGGCGGCGACTCTGTCGGGTGGCGAAGGACAGAGGATTCGTCTGGCTACGCAGATTGGATCCAAGCTCCGCGGGGTACTGTATGTGCTCGACGAGCCTTCGATTGGATTGCATCAGAGGGACAATCAGCGGCTGATTACGGCGCTTGAAGCGCTTCGCGATCTGGGCAATACCGTGCTTGTCGTCGAGCACGACGAGGACACGATCCGCAAGGCTGACTATGTACTCGACCTGGGGCCGGGCGCTGGCAAAAACGGCGGTTTTTTGATCGCGAGCGGAACGCCGCAGGAGATCATGGACAATCCTGCTTCGGTGACCGGGCAGTATCTTGCGGGCAAGATCGATATTGTGACACGGCCGACGCCGGACAAGGCTCCGCGACCGCTGACCGGCAAATGGCTGACGGTTGAAGGCGCTCACTCGCACAATTTGAATGAGGTGACCGCGCACTTCCCTCTCGGCGTGATGACGGTGGTCACGGGCGTGAGCGGATCGGGCAAGAGCACGCTGGTCAACGACATCCTTTATCGCGCGCTGGCAAAGGAGCTCTATGGATCTCGCGAAGAGCCGGGCAAGCATGGAGCGGTGCGCGGCATCGATCAACTGGACAAGGTGATCCAGATCGACCAGTCGCCGATTGGGCGGACGCCGAGGTCGAACCCGGCTACGTATACCGGCGTGTTTACGGCGATGCGCGATCTGTTCGCGATGCTGCCGGATTCGCGTGAGCGCGGCTACAAGCCTGGGCGGTTCTCGTTCAACGTGCAGGGCGGACGATGCGAGGCTTGCCAGGGTGAGGGGCAGCGGCGGATCGAGATGAACTTCCTGCCAGACGTTTACGTGCTCTGCGAAGTATGTAACGGCCGTCGTTACAATCAGGAGACACTGGCGGTGAAGTTCAATGGCTACTCCATTGCCGACCTGCTGGACCTTCCGATTGAAGACGCGGTGCCGATCCTGAAGGACATCCCGACGGTCAATGTGAAGCTGCAGACGCTGGTGGATGTCGGGCTGGGCTACATTCACCTGGGACAGTCGGCGACGACGCTCTCGGGCGGCGAGGCGCAGCGCATGAAGCTGGCGCGCGAGCTTTCAAAACGGCAGACGGGGCGCACGCTTTACCTGCTGGATGAGCCAACGACGGGACTGCACTTCGACGACGTGCGCAAGCTGCTCGAGGTGCTGCATCGGCTGACGGACCTCGGCAATACAGTCGTCATCATCGAGCACAATCTCGACATCATTCGCAACGCGGACTACATCCTGGACATGGGTCCTGAGGGCGGCGAAGGCGGTGGGCGTGTGATCGCGCACGGAACTCCGGAACAGGTGGCGACGGTTGCGGGCTCCCACACAGGCAGTTTTCTGGCGAGGTACTATGCGTCGCTGCCGGGAGGCGTGACGCTGAATGGCGCGCAGAGTCACGCCGGGCCTCAACCGCTCGAGATTGTTGCGGCGGAGGACAGGAAGAAAGAGCCGCGTGGGAAGTTCGTGGGACCGGAAAAGAAGACCGGCGTGCCGACGGCGCGTGCGATGCCGGATACGCCGAATAAGGCTGACAAGAAGACCGCTGTCAAGAAGACGGCGAAGAAGGCTGTGGGAAGGCCGAAGAAGGCATGAACGCGGAGTTCAGAGAGGATGATTCGCGTCGAGACGATCTTGCGCGCGAATCTTCGAAGAGTCCTTCGGAATGGTGGCCTGAGCCAGCCGCCGAGCATCCCTCCTCAAGAGTTCCGCATATCGGACACGTGCTTTTGCTGCTGGCGCTGGCGTTGTTGCTGTTCTTTCTGGCGCAGGTGGTCTTCTTTGCTTTTGCGCATCCGGCTACCGGCGCGGCACACGCCATTCAACCGAAACGGCAGCTTGCGGCGCAGGCTGCGATGTACATCGCCACACTGGGCTTAAGCGCGGTGATCTTCCCGGTGTTCTGGGGACGCGGATTTCTTGCGGGGATCAATTGGAATGGGAGGCAGGCGCTGCGTCAGAGCTTCCGCCTGGTGCCACTTGGCCTTGCCGTGGGGCTGGCGGTACAGGCCATATCGAGCCTGATCCCGATGCCAAAGTCGCTCCCGATGGACGACTTTTTTCGGACACCCTCCGATGTCTGGATCGTCGCGTTGTTCGGTACGCTGCTTGCACCGCTGGTTGAGGAGATCGCGTTTCGCGGCTTCCTGCTTCCTGCGTTGGCCATCGGCTTCGATTGGGCTCATGCAACATTGCGGCATCTGGCAACAATCACGGCCGCAAGGCTTGCCGGGGCAGAGCCTCCGCGGCACGTCGCCGCGTTTCACGAAGATGCCCCTGCGGGCCTCGATGTCGAGATAGGCAACCTATTCTTTCGCAGCCGCGCGGGTGTGGTTGCGGCCAGCATTGTGAGCAGCGCCCTCTTCGCGCTTCTGCATGCAGAGCAGATCGCTCACGCATGGGGCGGACTGGCGGTGCTCTTCGGCGTGTCGCTGATGCTGACGACGATCCGGGTGCGATCGAAGTCTGTTGCCTGCTCGACCCTGGTGCATGCCAGCTACAACCTTTCGGTATTCATCACGATCTTCGTGGCGACTGGCGGATTCCGGCATCTCGACCGAATGGCAAAGTAAGCTGTTTCGAGGGAAGCGGCGGGTAGACTTACTTGCCTCTTGCCAGTATCCTTATGAGAGATCGTTGCGTTCACCAATAAGTTGAGGGCATGGGCTGCGTCGCCGGGACGACGACCGTTGAAGACGATCGAAAGAGTGGAGAGGTGGCAGAGCCCGGTTGAATGCACCTGACTCGAAATCAGACATAGGCGTAAGTCTATCGGGGGTTCGAATCCCCCCCTCTCCGCCATAACTTCTAAGCCCCTTTAGAATGAGCACGAAATCAGTTTGTGACACTTCTTGTGACACTTTTCCACTGATTTCTTTTCCCGATAAAGCGATGTTTCCCTTCCACCTCGGTAACAGGCCTTGGAGGAATT
>NZ_JAGSYE010000004.1 GCF_025685565.1 Granulicella aggregans
GCTCGATCGTTGGCTTCCGCGACACCCAGCAGACGGTCTGCACCGGCGTCGAGATGTTCAAGAAGCAGCTCGATGAAGGTCTTGCGGGCGACAACGCTGGCCTCTTGCTCCGCGGTATCGCGAAGGAAGATGTGGAGCGCGGCATGGTTCTGGCGAAGCCGGGATCGATCACGCCGCACACCGAGTTCAAGGGCGAGATCTACGTTCTGAGCAAGGAAGAAGGCGGACGCCACACACCGTTCTTCAACGGCTACCGTCCCCAGTTCTACTTCCGCACCACGGACGTGACCGGATCGGCGAAGCTGCCGGAAGGCACCGAGATGGTGATGCCGGGCGATAACATCCAGCTCGAGATCACGCTGCACACGCCGGTCGCGATGGAGAAGGGTCTCCGCTTCGCGATTCGTGAGGGCGGACGCACGGTTGGCGCGGGTACGATCTCCGAGATCATCAAGTAGTTCAAGACTAACGAGGGTTGCCGGTACAAGTAGAGGTTCTTGGTCGGCAATCACTCCAAACGATCTTTGTGGTTAGAAAAGAGAAATAACATGGCTGGACAGAGAATCAGGATTCGTTTGAAAGCTTATGACTACCGCGTGCTGGACACGTCGACCGGCGAGATCGTCGAGACGGCGAAGCGCACCGGAGCCCAGGTTGCGGGACCGATTCCGCTCCCGACGATGAAGAACAAGTACTGCGTTCTGCGCTCGCCCCACGTCGACAAGAAGTCGCGTGAGGCCTTCGAGATCCGCACGCACAAGCGTCTGATCGACATCCTCGAGCCGACGCAGCAGACCGTGGACGCGCTGATGAAGCTCGACCTGCCGGCTGGCGTGGACGTTGAGATCAAGACGGTTCAGAAGTAAGTAAGAGCGTTGTAAGTTGTGCGTTCTACGTTGTAAGTGAAGGCGTAACACCGGCAGTGCTGGGCTAAAGGCCAAGCATGATGAGGAAAGGAAATTCAAATGTCCGTAGTAGGAATTCTCGGTAAGAAAATCGGCATGACCCAGATCTTCGATGAGCGCGGTGATGTTCACCCGGTCACGGTTCTGAAGGCTGGCCCATGCGTTATCACGCAGATCAAGACGATGGCGAAGGACGGCTACGAAGCCGCGCAGATCGGCTATGTCGACTTCATCAAGGCATCGAAGGTCAACAAGGCGATGACTGGGCACTTTGCGAAGTCGAACGTTCCTCCGGTCAAGATGATCAAGGAGGTCGCACTGGAGTCGACCGAGGCAAAGGCCGGCGATCGCATCCTGGTGGACATCTTCAACGATGAGCGCTTTGTTGACGTGATTGGAACCTCGAAGGGCCGCGGATTTGCTGGTGTCATTCGCCGCCACGGCTTCGGCGGCGGTCCCAAGTCGCACGGTCACATGTTCCAGGTGCAGGGTTCGATCGGAGCTTCGTCGTTCCCGTCGCGTGTATTCCCTGGGCAGCGTATGCCGGGCCACATGGGCCACGCGCAGATCACGGTCCGCAACCTTCGCATTCGTGGCATCGATATGGACGACAACCTGCTTCTGGTCGAAGGCGCTGTACCCGGACCGCGTGATGGTTTCGTGCTGATCTCAAAGGCTAAGGCTCCGCCGCGCGAGCGTCGTGGGTTTGCCGGTGCGGCTACGAAGGACGCATTGAAGGCTTCGAAGAAGGCTGCTCCTTCCAAGAAAAAGTAATTCGGCATAACTGAATTAGCTAGCTAGTTCAGAAACAAAGTTAGGGCCCGCCGCATCGATGGCGGGCAAGAAGAGAGAAGAACGATGGCAAACATCAACGTAGTAAGCCTGGCGGGAAAAAAGGTCGGGGAGTTCGAACTCGCCGACCTGTTCAGCCAGGATGTAAACGACGCTCTGCTGTGGGAGTCGGTGAAGCACTACCGCGCCGCGCTGCGCCAGGGAACTGCAGCCACCAAGACGCGTAAGAACGTCTCCGGTTCGGGCAAAAAGCTTTGGAAGCAGAAGGGCACGGGCCGCGCACGTATCGGATCGATCCGTTCGCCGCTCTGGCGCTCGGGTGGTACGGTCCACGGACCTCAGCCGCGCAGCTACGAGTACGCTTTCCCGCAGAAGAAGCTCATGGGCGCTCTTCGTTCGGCTATCTCTTCGAAGATCACCGAGGGCAAGATCACCATCGTTGAGAACTTTGATGTAGCTGAGGCGAAGACCAAGCTCTACCGCAAAGCGCTCGACACGCTCGAAGCCGGCAAGACGACGCTGTTGGTTGAGTCCAGCCGCAAGCTTGACGAGAAGCTGTACCTGGGATCGCGCAACCTGCAGGGTGTTGAGCTTGTGCTCAGCTCCGAGGTTCACCCTTACGACCTTCTCCGCTACGAGCACGCTGTGTTCTCGAAGGATGCCTTCGAAGCGCTGCAGGACACGTTGAAGAAGTTTGTATCGAAGCGCAAGCACGCTGAGAAGAATGCTGCAGAAAGCGAGGTTGCGTAATGCCTACCCTCTATGAAGTGATTCGCCGGCCTCTGATTACCGAGAAGGGCATGACCGTTAAGGAGACGCAGAACACGCTGGTGTTCGAAGTCGCCCTGAAGGCAACAAAGACTGAAGTGAAGCAGGCCGTTGAGACGTTGTTCAAGGTAAAGGTCGAGACGATCCGCACCGCGACCGTTGAAGGCAAGGAGCGCCGCCGTGGTAAGTACTCCGGCTACCGCCCTGACTGGAAGAAGGCTTATGTTCGCCTGAAAGAAGGCGAAAAGATGCCGGAGTATCTCGACAGCTTGTAAGTCGAATTTTTGAACGAATTTCGAAATTTGCGTCGCTATAGAAATAAATAGCCGCGCGGCAGAAGGAACAAGATAATGCCGATTAAGTCATTTAGACCGATTACACCGACACTCCGCTTCCAGACGAAGCTCGTCAACGACGACCTGACGACGGACAAGCCCTACAAGCCTTTGCTGGCGGTGAAGCCCCGTACGGGTGGCCGCAGCAGCACGGGTAAGCTGGCTATCCGCCACCAGGGCGGCGGTCACAAGCAGAAGCTTCGCTTGATCGACTTCAAGCGCGACAAGTACGGGATCCCTGGCAAGGTTGAGACGGTTGAGTACGATCCGAACCGCAGCTCGCGTATCTGTCTGATCGCTTACGCGGACGGCGAGAAGCGTTACATCATTCAGCCGATCGGTCTGACGGTTGGTCAGCAGATCATGAGCGGACCGGATGCAGACATCCTGGTCGGCAATGCGCTGCCGCTGAAGAACATCCCCACCGGCACGATCGTGCACAACATCGAGCTTCGTCCCGGCAAGGGTGCGCAGATGGCGCGTTCGGCTGGAGCGCAGGTGAACCTGATCGCGAAGGAAGGCGACTACGCGCTTCTGAAGCTGCCTTCGGGCGAGACCCGCAAGGTGCTGGTTGAGTGCATGGCGACGATTGGCCAGGTAGGCAACACGGACCACGAGAATGTCACGATCGGTAAGGCGGGACGCAACCGCTGGAAGGGCATTCGCCCTGCCAACCGCGGTGTCTCGATGAACCCGGTCGACCACCCACACGGTGGTGGTGAAGGTAAGACTTCAGGCGGACGTCACCCGGTCACTCCGTGGGGTCAGCCGACGCGTGGTTACAAGACGCGTAACAACAAGCGGACGGATGTATTTATCGTCAAGCGTCGCAGCAAGTAATTCGGTTTTCGTAGTTAGTTTTCAGTTCTTAGTTCTGAGAGAAACACCAAGTCTCGCACCTAAGAGATTCGTCGTATCGAGCATTGCAACAGATTTACGGAGCTAAGCAAATGTCACGTTCACTGAAGAAGGGTCCTTTCATCGACGCGCACCTCATGAAGAAGATTGAGGGCATGAACCAGATCAACGAGAAGAAGGTGCTGCGCACCTGGTCTCGCCGGTCGACCATCCACCCCGACTTTGTCGGTCACACCATTGCGGTCCATAACGGCCGCAAGTTCATCCCGGTCTACGTGACGGAGAACATGGTTGGCCACAAGCTGGGCGAGTTCTCGGCGACCAGGACCTTCAAGGGGCACTCGGCCAAGTCGGGCGAATCGGCAAAGCCTCGTTAGTCTCCCGTTCGTCTGTAGGGCGGCAATCTGCCGCGATGAAGTGCAGTGACGGAACAAGTTTGAGTTACGAAGGACGATGTTATGGCTAAGGCAGCAGCAGTAAAAGTGAGAGAGTTTCGCGCGGAAGCTAAGTTCCAGCGCACCAGCCCGCAAAAGGCGAAGCTGGTTCTCGACCTCATCAAGGGACTCCGTGTGGAGCAGGCGCTCAACACGGTCCACTTCAGCACGAAGCGTATCGCTCCGGTGGTGGAGAAGGTCCTCCGTTCGGCGATCCAGAACGCCAGCTACGTCTCGGACGAGCAGGGCCTGGATGTCGATGTCGACAACCTTTACGTTCACACCGCGGTGGCAAATGAAGGCCCGCGCATGAAGCGTATCCGCCCTGCCCCGATGGGCCGTGCGTTCCGCTACCAGCGCAGGCTGGCACACATCATCGTGACGGTCGCCGAGAAGAAGGCGCCGGAAGCAGCAGTGGCGAGCGAGCCCGAGGCGCCGGTCAAGAAGGCAGCAGGCAAGAAGACTGCAGCCAAGAAGACCGCCGCGAAGAAGGCTCCTGCTAAGAAAGCCGCCAAGAAGACGGCCGCGAAGTAAAGAAGCAGATTCCCTTCGGGAATGACAAATAGGTGTGGTTCCTTCGGGAATGACAAAGAAGATTTGAAGTAAAATTAAGGTTTTGCGAATGCCCTGCCGGCTCAACCGGCAACAGGGCCGGAGTAAAGGAAGCTATGGGACAGAAAGTCCATCCGTATGGGTTTCGCCTCGGGATCAACAAGCCGTGGAAGTCGCGCTGGTTTGTAGAACGCGGCTACGACAAGCTGCTGGTCGAGGACGTAAAGCTGAAGGCCGAGCTGCGCGAGAAGCTGAAGGCCGCTGGCGTGAGCTCGGTTGAAGTCGAGCGCCCAGGCAACAAGCTGCGTCTGATCATCCGCACCGCGCGTCCGGGTATCATCATCGGCCGTAAGGGTGCCGAGATCGACAAGCTCAAGGCCGACATCCAGAAGCGCACCAGCCGCGAGGTGTTTATCGACATCCTCGAGGTGAACAAGCCGGAGCTCGATGCTCAGCTTGTGTCCGAGGCGATTGCGTTGCAGCTCGAGAAGCGCGTCAGCTTCCGTCGCGCGATGCGCAAGTCGGTTGATTCGGCCCTGCGCTTTGGCTGCAAGGGGATCAAGGTCCGCGTATCGGGCCGTCTGAACGGCAACGAGATTGCGCGTTCGGAGTGGTATCTCCAGGGCCGCCTGCCGCTGCACACGCTGCGCGCGGACATCGACTACGGCTTCTCCGAGGCACACACGACCTATGGAATCATCGGCGTGAAGACTTGGGTCTATCGTGGCGACATCTACGAGCAGAAGAAGCGTCGCGACCAGGTTACGACGACGGGCGCTTTCGCCAGCTAATTGCAGCGAAGGGCAGCTTGAAGCAGCTAAGCGCAGCGGAACACCGCTGATGGCAGCAGGATTTGATGGACTGGTTCCTGGCGGAAAGCCGGGGCCAGAAGCTAAGAGCTAAGAGGGTTTCATTATGTTGATGCCAAAGAAGGTCAAGTACCGCAAACAGCAGCGCGGCCGCATGTGCGGTAAGGCATGGCGCGGAAGCGATCTGTCATTCGGCGAGTTTGGCCTGAAGGTGACCGAGTGCGGTTACATCACGGATCGCCAGATCGAAGCTAGCCGTATCGCGATGACGCGTTTCATCAAGCGTGGCGGTAAGGTGTGGCTGCGTATCTTCCCGGACAAGCCGATCACGAAGAAGCCTGCCGAGACCCGTATGGGTAAGGGTAAGGGAGCTCCAGATCATTGGGTCGCGGTTGTGCGCCCGGGCAAGATCCTGTTCGAGATGGAAGGCGTAACGCCTGAGCTCGCGAAGGAAGCGATGCGCCTGGCTGCCCACAAGCTGCCTCTGAAGACGAGCTTCGTGATGCGTCACGACGTGAAGGCTACGGTAGCTGCGAAGTAGGGACAAGGGATTAGGGAGAAGGGAATAGACGGCCAGAACGGCGCTAGGTCTTAATCCGGTAAGAACGTTCGTAATTCGGAATTGAAGAGAGAAGAACAATGGAACTCAAAAAGATTCGTGGCCTGAGCGACGAAGAGCTGAAGACGGAGCAGGCGAAGGCCGGCGAACAGATCTTCCGCATCCGCTTCCAGAAGAGCCTGGGCAACCAGGAAGGCATCAAGAAGCTGCGCGTGCTGAAGACCGACATCGCACGCATCAAGACGATTGCTCGTGAGCGCACTTTGAGTGCGGAGCGCGAGGCCAACCCGGTGGTGAAGAACGTCGCCCCGGCCAAGAGCACACGCACCGCGCGCAAGAACGCGAAGAAGGGCTAACCCATGGCAGAGACAGTGAACACTACCCCCGCAACTACGGACGCAACGGCTGAAGCAGCGGCTACGCGCCGCAACGAGAAGGTCGGCCTCGTCGTTTCGACGAAGATGCAGAAGACGATCGTGGTTGAGATCGAGATGCGCAAGGCGCATCCGAAGTACAAGCGCGTGATGAAGTCGAATAAGAAGTTCTACGCGCACGACGAGCAGAACTCCGCCCGCGTCGGCGATGTGGTCCGCATCCGCGAGGCGCGTCCGCTTTCGAAGCTGAAGCGCTGGTCGCTCGAGGAGATTGTTCGCCGCTCCTCGCTCGCGCAGGCTGAAGACAAGGCCCCGGTCGCTGCACCGGCGAAGTAGTTCGCCCGGAAGATAAAGCAGATCCTCCGCTTGCAGCGAAGGATGACAAGATTTAGAAGATTTGGTTAGAGATTCAGGAGCCGAACGATGTCAGTACAAATGAGAACAATGCTTGACGTGGCCGATAACTCGGGCGCACGCAAGTTGCAGGTAATCCTTCCGCTCGGCGGCGGGCTGGGCAAGAAGGCCGGTCTCGGCGATGTCGTTACGGCAGCGGTGAAGGAAGCTTCGCCCGATGGCACGGTCAAGAAGGGCAAGGTCGTGAAGGCGGTCATCGTCCGCACGCGCAAGGAGTATCGCCGCCGCGATGGCACGTATATCCGCTTCGATCAGAACGCGGCTGTCGTGATCAACGACTCGAACGAGCCGGTGGGAACGCGTGTCTTCGGACCTGTGGCCCGTGAACTTCGCGACAAGAAGTTTCTGAAGATTGTTTCGCTGGCACCTGAAGTTATCTAACTTCGGATGTTGGTGATTCGTAAGTACCAAGCAAGCCGGTCTTAGACCGAGGGACTTCGGCGGATAACCGGGGTCGATAGCGAGGAGCTAGTTATGGCAAGCATCAAGATCAAGCGGAATGACCAGGTTGAAGTAATTGCTGGCAAGGATAAGGGTAAGAAGGGCCGCGTCCTTCGTGTCATCGGAGAGAAGAACCGTCTGTTGGTTGAGGGCGTGATGATGATGAAGAAGCACGTGAAGCCGAACCCGCAGCGGAATATCAAGGGCGGCATTGCGGAGCAGGAAGCGACCATCCACATCTCGAATGTGATGCTGATCGACGCTGAGGGTAACAGGACGCGCGTCGGCACCCGGGTTGAGGGTGACAAGAAGGTTCGCGTTTCGAAGGTTTCGGGCAACGTGATTCCCGAGAAGAAGAAGTAAGAAGCGAGAGCGAAATGCGGGGATTCTTCCGCTTCACTTCGTTCAGCGTCAGAATGACGGCGGTATTGTAACTAAGGTTCACCCTACGAAACGGTAATGGCTCACTCGAAAAGCAGATCCTCCGCCTTCGGCGAAGGATGACAAGCTGAGAGAATGGTCAAACCCCGGAACCGTGGAGAAAGCGAAGAGAGCAATCATGGCGGCACGATTCAAAGAGAAGTACAACAACGAGATCAAGCAGGCGATCGCGAAGGAACTGAACATCGAGAACGCGATGGCGATTCCGAAGCTTGAGAAGATCGTCATCAACATGGGTCTGGGCGAAGCGACCCAGAACGTCAAGATCATGGACCCGCTCGTGGCTGATCTTGCTGCGATCGCCGGACAGAAGCCGGTTACGACTAAGGCGAAGAAGTCCATCGCGGCCTTCAAGGTTCGCGAGGGCATGCCCATCGGAGCGATGGTTACCCTGCGCGGCGATGCCATGTACGAGTTCCTGGACCGCCTGATTTCGATCGCGCTTCCGCGTGTTCGTGACTTCAAGGGTGTTTCGGCAAAGAGCTTCGATGGACGCGGCAACTACACGCTGGGTCTGCGCGATCAGCTCATCTTCGCTGAGATCGACTATGCGAAGGTTGACAAGCTCAAGGGCATGAACGTGACCATCGTGACGACCGCCAAGGACGATAATGGCGCTCGCACGCTGCTCAAAGCGTTCGGTATGCCCTTCCGTACTGCCTAAGCGTTAGAAACAGGCAGAACAAGTTCGGTGAAATCCACAAGTTTCGCGTAGAATTGAAAGAGAGTTATGGCAACTACAGCAAAGCGCGTCAAAGACGCACGAGTTCCGAAGTTCAAGTCCCGCCAGCACAACCGTTGCCAGATCTGCGGTCGTCCTCGCGCTTTCCTGCGTAAGTTCGGCGTCTGCCGTCTCTGCTTCCGTTCGCTCGCCCTCAAGGGTGAGATTCCGGGTGTTGTGAAGTCCAGCTGGTAATTCCGTTTGACGCGGGCTCGGCGCAAAGCTGAAGCCCGCAAAACTCCAGAGACCTCATTTCGTTGCTTCTTCGGGAGCTTCAGAGTGCAGAAGTCTGGACGTAACAAGTAGCAACATTTCCGCTGGTTCTCACGAGTGCTTTCACAAAAGGCAAGCGCGAGCGAACGGGGAATGAAGGAGAATTGATGAACCTGACCGACCCAGTAGCAGATTTTTTGACCCGTATCCGCAACTCCGTCCGTGCCCGCCACCAGAAGCTTGACGTTCCCGCCTCGAAGTTGAAGGCGGAGATCGCTCGCATTCTGAAGGAAGAGGGTTACATCGCGAACTTCAAGCCTGCTGAAGAGAACGGCATGAAGGTGATCCGCGTGTACCTGAAGTACGGCCCGAACAACGAGTCCGTCATTCGCGACCTGAAGCGCATCTCGCGTCCCGGTTGCCGTGTTTACCTTGGCCGCGATGAGATTCGTCGCGTGCAGGGTGGACTTGGTATCTCGATCATGACGACCCCGAAGGGTGTTATGACTGGCCGCCAGGCTCGCCGTGAAGGCGTTGGCGGAGAGATTCTCGCCGAAGTTTGGTAATTCTTTTTGGATTTAGGGAGTACGGCGTGAGATATCGCCGGGCTGCAGTGGAACTTATCGGTTTCGACTCATAAGGGACTCGCAAGCCACATAAGGATTCGTATATGTCACGTATTGGTAAGAAGCCGATTCCGCTTCCGGCGGGCGTCAAGTGGACCGTCAACGAAGAGGGCACCTCTGTTCTTGTCGAAGGCCCGAAGGGCAAGGTCAACGCGATACTTCCTGGCGGCATCAAGCTCGTCGTCAAAGAGGGCAACCTTATCGCCGAGCGCGAGAACGATAAGCAGGCTGCGTTTCACGGGCTTGCTCGTGCGCTTGTGTTCAACGCGGTCACTGGCGTTACGACCGGCTGGACCAAAGAGATCGACATCGTCGGTATCGGATACCGTGCGGAGTTGAAGGGCAAGAACATGGTTGTGTTCACGCTCGGCTACTCCCACCCGATCGAGTTCCCGCTGCCTACCGGCATCGAGGTAACGATCGATCCGAAGCAGACTCACCTTACCGTTTCGGGCATCGATCGCCAGAAGGTCGGTCAGATTGCCGCCGACATGCGTTCGCTGCGTAAGCCTGATCCGTACAAGAACAAGGGCGTCCGCTACACCGGTGAGAAGCTGAAGAAGAAGGTCGGAAAGACCGGCGCCAAGTAAAATTTAGGGGCCAGGGCTAGCGTCCTGGTCCCACAAAAAGAGATAGAGACCGAACGTCATCAGCACTCTGGTGACGCTACTAGGAAGGAAAAGAAAATGATTAATCCTCGTCAACGCAATGTCATTCGCCAGCGCGTTCACACGCGCATCCGCGAGAAGATGTCGGGCACCGCAGAGCGTCCGCGTCTGAACGTTTATCGCTCGCTCAACCACATCTACACGCAGCTGATCGACGACCTGAACGGCGTCACGATCGCTTCGGCTTCGTCGATGGGCAAGAAGGGCGAAGAGAAGGTCTACGGCGGCAACGTCGAGGCTGCAAAGGCTGTCGGCAAGCTGATCGCTGAGCGCGCTCTCGAGAAGGGCATCAAGAAGATTGTGTTCGATCGCGGCGGCTACCTGTATCACGGCCGCGTGAAGGCTCTCGCTGATGCGGCCCGCGAAGCTGGGCTCGACTTCTAAAGGTTCTTTAGGCGCCTGGATAGGCAGCCAGAAAGCTGGGAAAGAAATATGGCAGTTATCAAGAAAAAGATTGACGCAAACCGGCTGAACCTGAAGGACGAGGTTGTTTCGATCAACCGCGTGACCAAGGTCGTCAAGGGCGGTAAGAATATGTCCTTCGCCGCGCTGGTTGTGGTGGGTGACGCCGGTGAAGGCGTTGTGGGCTACGGTTCGGGCAAGGCTAAGGAAGTTCCCCAGGCGATTCGCAAGGGGATTGAGTCGGCCAAGAAGAACCTGTTCAAGATCAACCTGACCGAGACCACGATCCCTCACCAGGTGCTTGGGCACTTCGGCGCAGGTTCGGTGATGTTGAAGCCGGCGCCGGAAGGTACCGGAGTCATCGCCGGCAAGACGGTTCGCGCCGTCATGACCTCGGCTGGTATTCAGAACGTGCTGACGAAGTCGCTCGGTACGGCGA
The DNA here is from genome assembly GCF_025685565.1 of Granulicella aggregans. Taxonomy (NCBI): domain Bacteria; kingdom Pseudomonadati; phylum Acidobacteriota; class Terriglobia; order Terriglobales; family Acidobacteriaceae; genus Granulicella; species Granulicella aggregans. Next base: position 10,752 of record NZ_JAGSYE010000004.1, read on the forward strand.
ACCCGCACAACGTGATCAAGGCGACGTTTGACGCGCTGATCCAGTTGCGCAACAAGAGCGAAGTTGCTGCGCTGCGTGGCAAGGCTGAAGACGAGCTCTAAAGACAGTTTTAGGTTGTACGTTTTGCGTTGTAAGTAAAGACGCGGACGGCAACTATCAGGAGAATAGTTATGGCAGATACAAATGCAGTCGCGAAGATTAAGCTGCAGTACTTCCGGTCCAAGATCTGCACGCCGGTAAAGCACAAGCTCGTCATCAAGGGCCTCGGCTTTACCCGGTTGAACCAGATTGTCGAACGCGAGGACACACCTTCCGTTCGCGGCATGGTGGCGAAGGTTCCGCACCTGGTTCGCTACGTCTAAGGGCAGGAAATAACCCGCAACACAAAATCAAATGCGAGTCGGCCAGCTTCGGGCTGCCGGCGTTATAGCGAGGAAATAGAAATGGCAATCCGTAATCTTTCCAATCTGCGCGCTCCGAAAAAGGCGAATGAGAACAAGAAGCGTGTCGGCCGCGGTATGGGTTCGGGCATGGGTAAGACCTCGACCCGCGGACACAAGGGTCAGGGATCGCGCTCGGGTTCGAGCCTAATGCGTGGCTTCGAGGGCGGCCAGATGCCGCTGCACCGCCGTCTGCCGAAGCGCGGCTTCACCAACATCTTCCGCGTCGAGTACACCGTCCTCGGTCTCGACCGCGTGGCTGAGCTGGTCGCTGAGCATGGCGCGATCGAGTTCACGCTCGAGAAGATCGTTGAGCTGAACCTGCTTCGCCGGAAAAACGGTCTGATCAAGGTTCTGAAGAATGGCGAGATCAGCTCACCTGTAACGATCCATGCCCACAAGTTTTCGAAGTCGGCTAAGGAAGCGATCGAGAAGGCTGGCGGCAAGGCGATCGTGATCGGCGAAGTCGCTGCTGCGTAAGAGTTACTAAGGACTTATCTGGAAATGGTGAGGCCAGGCGAGCATGCCTGGCCTCACGCGGTAGAATGATCCCAGTAAAACACTTCTTCAAACTTGCCCTAGCCCCCGAGGTTCCAGAGTTCTGATGTTTGACAAAATCGCCAACATCTTTCGTATCCCCGACCTCCGCAAGCGCGTTCTTTTCACGCTAGGTCTCCTCGCTGTATACCGTCTTGGCGCGCATATCCCGACACCGGGCATCAATGCTGACCTGCTGGCACAGTTCTTTAACCAGAACTCGGGTTCCGCGCTTGGCCTAGTCGACCTGTTCTCGGGCGGAAACCTGCGTAAGCTGACGGTCTTCGCGCTGGGCATCATGCCGTACATTACGGCGTCGATCATCTTCCAGTTGCTTACGGTGATCTATGAACCGTTGGCGAAGCTGCAGAAGGAAGGCGAGCTTGGCCGCCGCAAGATCACTCAGTGGACCCGCTATGTGACGGTGCTGCTTGCGATTGTTCAGTCGAGCGCGATTGCGGTCTCGCTGACGAGCACCCAGACCGGTTCACCGATGGTGACCATCTCGCATCTACTCTTCGTTCCGCTCTGCGTGCTGACGCTGACGACGGGAACGGCGTTCATCATGTGGCTGGGAGAGCAGATCACGGAGCGCGGTATTGGCAATGGTATGTCGCTGCTGATCTTCACGGGTATCGTGGTCGGTCTGCCGCGTGGCATCGAAGACCTTTACGTAAAGGTTCGCGATAATGCGTGGGGTGCTTTGACTCCGCTTGCTGTGATCATCCTCGTCGTGGGCATGATCGCGGTGGTTGCGTTCATCGTGTTCGTCGAGAAGTCGGAGCGCCGGATTCCGGTGCAATATGCGAAGCGTATTGTTGGCCGCAAGATGATGGGCGGGCAGTCAACGCACCTTCCGCTGAAGGTGAACTCTGGTGGAGTGATGCCGGTCATCTTCGCGAGCTCGATCCTGTCTGTGCCGCTGCTATTTGGTGGCGTGAACTGGTTCGGGACGCCGCTGCGCGAGACTTCCTTCTTTGGCCCCATCTTCAAAAACATCGCTCCGAGTGAGCCGATGTACGAGTTGATCTTCATCGTTGCGATCATCTTCTTCGCTTACTTCTACATCTCGATCGTCTTCCGTCCGGATGACATTGCGGACAACATGCGGAAGTACGGCGGGTTCATTCCTGGCATTCGTCCGGGTAATCGTACGCGCGACTTCATCAACGATGTGCTGACGCGGATCACGCTGGTTGGCGCGATCTACCTGATCATCATCTCGCTGGTGCCGACGCTGCTGATCAGTGGTATTCACTTCAACCATCTTTGGTTGATCGGGCCGGTGTTTGACCGCCTGCCGACGTGGATGACCAATGGTTTGGGCGTGAACTTCTACTTTGGTGGAACTTCGTTGCTGATCGTTGTCGGCGTGGCGATGGATACGGTACAGCAGATTGAATCGCAGTTGATCATGCGGCACTATGACGGATTTACGCCGAAGTCTGGCCGCATCCGTGGCCGCAAGAGCTGGTAAGGAAACGCATTGACAGATTCCACACAGACACAACCGGCTCCGGCAGATGATTTCCTGCCCGGGCCGGTTCTTCTTCTTGGCGCTCCCGGAGTGGGTAAGGGTACGCAGGCGCAGATCCTGATGGAGCAGCACGGGATTCCGCAGATCTCGACGGGTGAGATATTGCGGAAGAACATTGCTGATGGGACAGAGCTTGGCCTGAAGGCGAAGGGGCTGATGGACCAGGGCCTTTTTGTTGACGACGAGACGGTGAACGGTATGGTTGCGGCTCGGCTGCATGAGCCGGGTGTCGAGCGCGGGTTCATTCTCGACGGCTACCCCAGGACGCTGGCGCAGGCGGGGTTCATCGACAGCCTGCTGGAGATTCATAAGGCTTCGGGCGTGGCGCATGGATCGCTGAACCTGCCACTGCTGGCGGTGAGCATTAGGGTTGAAGAGCAGGAACTGCTAAAGCGGATTACCGGGCGACGGATCTGCCCGACTTGCAAGCGAAGCTACAACATCTATGCTCAGCCTCCTTTGAAAGAGGGCGTCTGCGATGTCGAGGGTAGCGAGCTGGTCCAGCGGCCGGACGATACGGAAGAGACCTTTCGCGAACGCATGGTGGAGTACAACGCAAAGACGGCGCATGTGATCGAGCACTATCGTGGCCGCGGGTGCTTTGCAGAAGTCGATGGCGAGAGGCCGGTTGCAGAAGTGACGGCTAGTGTCGTTGCGGCCCTGAAGAGTCTTCGTGCTGCGGAAATGGTTACGAAGGGATAGAAGCGTACCTCAGCGGCTAAAGCCGCGGGGCGGGCGAAGCTCTGATGGCACGGCTGAAGCCGTGCCTTTCAGCGAGACGAAGATCGTAGTGTGTCTTCGCTCCATCTAAAGGATCTATGGCGATTGTGATTAAAACCCGGGCTGAGATTGAGAAGATGCGGGAGTCAGGCAAGCTGCTTCGGCAGGTGCATGATGTGCTCGCGCCGCTGGTTGTGCCGGGTGCTACGACGATGGATCTGGAGAACGCCGCGAACGCGAAGATCGCGACATGGCCCGGGGTGAAGGCTGCGTTCAAGGGGTACCATGGGTTTCCGGCGGCGTTGTGCACGTCCGTCAATTCGCAGGTGGTGCATGGGATTCCGAACGAGAAGGTTGTGCTGAAGGATGGAGACCTCGTCTCGATCGACTGCGGGCTGATCCTGGACGGGTACTACTCGGACGCTGCGGTGAGCTATGCGGTGGGTAAGGCGAGCGCGCAGACGCAGAAGCTGCTGGATGTGACGAAGGCTTCGCTGGAAGAGGCGATCAAGTTTGCGGTGGTCGGCGGGCGGCTGTTCGATATTGGGGCGGCGGTGCAGACGATGTGCGAGGCTGAGGGATTCGGCGTGGTGCGAGATTTTGTGGGCCATGGCATTGGGCGCTCGATGCATGAAGACCCACAGGTGCCGAACTTTGGGACCAAGGGCAAAGGCCCTAGGCTTAAAGAAGGCATGGTGCTGGCGATCGAGCCGATGATCAATGCAGGCAAGCCTGATGTGAAGACCCTAAAGGACGGCTGGACGGCGGTTACGGTGGATGGAAGTTACAGCGCCCACTTTGAGCATACGGTCGCTATCACAAAAGATGGGCCCTACGTGCTTACCCGCTAGGTTTTTCAAGGGAAACAGGGTATCATTAGAGATGCTGCGTGAACCTCGGCTTTCGTGTGCCGTTGTGATCCAAGCAAATCAACAAGTTTCACGGTTTTGGTTGTTGTTTCCAAGGAGATTGGTTTGTCGAAGGAAGATGCAATTGAAGTAATGGCTGTGGTCGTCGAGACCCTGCCAAACGCGATGTTCAAGGTCGAGCTCGAGAACAAGCATCAGGCGCTCGCGCACGTATCTGGACGTATGCGTAAGAACTTCATCCGCATCCTCCCCGGTGATCGCGTTGCGATTGAGTTGAGCCCGTACGACCTCAACCGTGGCCGCATCGTCTACCGCTACAAGTAGACTCTCTCCCCCTGAAGGAATTTAGCTAATAGCTTCCAAGCGCTAGCTGAAGTAGAAGTTGGGTACTATCGCGCGCCTTCAACCGGCAGTATGCGGTCGAAGGGCGAAAGCTGTTGTTTGAAGGGAAAGAACATGAAGGTTCGTGCATCCGTAAAACCGATTTGTGACAAGTGCAAGGTCATCCACCGCCGTGGTGTGGTGCGTGTGATCTGCGAGAACGCCAAGCATAAACAGCGCCAGGGCTAAGTTCGTGGTGGCCTTCCCACATCTGGCGATGAAGCTGCCAGATATAGGGCACCCGGATTTTTGCTGGAGTTGAGAGCAAGGCTCTAACAGTTTCTGAAGTACCCGGACCCATTGGGCGAGTTAGCCGAAGTCAAGGCTTGCGATGAACCTGGTGGAATCGATCCGCAACCAATTCACCCCGCTTCGCGACATGGATTCGCGAGGCCCTACAGAAAAGGAACCCTATGGCACGTATTGCCGGTGTCGATGTCCCGAACAACAAGCAGGCGAAGATCGGGCTCACGTACATCTTTGGAATTGGCGATTCGCGCGCGATGAAGATCCTCACGAAGGCTGATGTTGACCCTATCGCGAAGATCGGCACGCTCGACGAAGACGCTCTGAACCGCATCCGTCAGGTGATCGAAGTTGAGGGCGGCATTGAAGGCGATCTCCGCAAGGACATCTCGCTGAACATCAAGCGCCTGATCGAGATCCAGTCGTACCGTGGCCTTCGCCATCGCCGCAGCCTCCCGGTTCGCGGACAGCGCACCCACACGAACGCTCGTACCCGCAAGGGCCCCCGCAAGGGCACGGTTGCCGGTAAGAAGAAGGTGACCAAGTAATGGCGAAGACACAGAACCAGCAGAAGAATAAGTCGGCGGCAGGGAAGAACAAGAAGTTCAAGAAGCGCGAGCGGAAGAACGTTCCGTACGGTCTTGTCTTCATCCAGGCGTCGTTCAACAACACCATTGTCACGATCACGGACCAGACCGGCAACACGCTGAGCTGGAAGAGCTCGGGTTCGCTCGGCTTCCGCGGATCGCGCAAGGGCACCCCGTTTGCGGCACAGCAGGCAGCGGTTGGAGCGGCGAATGCTGCTCGCGACCACGGTCTTCGCTCGGTCGATGTGCGGGTTTCGGGACCGGGTTCGGGACGTGAGTCCGCGATCCGTGCGCTCGCGACTGCGGGCATCGATGTGCGCAGCATCCGCGACGTTACGCCGATGGCGCACAACGGATGCCGTCCGCCGAAGCGCCGCCGCGTTTGATCTAAGTATGAAAGCGATGTGCCGCAGCTGAGAGATTGGCTGCGGCACATCGGTCGTATCAGATTCACTGGATCGGGACATGAAGCGCTGGTATGGCGTGTAAACCGATCGTCACTCGATTCAGGAGATAAGAAATGGCACGTTATACCGGAGCAGTATGTCGTCTTTGCCGTCGTGACGGCACCAAGTTGTTTCTCAAGGGAGCCAAGTGCTTCAGCGAGAAGTGCCCCGTTGAGAAGCGCAACTTCCCCCCAGGGCAGCATGGACAGAGCCGCAAGGTGAAGAAGGTTGTGGGCTACGGTCTGCAGCTTCGTGAGAAGCAGAAGGCCAAGCGCATCTACTTCACGCTCGAGACCCAGTTCCGCGCGTACTACCAGAAGGCTTCGAACAAGACCGGCGTTACCGGCGAACTGTTGCTGCAGCAGCTTGAGACGCGTCTCGACAACGTGATCTACCGTCTTGGCTTCGCCATCAGCCGCCGCCAGGCTCGCCAGGTCGTTCGCCACGGACACGTTCAGGTGAACGGCCGCAAGGTGAACATCCCTTCGTTCCAGTGCAAGGTTGGAGATGAGATCGCGATCCGCGAGGGTTCGAAGGCGCTTGCCATTCTTGAAGAGGCGAAGGGCTTTGCCAGCGGCCAGAACTCCGTGCCGTGGCTTGACATCAACCGCGATGGTCTGTCGGGCAAGGTGCTCTCACTGCCGTCGCGTGCGGACATCAACCTGCCGGTGAACGAGCAGCTGATCGTCGAACTTTACAGCAAGTAAGCAGCAGGCTTGCTGTTGATTGGAAGCCTCGGCAGGGTAGAGGCGAAACGCAGATTCCCTTCGGGAATGACAAACAAGGGTGGGTCGTCGCTGGAACAGGGCGGCTCGCCTGTGCATCACCCACAATTTCACCCGCAACCGTAGTACACCGCCATAATCGCAGAATGCATCGCGAGTGAGCCGGATAAGGAGAAACACATGCTTTGGAGAGGTTTTCAAAAGCCCAAGCGTCTTGCAGTCGACACCGAAACACTCACAGACAAGTACGGCAAGTTTTCCGCTCAGCCGTTTGAGCGTGGTTTCGGTACGACCATCGGCAACGCGCTTCGCCGCACCCTTCTTTCTTCCATCGAAGGCGCTGCTGTAACCGCCGTTCGCATCGAAGGCGTGCTGCACGAGTTCCAGTCGATCACCGGCGTGGTTGAAGATGCGACCGACATCATCCTGAATCTGAAGCAGATCCCGTTCAAGCTGAACGGCGAGGGCCCGAAGGCGCTCTACCTGCGTTCTGACGCTGCTGGCGTCGTGACCTCGGGGATGATCGAGGCTGACGGTGATGTTGAGATCCTCGACCCGAACGTGTACGTGTGCACCATCTCCGAGGGCGGCAAGATCGACATGGAGATGCGGTTGAAGCGAGGCCGTGGCTACATCTCGGCCGATAAGAACTTCGATGGCGACCTCGGTCTCGGCTTTATCCCCGTTGACTCGGTCCACTCGCCGGTTCGCAAGGTTAATTACCTCGTTGAAGCTGCGCGTCTCGGTCAGATCACCGACTACGACAAGCTCTCGATCGAGATCTGGACGAACGGTACTGTGCTTCCTGCTGACGCGCTTGGCCTTTCCGCGAAGCTGCTGAAGGACCACATGACCATCTTCATCAACTTCGAAGAAGAGATGGAGGCTGGTCACGACGGTCTGCACGACGGCCCGGCGATCAAGAACGAGAACCTGAACCGTTCGGTTGAGGAGCTTGAGCTTTCGGTCCGCAGCTACAACTGCCTGAAGAACGCGAACATTGCGACCATCGGCGAGCTGATCCAGAAGACCGAAGCCGAGATGCTGAAGACGAAGAACTTCGGCCGGAAGTCGCTCAACGAGATCAAGGAGATTCTTGCTCAGATGGGTCTGTCGCTCGGCATGAAGATCGACGAGAACGGCAACCCGCAGCCTGGCCCGACCTCGGTTCTTCCGGCGGCGACGCTTGCAGCGAGCTTCGGTCACTTCGACGATGACGATGAAGAGGACGACGAGGATGATCTCGACGATCTTCAGGGCAGCGAACCAGAGAATTTCTAACCAGCACTGGGTTCACGAGGCGGATCATCTGCCTCGTGAACCCATTTTCATGAAGTGAACTATGTAGTATCCGACGCCTGCAAAAGCAGGAGTCGAAGGAGATCACAATGCGTCATCGTAATGCCGGATTTAAACTCGGCCGCAATACCAGCCACCGTCGCGCCATGCTGCGCAACCTCGTCACGTCTGTCATTCTGATGGATCGCGTTGAGACCACCATCACCAAATGCAAGGCCACTCGGCCAATCATCGAGAAGATGATCACGCTGGGTAAGAACGGTTCGGTTCACGCACGCCGCCAAGCTCTGGCTTACATGATGACGCCCGAGTCGGTTGACCGCTTGTTTAATGTCGTTGCGCCGCGCTATGCGAGCCGCAATGGCGGCTACCTGCGCATCACGCGCAGCGGGCCTCGCAAGGGCGATGCGGCGGAGATGGCTTACATCGAGCTGCTCGGAGCCGAGCATGAGCTGAACGAGAAGGCGCAGAAGCGTGCCGAGGCTCGCGAGAAGAAGCGCGCTGAGCTGGCGAAGCAGCTTGAAGAGCGTGGAGAGGGCGAACAGCCTGATCCGAACGCAGAGGTCTAAAATTAGGGTGTAGGGAACAGGGTTTAGGGTGTAGTCGGATTACGGCCTTAGCCCTCTGCTCAGCATTTGAAGGAAAGGCGCAAGTCCCCATGGGATTGCGCCTTTTCTTTATTTCTCAGAGAAACCTTTGTCTCATTAGCCATGCAATCTGAAACCTCTTGGGGGGGGGCCAGATCGAAGAGATGGCTTGGACGGTAAGGTCTATGAGCCTGATTTGGTGAGTTCTTCCAGGCGCTGGTTGGCTTCCTCGAGCTGACGCTGTGTCTGGCTCAGTTTGGCGCGCACCTCGTGGATCTCGGCCAGGACCTGTTGCAGCGATTTGCGTTGCATTCGAAGTTCAAGGCGGACGTTTACCTGGCGGCCGAGGATCTCCAGCGCCTGCTTCTGTTCGGGGTTCAGGCGGCGGGAGACGGTGTCGATGACACAGAGGGTGCCCAGGGGATGACCATTTGAGGTTGATATCGGCATTCCGGCGTAGAAACGGATGTTCGGCTGGTTGAGAACCATGGGGTTGTCAGCGAAGCGGTGATCGGCGGTGGCATCTTCGACGGTGAAGACGGACTCCTGCAGAATGGCGTGAGCGCAGAAGGCGAGGCTGCGGCGGCTTTCGCCGCGAGGGAGGCCGATAGCGGCCTTGAACCATTGGCGGTCTGCGTCGACGAGGCTTACGAGGCCGATCGGGGTGCCGCAGAGCGTGGCCGCGAGCGTGACGAGTTCGTCGAACTCCGGTTCGGCGTCGGTATCGAGAATTCCGAGCGCGCGCAGAGTGGCAAGTCGCTCGGTTTCATTGGGTGGGATGGCTGCTGCCTGCACGAGAGCTTCTCCAATCACATCATCGGAGGGAAACGGGACCAGGCGACGCGTGTTGCATTTTGGGACAGGTCAGTGGCAAACCCATTCATCGCGGTGAGACTGCGATGAATGGGGCACAGAGCCTTGGTGAATTGGTACTGATTTGTGCGTGTCTCATTTGACGATGGCGTTGTAGCCGTCGGCGAGGAGATGCTGGCGCATGGTGTCGGCATCTTTCCGGGTGGCGAAGGGGCCAACCTGAACGTGGAGCAGGTGGTCCTGGGGCTCGTTGCGGATGAAGACGGAGTAGCCCTTTTTCTTGAGCGCGGCGATGAGGGTGTCCGCGTCTTCCTGGTGGGAGACAGCGGCGATCTGGACCATGGTGGTGCCGTTGGGGCTCACGGGCGGCATGGCTGTGGGCGGCGGCGAGGCGGCATCTGTGGGTGCCTTTGGCGGGGCCGGATGGGCTGCGGTCGTGGCGGTCTTTGCCGGGGTCGAAGTGTCTTCAGAGGGTGTCACCGGGGCGGTTACGATATCGCCGTCGGGGTCGTGGGCGGCGTTGCTGGGGATGTCTTGAGGTTCGGAGGCTGGTGTGGTCGCGGCGTGGACGGGCGAACCGGGATTGCCCGCCGCTGGCTTGAAGCTGCTGAAGATCCCGCCCGTGGAGCTGGAGGGCTGAGGCGTGGCGGCGGTGATGGCCGTTTGAACTGACTTGCGGCCCATGGAGTATCCGAAGCCAAAGAAGATGGCGCAGAGCAGCGCGAGCGCGAAGAAGATGCCGAGGATGGTGCCGATTCCGAGGGAGATCTCGCGGTCATCCTGGTCGATGCGCGAGCGGTCGCGGTAGTCGGATACATCGTGGTCTCTGTCGTGAAGGATGGCCATTTCTCAGTCCTGTTAATGGTTGCTTGAGCGGTTGGCAGAAAGGTTCGGGCGGTTCAGGTGACGTGAGCTGTATCGAGAGTCTTCGCTCAGGATGACGGAGTTGTCGGCGAGTCAGGTTTGGGAGCGGTGAAGGTCTTGTTGAGGAGGTTCATCAGCTCCATCGGTAAAGGGAAGACGATGGTGGTGTTCTTCTCGACGCCGATCTCGGTGAGGGTCTGGAGGTAGCGGAGTTGGAGGGTCATGGGCTGGGTGGCCATGAGCTCGGCGGCTTCGACGAGCTTGGCGGCGGCGTTGAACTCGCCTTCGGCGTGGATGACTTTGGCGCGGCGCTCGCGTTCGGCTTCGGCCTGCTTGGCCATGGCGCGGAGCATGGACTCGGGCATGTCGACCTGCTTCACTTCGACGGAGACGACTTTTACGCCGAAGGGTGCGGTGTGGCCGTCGATGATGCTCTGGATGCGCATGTTGAGTTGCTCGCGGTGGGCGAGGAGGCCGTCGAGGTCGACTTCGCCGAGGACGGAGCGGAGGGTGGTCTGGGCGAACTGCGAGGTCTGGTAGATGTAGTTGGCGACTTCGATGACGGCCTTGGTGGGGTCGACGACGCGGAGGGTGATGACGGCGTTGACCTTGAGGGTGACGTTGTCGCGGGTGATGACGTCCTGCGAGGGGACTTCCATGGCCTCTTGGCGGAGCGAGACCTTGGTGATGGTCTCGAGCGGACGGAAGACCCAGACGATGCCGGGGCCGGCGGCGGCTTCGCGCACGCGGCCGAGACGGAAGATGACGCCGCGCTCGTACTCCTTGAGGATGTTGATGGAGTTGAGGGCGTAGAGGACGATGACGGCGACAACGATCAGTAACGGCATTTTGGGGTGACCTGTGCACTTTGGGCCGCAAGATGCATGCCTGTGCGTACCAAGTTTACTCCCGCATGGTTGCAGAGCGAATGCGAAATCGCCGCGTGGGACGTGCCTATTCTGGCTCACCCGTGGGTATAACGAGTAGAGTGAGACCTTCGATGGCGTGGACCCTTGCGTGAGAGCCTACCGAGAGGGCCGCAGTGGGCGAATCGAGTCGGGCTTGCCAGAGTTCGCCGCGGACTTCTACCTGGCCGGTCGGAGCGAGGGGAGTGATGACGGTGGCGATCTGGCGGAGCATGGCTTCGGGGCCGATTAGGACCTTGTTGCGGCGGGCTTTCAGGGCAACGCCAGCGAGGAAGAAGGAGATGGCTCCAAAGCCGATGCCGGCGGCGAGGGCGGTGGAGAGGTGGACTCGGAGTTCCGGGACCGGGCTGTCGACGAGGGTGGCGAGGCCGAAGACGAGGCAGGCGATTCCGGCGGCGGCGAGGACGCCGTGGCTGGCGAACTTGGCCTCAAGCACGATCATGACGAGAGCGGCGAGGAGCAGGGCTACGGCGGTGTGGCGGACGGGCAGGAGGTTCAGGCCGAAGCCTGCCAGCAGGACGCAGAGCGTGCCGAGAGCTCCGGGGATGATGGTGCCGGGAACGTTGAATTCGAGATAGATGAGCAGGCCACCGGCGACCATGAGCAAGACGGCGAGGTCGGGGCTGGCGAGGCGGGTGAGCAGGCGCTCGCGGGTGCTGGGGGCGTCGGTTTGGATGACTGCGTTCTTCAGGCTGAGGACGGCGGATGTCCCGTCGAAGCGCTTGATGGTGCGGCCGTCTAGCTGGCGGAGAAGAGTGGCGTCGTCGGGGGAGATGAGGTCGATGAGCTTGAGGTCGAGGGCCTCGGAGTCGCTGTAGGACTTGGAGTTGCGGACGGCGTCCTCGGCGGCGGTGACGTTGCGGCCACGGCGGGAGACGAAGGAGCGCAGGAAGGCGGCGGTGTCGTTTTCGAGCTTCTCCTTCATGACGGGGTCAAGGGTGGTGCCTTCGACTACGGGGTGGGCGGCTCCGGCGTTGGTACCGGGGGCCATGGCGGCGATGTCGGCGGATTCAAGGAGGAAGAAGCCCGCGGAGCCGGCCCGGCTGCCGGTGGGGGAGATGTAGACGATGACGGGGATAGGGGAGGACTCAATCGCCGTGACGATAGTTCGGGTGGAGGAGAGCAGACCCCCGGGGGTGCCTAGGGTGAGGAGAACGGCGCTTGCGTGGGAGGTTTGGGCGTCGCGGAGGCCTCGGGCGATGTACTCCTGGGTGATGGGTTGGATGGTGTCGTGGAGGGTGAGTTTTAGGACGGTAGTTTGGGCCTGTGAATGGGGCGCCAGAAAGAGCGCTAGGAGAAGGAGGAGGATCCCACCCATTCGATGAAGCCGAATGGATGGGGCACCCGGAGTGTTGGGGCGGTCTTTGGGAGTGCCATTCGCGCTTTGCGCGAATAGCCACCTTGGCGACGATAAAGCCGTCGCGAAGATGGGACATCCGGCATTCGCGGTATGAGAGCAAGACAAATGCGGGGGTCTCTCCACTGCGCTCCGCTCCGGTCGAGATGACGGGTGTACACGGGCGATAACGAATTTGCGGTCAGGCCGAATGGAGGTCATGGGATGGATTGGCCTCGGGAGATGAGTTGCTGCTTCATGCCGATGGCTGGGCCGTTCTTGGGGTCGAGTTTGAGGGCATCGGCGACGTCGTTGGCAGCGGCGGCCAGGTTGTCCTGCTTGAGGTCGAGGCGTGCGAGGACTATGTAGGCTGTGGCGTTGGGTGCGAGTTTGATGGATAGCTGCGATTCGGTGCGGGCGTCTTCGTCTGCGCCGCTGCGTTCGCGGACCTGGGCGATTCCGGCTCGGGCGGCGAAGGATCTTGGGTCGGCGGCGAGCGCGGCCTGGAACTCGCGTTCGGCTTCGGGGACGAGGCCTTGGGCGAGATAATCGTTGCCGAGTTGGGTGTATTGGGTGGCCTGTTCAGCGGGCGGGAGGGTGGCGAGGCGCATCGCTCGGACCTGATCGAGCTGGAAGGCGGCCTGGCGGAAGGACGCCTCGGAGAACGTGCGACGGATGCGTTCGAGGGGCTCGAAGCCGCCGGCGTTTATGGCGTTGGTGAGTGGGGTCCCGGTGAGGTGGAGGTTGGAGGCGATTCGGGATTTGAGTTCGGTGGCCTCGGTGTCGGCGGGGCGGAGCTTGAGGGCGGTGTCGATCTCGGGCTGGGCGTGGATGGGGTCACCCTGACGAAGGATGGCCAGGCCGAGGTTGAAGTGGTAGTCGGGATCGTTGGGGTCGGCGGTGGTGACCTGGCGGAAGAGGGCGACGGCGTCTTTACCCTGGCGGCTCTGGGCGACGGCCTCGTTGTTCAGGACTTCAGGGAGTGGGAGACGCGCTGCGACGAGCTCGAAGGCCTTCTGGGCGTCGGCGTAGTGGGCGCTGTTGAAGCGGGCCAGTCCGAGGAAGAAGTTGGCTTCGAGGGTGACGCGGTCGTTGGCGGGGACTTTGACGAGGGTGGCAGCAGCCTGGTCGTACTGGCGGGCTTGGTACTGGGCCTTGCCAAGGGCGAGGAGCGCGGCGGCGAAGTCGGGGGCTTCGTTGACGGCGGCCTGGAGGCGCTTGATGCGGTCTACGGAGCTGGTGGACTCGATGCCGCGAATGAAGTTTTCGAAGGCGCTGAGCTTGGCACCGCCGGGAGCGGAGAGGAAGGTCTGCAGGGCGACGGGGAACTTCGGGTCGATCTGGCGGGCGACCTTCCAGGCGATGGCGTTTTCGCAGTCGAAGAGCTTGGGCAGCTCGCTCGAGTCTTCGAGGGGGTTGGAGAGGTGGAGTTGCTTGACCTCAAGGACGCGGGCCTGGACGGAGATGCGGCCGTTGGCGACGGTGTAGTTGCCGACGATGACGTAGTCGGCGTCGAGGGTCTGGGCGATGCGGATGGTGGTGGCGCGGGTGGGCCGGAAGTCGATGGGAAGGCCGAGGTGGTCGAGGGCGAACTGGCGATCGTCGCGGGTGATGGTGAGGAAGCCGGAGGAGTTGAGGCGGCGATCGAGGGTATCGGGGAAGGAGTCGGCGATCCAGTTGAGGCTGGGGTCGCCGGAACGGTTCTCGAAGGGAAGGACGAGGACAAGACGGCCAGGCATGGCGGCGTCGGGGGACTGGCTTATGGCTGCGGTGGCGGAGAAGAGGGTGCAGGCGAGCAGGAGGAATGAGGCGCGGAGGTGGTGAAGGTTCAGCACATCCAAAGTATAGAGCGCGACAGGTTTATAGGAGTGTGATTGGGGTTGGCACTCGAAGGACGAACGTTTTACTTCCCACCCATGCGATGAAGCCGCATGGATGGGGCACCCGGGAAGGATGACGCAGTTTGGAAGGCCGGAGAAGAACAGGCAAATGCAAATGCAAAAGCAGATCCTCCGCTTCGCGAAGGATGACAAGGGTTGAGAGAGTGGCGAGGTTGCCTATCGGGGTGGGATGAGGCGGGCGTCGACGATGCGGGGGAAGTGAAGAATGGCGGCCCACTCGCCGCCGCGCGAGGTCTGCCAGACGACTTCGCCGTGGAGGATGGCGGCGGCTTCATTGGGGAGCAGATCGAGGTGGAAGTCGAAGTATTTGGCGTCGTTGGCGGAGTTTCGACCGGCAAGGTTAATTGCTCCGCGGGGTGGTGCCCATTTGGTGGAGAAGAGCAGGGCGGTGTCGTAGGCTCCGGGGTCAGAGGCGGCGTGCTGGATCTGGGCGAGGGAGAAGTTTTCTATAGCGACGAACTTGTACGGGTGGGTGGTGTAGCCGAGGTCGGGGCGGGAGATCTCGGCGGCTGCGGGCCATGCGGTGAGGACGGTCGCTTCGGGATAATGGGCCTGGAGGAAGTCGATGGCCTGCTGATGGACGACGATCATGTCGCGGTAGGTGAGGTTGTCCTCGGGTGCGAAGGCGTAGGGAGGGTTGATCCAGATGCCCGCGAGGAAAGCGACGGCGGTGAGCGCGGCGAGCCAGAGCCACTGCAGGCGCGGCATGTGACGCTGCCAGATGGCTACGCAGATCAAGATGACCAGTGGGTACATCGGGAGGAGGTAGCGGGTGAGGAGCGCGCCGCCGAGGATCGAGAACTCGAGGACGTTCGCGATAAGGATGACGCAGATTGCGGCGACGATGGGGCGCGAGAGGCGGGCGCGAGTGGCGATGGCGGGCATGAGGATCGCGGCGATGGCGCAGGCTACCGCGACAAACATGTTCATGTGCAGCGTGAGATGGACGATGCGGTGGTAGAGGCAGAGGAAGATGCGGTAGGCGCTGAGGTTGGCGGTGGCGTTGTAGCGGAGGAACTCGGGGTTGCCGAAGATGAAGCCGGTCTTGAAGCGGTGGTAGCCGTACCAGGCGAGGAGCGGGAGGACGGGGGTTGAGAGAGCGACTACGGATTTCAGATGCGTTGTCGCGGGGGTCTTTGGAAGGGCTCGATTGCGTCCTGCGCGGAGGGACAGCCAGAGCTCATACGCCGCAAGGGCCAGCGGGGTGATGATGGCGGTCTCTTTGGAGAGAGCGGCCAGGGAGAAGAGGATGGCGATCTTCAGGTGCGGACGATCTTCGTTTGGTTCAAGGTAGAGAGCAATGGCCCAGAGAGTGAAGGCGGCGGCGAAGATGTCGGCGTGGGCGAGGGTGCTCTGGGCGAACCAGACGGGATAGATGGCCGTGAGGAGGGTGGTCGCCCACGCGGCTCTTTCGCCGAGCAGCGTGCGGGTGAGGCGGAAGACGGCCAGCAGAGCGGCGGCGGCGAAGAGGCAGACCAGGACGCGCGTGGCGAGGATGTGGAAGCCGAAGATCTTCCACCATCCGGCCATGACGATCATCGGCAGCGGAGGGTGGGCGTTGGTGACGGTCGATTGAGGGATTAGCGTGCCGGTGCGGAAGAAGTCGAGAGCGGCGGGGACGTAGTAGCCACCTTCGTCCCAGAAGTAAGGGAGATGGAGGAGGGTGTAGTGCGAGGCTAAGACGGCGAGGAAGAAGACGGGAAAGAGGACGCAGACATATGTTGGTTTGTTTACGGGGGATGGCTGCGGGGTGAAGGTCGGCATGGAGTTTGTTGGCAGAAAGGTGCGGGCGGTTGAGGTGATGGATTACCCTCGGGGTCCTTCGACTGCGGACCTTGCAGCTACGCCAGCGTTCGCTCACAATGTCGGTCTGTTCCCGTGGCGGAGAAAACATATCCTCCGACTTCGTCGAAGGATGACAAGTCTAGGTAGTTGTTGTCCAGCCTAGTTGACCGGGCCGCCGCGCTGAGGGATTGGAACGACAAAGCGGGGTTCGCCGGAGTCTTCGGACTTGGGCTCAAGGGCGAGGTTGCCGAAGGTCTGCTCGTACTGGGCGAGATTGTGGCCGAGGACGTTCCAGAGGGCCTTGGCCTGCTGCGGGCTGAGGTAGATGCCCTGGAAGTTTTCGATCGCGACCTGTGCCTGCGATTCCTGGTGCATGGTGCCGAAGACGAGGAAGAAGTCCCAGACGCTCATGCGCACCTGGACGCTGTTGGCGTAGGAGTTGCGGTAGTCCGAGGTGGTGGAGAGCTTCAGCTCGGGCTGGTCGGGGTTCTTCGGGTCGCTCAAAAGATTGTCTCGCGGGTCGGGTCAGACCGGTGTTGGGTAGATCAGAGTTTTGGTGCGAAAGGGGGGACTTGAACCCCCACGGATTGCTCCGCCAGATCCTAAGTCTGGTGCGTCTGCCAATTTCGCCACTTTCGCACTTCCAAGGGACCTCTCTATTGTACTGCGTGCGACCGGTTGAGCAATCTACCGGGTAACCGTGCCGCGTAACGTACCGAATGTGTCGTCGACTGAAGGCATTCCGTCTTTTATAGCGAAGTTTTTTTGAAGCGTGGGGTAACGTGGACTCACTGTTGATGGGGACTTTACAAGAGGGGGACGTATGAAGCAGTTTTTGAGAGCAAGTTCAGGTCTTGGAGTGGGTATTTTCCTGATGGTTTGTATGACTGCACGTTCGCAACAGAAGCCCGCTTTTTCAGAGCGGCCGGCCACCACTCAAAATGTTGCGGCGGCCACCCCTGCAGTGACGACTGCTGTCCCGGTGACGACCACCGGAGGCACGGCTGGCCTGATGCCGGTGTGGACGGGAACGTCGACGCTCGGGAACTCGATCGTCTACCAGACAGCGACCGGGATCGGGATCGGACGCTTCCCGAACGCCACGCTGGACATCGGCGGGACGTCGACCTTTCGCGGTTCGATGGGAGTCTCGCGCTCAGGCGATGCGACGACTTCGGCGGGCACAAAGTCCTTCCCGATCCTGATGCAGTCGTCGGTTTATAACACCTCGGTGAGCCAGAATGTACTTCCTTATTTCCAGCTTCAGACCGAGCCGGTAGCGAACAACACCGCCTCCGCAGGGGCGACGCTCAACTTCCTTTACTACAGCGGGATAGGGGCGGCGCCGAGTGAGAGCGGGCTTTACTTCAATGGCAATGGGACCATCCATTTTGCTGCGGGACAGACGTTTCCCATCACCACGGGAGCAACTGGCCCTGCAGGACCTCCAGGGCCGGCCGGACCCACTGGTCCGCAAGGTCCGGTGGGCCCTGCGGGACCGACGGGTAGCGTGCCTGCGAATCTTACGGCGATCTCGGGGCAGTTGAGCACGACGAATGGTGTCGCCTATCTGGGCTCTGACACTTTTCAGTTTCCGGGTAGCTGCGTCATTGGAGATGTCTTTCTTTCGGTAAATGGCTACGGGTCGGGCAATGCCTTACCGGCCGACGGTCGATTGATCCCCATTCAAAACAACACGGCGCTGTTCTCGCTGATCGGAATCAACTTTGGTGGCAACGGAACGTCGAACTATGCGTTGCCGGATCTGCGTGCGTTTGCGCCAAAGGGGATGCAGTACTCGATCTGTCTCAACGGAATTTTTCCTTCAGAAAATTAGTCTGCCTGTATTCGAGAGTCGTTGGCATCCGCGCGGATGAGATAATTTCCATTCGCGCGGAAACCCTCGCTTTTGATTGAGGCATAGATTGAAGAAGGCATTGATTACGGGAGTTACGGGACAGGATGGAGCGTACCTGGCGGAGTTTCTGCTGGCAAAGGGGTACGAGGTACATGGGATCAAGAGGCGGTCGTCGCTGTTCAATACGGCGCGGATCGACCATATCTACGAGGACCCGCATCAGCCGCATCCGCACTTCATCCTGCATTACGGCGACATGACGGATTCGACGTCGCTGATTCATATCGTCCAGAAGGTACAGCCGGACGAGATCTACAATCTTGCCGCGCAGTCGCATGTGCAGGTGTCGTTCGAGCAGCCGGAGTATACGGCGAATGCCGATGGGCTGGGGGTCCTGCGGCTTTTGGAGGCGATTCGGATACTTGGTCTGGAGAAGAAGACGAAGTTCTACCAAGCGAGCACGTCGGAGCTCTACGGGTTGGTGCAGGAGACTCCGCAGAGCGAGAAGACTCCGTTCTATCCACGATCGCCTTATGCGGTGGCGAAGATGTATGGGTATTGGATCGTGGTGAACTACCGCGAGGCGTACGGGATGTACGCGTGCAACGGGATACTATTCAACCATGAGTCGCCGCTGCGCGGAGAGACGTTTGTGACGCGGAAGATTACGCGAGGGCTGGCGCGGATCAAGGTGGGTCTGCAGAAGGAGCTGTACCTGGGAAATCTGGATGCGCTGCGCGACTGGGGACATGCGCGCGATTACATCGAGATGCAATGGCTGATGCTGCAGCAGGAGAAGCCGCAGGACTTCGTGATCGCTACCGGCCAGCAGTACAGCGTGCGAGATTTTGTGAAGCGCTGCGCGGAGTTGCTGGAGCTCGGACTGGCATGGCAGGGTTCAGGCGTGGACGAGAAGGCCCTCGACAAAGATGGCAACGTCATCGTTGGAGTCGATCCACGGTACTTCCGGCCTTCCGAAGTGGAGACACTGCTGGGCGATGCGGGGAAGGCCTGCCGGGAGCTTGGATGGACGCCCAGGACGAGCTTCGATGACCTGGTTCGGGAGATGGTGGAGGCGGATCTTAAGTCTGCCGAGCGTGATGCGCTGGTGCGGAAGCATGGGTTCGCTGCGTATAACGTGCGGGAGAACTAAAGGCAGGGTGTAGGGGATAGGGTGTAGCGCGATGTTTTGGGTGGGGTATGGACAAGGGCAGTAGGATCTTTGTGGCAGGGCATCGCGGGCTGGTGGGGTCGGCGATTGTACGTGGGCTGGAGGCGGCGGGGTATTCGAACCTGCTGCTGCGGACGCGGGCCGAGTTGGATCTAACGGACCAGCGGGCGGTGGCGGAGTTCTTCGCGGAGGAGCGGCCGGAGTTTGTGTTTCTTGCTGCGGCGAAGGTGGGCGGGATTCTGGCGAACGATACCTATCCGGCGGAGTTCATCCGCGAGAACCTGGTGATGGAGACCAACATCATCGAAGCGAGCCGTCAGGCCAGGGTGAAGCGGCTGTTGTTCCTGGGGTCGTCGTGTATCTATCCCAAGCTTGCGCCGCAGCCGATGCCTGAATCGTGTTTGTTGACGGGGCCTCTTGAGCCGACGAACCGAGCGTATGCGTTGGCGAAGATCGCGGGCATCGAGATGTGCTGGGCTTACAACCGGCAGTATGGGACGCGATATCTTGCGGCTATGCCGACGAATCTCTATGGGCCGGGGGACAACTTCGACCTGAATACATCGCATGTTCTGCCCGCGCTGATGCGCAAGACTGCGGATGCGGTGAAGTCGGGCGCTGCGACTGTGACGGTTTGGGGGAGTGGGACGCCTCGGCGGGAGTTGTTGTACTCGGACGACGTGGCCGAGGCTTGTCTGTTTCTGATGAATCTGGACGAAGAGAAGTTTGGGACGCTGCTCGTCGAGGATGCTCCGCCGCTGATTAACATTGGAACGGGTGAGGATGTGACGATCCGTGAGCTGGCGGAGACGGTGGCTCGGGTGCTGGGTTTTACCGGGGAGTTAGTCTTCGATGCGACGAAGCCGGATGGGACGCCGCGGAAGCTGATGGATGTGGCTCGGCTGCATGGGCTGGGGTGGCGGCATAAGACGGGGCTTGAGGCGGGGATCTCGAAGACGTGGGAGCTAGTGCGGGGGCAGCTTTAGATTTGTTCCGCGAACCCACATCTGGCGATGAGGCTGCCAGATATGGGGCACCCGGCACCCGGAACCCGGCAGCGGCAGTATAAGCAATTGCAACAGCCAATGCGGGGTCTCTCCACTGCGCTGCGCTCCGGTCGAGATGACGCTTCTCAGATGAGGATGACGGGATTTTGGGGTGGGTGCGTTATCTTAGGCAGTATCACTCGGAGGAAAGTTCATGTTCATTCATAAGTTGCGGTCCGCCGCGATTGCGGTGGCGATGGTTGGCGTTTCGTATGCGTCGCAGGCACAGGGCGTCGAAGTGAAGCATCTACAGCCGAACCCCAAAGCGGCGATTGCAAGCGGTGTGTGGGCGGGAGACACGCTTTATCTGAGCGGACAACTGGCTGACCCGGTCACTCCGGCGGATGCGGCCAAGGGAACTCCGGCGGTCTATGGCGATACCGAGCAGCAGGCGATGTCGGAGCTGATGAAGATTCAGGCGCTGCTGAAGGAGCAGGGTTTGGACATGAAGGATGTCGTGAAGATGACCGTGTTCATGGCTGGCGATCCGGCCAAGGGCAACAAGCTGGACTTCGCTGGGATGATGGCCTCGTACACGAAGTTCTTTGGGACGAAGGAACAGCCGAACAAGCCGGCGCGTTCGGCGATGCAGGTTGCGGCTTTGGCGGCTCCGTGGGCGCTGTTGGAGATTGAAGTGATCGCGGTGCGGTCTAAATAGACGGGATGTTGCGGGCTGGGATCGAGAAGAATGACCCAGTCCGCCAGCCCAGCTTATAAGCGAAGGCCCATCTTCTTTGAGTCTCGGCCAGGTCTTGCTCATCGGGCGACTCGCGGGTGAAATTGGTGTCGCCGAAGGCTATGAATAGCCAGAAAAACGGAAACGCGGCATCGGACCATAGGTTCCACTGCTTGCCCGGCAGGCCGACCCAATCTCCCAAAAAGCAGATGAAACTTAGAGCGATCAGTAGCAGCGTAATCTTGTCGATCCACGGCGGTACGGTTTGGCGACCTATCCAACTCTCTCTCAGCTTGACGTTGGAAGACATTCGAAAAACGGTATAGCTGATCATCGGAATTTCTAGGAGGACTAGGATCGCCGAGGAGATTATCAGCACATTATTTGGGTTGTTGATTGTTCTGCGGAACAAACCTAAAGACACGATAACGGTCATCAGTAGATTGATCGTTGTGCGGAAGCGGGGCGGGTTCGCTCGGGATCTCCAGCGCTGCGGAGTGTTTTCGGCGGAAGTGATGGAGGCGAACATGCGCCGATTGTAGCTGTAGATGGCTGAGAAACAAAGGCCAATGCGGGGGTCTCTCCACTTCGCTACGCTCCGGTCGAGATGACGGGGCAGTAGGGCGCGAATTGGCGGGTTGGGGAGATGCGGAATCGGGCCGCGCTACACTGAATCAGACCATCTGATGCGCCTGCTGACCCGGTATATCCTTCGCGAAGTTTCGTCCCATGCGGTGCTGGGCGGGGTGCTGTTCACGTTTGTGCTGTTCATGCAGCATCTCTCGGACATTCTGGGGCTGGCGGTGCGGAACTCGGCGAGCCTGGGCGATGTGTGCCGGATCATCCTGTACATGCTGCCGAATACGCTGACGGTGACGATCCCGATGGCGATCCTGGTGGGGATTCTGCTGGGTCTGAGCCGGCTGGCGGCCGATAGCGAGATTACGGCGATGCGCGCGAGCGGGATGGGCGTGCTGGGGTTCGTGCGGATCGTTTCGATACTCGCCATTGCGGGCATGGCCGCGGGGCTGGTGAACTCGATCTGGCTGGCACCGAGATCGGCGGCGGCGCTGTTAGGGCTGGAGAGTTCGCTGAAGTCGAGCCAGGCTTCGTTCGAGGTACAGCCTCGGGTCTTCTACGAGGACCTGAAGAACTACGTGTTGTACGTGCAGGAAGTGAAGCCTGCGCTGGGCGGGGCTTCGATCTGGAAGCATGTGTTTCTCGCGGACTTGAGCGATCCGGAGTCGCCTCATATTACGACGGCGGACAAGGCCGTGGTGGTGAACGATCCTGGATCTGCAAACGCGCTTCCGGGTGGGGCGGACGGCGCAACAATCCGGCTGCATCTGCTGGATGGGACGCAGCACCAGGTCTCCGCGAGCAATCCTGGGCAGTACGACATCTCGACGTTTACGACGACGGATATACCGCTGCAGACTGGGGTACAGAACGGCACAAGGGTGAGCCGTTCGGATACGCCGATCCATGCACTGAGCCTGGCGGAGGTCTACCAGCTGAGCCGGGTCGCGCCGAAGGATGCGAAGGATTTTTCTTCGAGGCCGTTTCTGATCGAGCTGAACTCGCGGTTCTCTTACCCGTTTGCCTGCATCGTGTTGATGCTGGTGGGTGTGCCGCTGGGGTTGTCCTCGAAGCGCAGCGGCCGGAGCACAGGGATCGTGCTGGCGATTGCGCTGGTGTTTGTGTACTACCTCACTTCGCTCGTGGGTGTGGCATTCGCGAAGTCGGGGAAGGTGTCGCCGTTTGTGGGGGTGTGGTCGGCGAATTTGATTTTTCTGGTTGCGGGCGTGCTGCTGCTGCAGCAGCTGTCGCGTGGCGGCATTGCGCTGAACATCTTTGCGTCCGTGGGGCAGTGGCTGGGACGGATGCTGGAGCGGATGATGAGCCGCGATGAGGACGGGCCGGGGGCTGCGGAGCGGGTCACCATGGCGCAGAGGCTTGCGATCTTCCGCGCCACGTTGCA
Source organism: Granulicella aggregans (assembly GCF_025685565.1). Classification (NCBI taxonomy): domain Bacteria; kingdom Pseudomonadati; phylum Acidobacteriota; class Terriglobia; order Terriglobales; family Acidobacteriaceae; genus Granulicella; species Granulicella aggregans. Next base: position 33,483 of record NZ_JAGSYE010000004.1, read on the forward strand.
TATACGGTTTCCGCTTTTGCTGGACGACTACGTGATGCGGGAGTTCGTGACGAACTTCTTCTTCGTTCTGTCGAGCTTCGCGGTGCTGTTCATTGTATTCACCTTCTTTGAGCTGATCGGCGACATCATCCGCAACCGGACCGCGCTGGTGACGGTGGGCGAGTATCTGGTGAATCTGATTCCGTACATCATCTCGGCGGTGACGCCGCTTTGCGCTCTCGTCGCGGTGCTGGTGACGTTTGGTGCCTTGAATCGCTCGTCGGAGCTGACGGCGATGAAGGCTACGGGGATCAGTCTGTATCGCGTGGTTGCTCCGGTGTTGGTGATCGCGGCGGTTCTGGCGGCTTCGCTGTTCGCCTTCGACGAGTACTACTTGCCGGGGGCGAACCGGCGGCAGGAAGCGCTGCGGGCGGTGATCAAGAACAAGCCGGCGCAGACGTTCCTGCGGCCAGACCGGAAGTGGATCTCGGGACAGACGGGATCTACTGCGGTTCCGGCTGTTACAACGACGGGGAAATCTGGAAGGATCGTGCAGCCGGCAGCGGCTGGCGAGCCGGCGAGGATCTTTTACTATCAGTTCTTCGACAGCAACAAGGATGTCTTTGCGAACCTGACGGTGTTTGAGCTGGAGCCGGATACGTTTGTGCTGCGGCGGCGGATCTTTGCCTCGTCGGTGCGGTGGGACGGGCATAACTGGATCTTCGACCAGGGATGGCAGAGGACGTTTGCGGGCGAGACGGTGGGGACGTATGAGCCGTTCGCGGTGGCCGAGTTTCCTGAGATCAAGGAGCAGCCTTCGTACTTCAAGAAGGAAGATCTGCAGTCGCAGGAGATGTCGTTTGCGGAGCTGTCCGACTATATCGGCGACCTGAAGCAGAGCGGCTTCGACACGATGCGGTTGCGGGTGCAGTTGATGAAGAAGATCGCCTACCCCGTGGTGACGCTGGTGATGGCGATCCTGGCGGTGCCGTTTGCGCTGTCGATGGGCAAGCGCGGGTCGCTGGTGGGGATCTCGACGGCGATTGGGCTGGCGATCTCATACTGGGTGGTGGCGGGACTGTTTGAGGCGATGGGTAATGTGAATACGCTGCCGCCGGTGCTGGCGGCGTGGTCGCCGGATGTCTTGTTCGGGATCGCTGGGGCGTATTTGCTGCTGCGGACGCCGACGTAGAAGGGGAATCCCACCCATCGCGGTGAAGCTGCGATGGATGGGGCACCCGGAACCCGGACCTGACGCCGACACAGTTCACACAAAGTAGCGGCTGGAGACGGTAGGATAGAGGCATCTATGAAGCTTGCTCTCGCAGTGTTCGCGCTCTCCTCCGCCGCCCTCGCTCAGACACCCGCTCCGGCAACTGCCGCGAAGCCTGTCACTCACCATGCCGCTACGACGGCGACTGCTAAAACGGCAGCTGCGGGGCCGCCGAAGGTGGTTGGCGTGCCGCATACGATGTACTCGCTGAAGTACATCGACACGAAGATTGGCACCGGGCCACTGGCTGAGCCGCGGAAGTACTACACGGTGAACTACACGGGATACTTTCCCGATGGAACCAAGTTCGATTCTTCGCTGGACCGCAAGGAGCCGTTTACGTTCCCGTATGGCGCGCATCGCGTGATTATCGGATGGGACACGGGATTTGAGGGAATGCACGTCGGTGGAAAGCGCCGGTTGTTCGTGCCGTATCAGCTTGCTTATGGGCCGTTGGGAAATCCGCCGCGGATGCCAGCGAAGGCGAATCTGATCTTTGATGTGGAGCTGATCAGCTTCTCGGATACTCCTCCTGTGCCGCCGACGCCTCCTGCACCGCCCGCTGCTCCGAAAGCACCGGCCAAGCCTGCGGATGCGCCTGCTGCGGCACCTGCTGGTGCCCCGGCAACGCCTCCGCCAGCTAGCGCGCCAGCGACCGCTCCACCGGCGGACAAGCCTGCGACTCCGCCTGCTCCGGATAAGCCGGCTACACCGCCTTCGAAGTAAGGTGGACTCAGAAACATGGGCGGCTGAGAATCTTCAGCCGCCTTTGCCGTCTCTAACGTAAGGAGATTCCGACAGAAATATGTTCAAGAGACTCGCGCCGTTAGCACCCTATCTGAAGCGTTACTGGCCGAGTCTTGCCCTGGGCGGTGTGTCGACGGTCTTCTATAACGTGGTCAAGGTGCTGATCCCGCTGGTGATTGGGCACGCGATCGACGATATGCACTCCGGCATCACCGAGCAAAAGGTGATGTATCACGCGCTCCGGCTGGTGGGGCTGGCGGTGCTTTCAGGGTTGTTTCTCTACCTGACCCGGCAGGTGGTGATCGGGGTCTCGCGCAAGATCGAGTTCGATCTGCGGAACGATATGTTCGCGAATCTGGAGCGTCAGTCGGCTAGCTACTACCAGACGCATCGGACGGGCGACATTATGGCCCGAACGACCAACGATCTGAACGCGGTGCGGCAACTGCTGGGCCCGGCGATCATGTACAGCGCGAACACAATTGTGTTCACGGCGGCGGCGCTGCCGTTCATGTACAGGATCAGCCCGAAGCTGACGTTCTTTGCGTTCGTGCCGCTGCCCTTGGCTTCAGTGCTGGTGCAGTACTTCGGCAACCGGATTCATACGCGGTTCGAGCGGATCCAGGCGATGTTCTCGGACATCTCGGCGAAGGCGCAGGAGAACTTTTCCGGAGCGCGGCTGGTCCGGGCGTTCGCGCAGGAGGATGCGGAGATCGCGTCGTTCGAGAAGGCGAATCAGGAGTACATCCGGCGGAGCCTGCTGCTGGTAAGGCTGATGGCGATGCTTTGGCCGACGCTGGAGTTTGTGCTCGGGCTGTCGCTGATGATTACGCTGCTGGTGGGTGGGCACGAGGTGGTGTCGCACTTCATCTCGGTGGGCGAGTTTACCTCGTTCAACGTGTACATGGTGCAGTTGACGTGGCCGATGATCGCGGTGGGCTGGGTGGTGAATCTCTTTCAGCGTGGCACGGCTTCGGTGGTGCGTATCGACGAGCTGTTGAAGGAGGTGCCGACGATTCGTGACGCGGAGGGCGCGGCGCACACGGCGGAGGAGATCGAAGGCGCAATCAGCTTTCGCAATCTGAACTTCGCTTACAACGAGGGCGCGCCGGTGCTGTCGGATATCGATCTGGAGATTCCGGCGGGGTCGAGCCTGGCCATTGTGGGGCCAACCGGGTCGGGCAAGACGACGCTGGTGAACCTGATTCCGCGGCTCTACGACGCACCGATGGGGAGTGTGCTGATCGATGGGCGGTCGATCCGGGAGTACCGGCTTGAGGACCTGCGCCGAAGCGTTGGATTTGTGCCTCAGGAGACGTTTCTATTCTCGGATACGATCCGGGAGAACGTGGCGTTTGGCGTTGCGAGCGCGACCGATGCGGAGGTGGAAGCGGCGGCTTCGACGGCACATATCAAGACGGAGATCCTGGAGTTTCCCAAGGGCTTCGCGACCATGGTGGGCGAGCGTGGGGTGACGCTCTCCGGAGGGCAGAAGCAAAGGACGGCGATTGCGCGTGCGGTGCTTCGCGATCCAAAGATTCTGGTGCTGGACGATGCTCTGGCCAGCGTCGATACCTACACGGAGGAGCAGATCCTTGGCGGGCTTCGCGAGGTGATGCAGGGAAGAACGACGATTCTCATTGCGCACCGGGTGTCGACGGCGAGGAACGCGGACAGGATTGCGGTGCTGGTCGAGGGACGGATTGTGGAGCTTGGCACCCACGAAGAGTTGATTGGAGAGGGTGGGTATTACAGCGGGCTTTATGAGAAGCAGCAGTTGGAAGAAGAGATTGCTGTGACGAGCTAGGGTTGTAGTACGAAGACAAAGGCGAAATTCGGGGGTCTCTCCACTGCGCTTCGCTCCGGTCGAGATGACGATTCTTTGAGGATGCGGAATCAGAGTTGAGAGTTATGCGCTCCAGCTTGAGCGTTTCGCTTCGCCAGTGGGCATCTCGAGGCGAGATGTATTGGGGACGAAGGTCTCTTCCTGGGTGCGGAGTTCGCGGGGGAGGACTCTTCCCGCGACGGGGTCCTTTGCGGCTACGGCCCAGGCTTCGCGGACGTTGCGGACACAGGCGATGACCTCCAAAAGCTGTTCTTTCGAGGAGTTGTGCGAGGCCTCGAGCGTCATGGTGAACATGGCCGCATAGAAGTCCGAGAGCACAGCCGCTTGGGTTGGGCCGACGTCTGGCCGCAGTCGGGCCTGGAGGTACATGAAGACATCGATGGCCTTCTTGACGGCCATCCTGCGGCCCTGAGTGTCTTCCTCTTCGACACATTGAACCGCGCGATGGAGAAATCGGATCGCGCCGTCGTAGAGGGCGAGGACGAGTTCAACGCCGGTGGCTCCCGCAAGTGCCTTTTCCCGATAGCTGCTGCTGTCCATGGACTTCCTTAGCTGTTCGTGTACTCGTTGTAGCCGCTGATGGCGCTATAGATCTGGTTGATTTCGCTCAGTTGCTCCGGGATGGCCTGGAGCTCCTGGTCTGCGGTGGTGAGTTCGGCGGTAAGGGTCGTCTGCTGCTGTGCGATGAGGGCATCCTGCGCGGTGATACTGGCGTTAAGACTGGTCTCCTCGGTCGAGTTCTGTTGCTGCGCGAGGGAGACTGCACCGTTGACCGAGGTGTTCCCAAGGTTGCTGAGCGTCGTGCTGAACGTCTGGCCGAAGCTACCGGAGTTTTGAAAGTAGCCGACGATGTCGGAGAAGTTGGCGTTAAGCGCGTTGTCGAGTGTGCTGGTGTCGAGGGTGAGCGTGCCGTCCGTGTTGGATGTAATGCCAAGCTGCGAGAGGCTGTTGATACTTCCGCTGGCTGAGCCCCCGAAGATGGCTGACTGGAGCTGGGTCTGAATGAGAGAGAGCGTAGGGCTGCCATAGAGCGGCTCGGGGTTGCCCGAAGAGTCGTTTTTTTCCTGGCCGGAGATGTCTGCGATGACGGCGTTGTACGCCTTGACGAGCGAGCTGACCGCGGATTCGATGTCGGTGTTGTCGTTGGTGACCTGGATCTGGACGGTGGTGCCAGGAGAGGACGAGAGGAGTTGAAAGGTGACTCCGGGAATAGCGCCGGTGACGGTATTGGATGCACTGGATACGGCGAGGCCATCCACGGTGAGGGCGGCGTTAGCCCCTGCCTGTGCGGTGTGGAAGGCGATGGCCGTACTGGTGGTGGAATCGGTGAGCGAGCTCGAGACGGTGATGGCGCCCGCCGCGCCGCTGGTGTTGCTGGTGATGGAGAGGCGCGATCCGTTGGCGTCCGTGACAATGCTGGCGGTGACGCCGACGGCGGCGTTGTTGATCGCTGTGGCGAAGGTCTGGAGGGTGTCGCTGGTACCGCTGACGACGCTGATCTGATGGCCGTTGATGGTGAGACTGCCGCTGAGGGTGTCGCTGGCGGTGGCGATAGAGTCCGAGTAGTTCGATGCCGTGGTGGCGAGCGAGGTGACGACGACGCTGTGGCTGCCGGCGACGGCGGTGGTGTCGGCACTGGTGAGGGTGAGGACATTGGTGTTGGAGCTTGAGCCCTGCTTCTCCGCGAGGACCCCATCGAAGGAGGTGAGTGACGAGAGGGCGGTGCTGAGCGTGGAGAGGTCCGTGCCGAGCGTGCTGAAGACGGTGTCCTGCGCCTGCAGGGCGGCGAGTTGTGTCTTCCAGGGTGTCTCGATGGCCTGCTGCGTGGCGAGGATCGCGGTGACGGTGGTGGCGACGTCGAAGCCCGCGCCGCTGGTGGCCGAGCCAAAGTTCAATCCGACAGTTCCCATGATGGGCGCTCCGTGTGTATCTCTGTCCGTCGTGCGCGGTCGTCGTGTGACCGGCGGCGGTGACGGGGCTGTAAGAACTTACCTTTTCAGAGCAGTTCGGCTGCCACTGTGCGGCGCAAATAGTGAGAAGCGGTTGAGGTGCTAACGGAAAAATGCGGGTAAGACCCATGAGGCCTTACCCGCCGTAGAGTGTGGCGGTTTATTGCAGCAGCTTGAGGATCTCCTGCTGCACGGTGTTGGCCTGGGCGAGAGCGCTGATGCCCGTCTGGCTCAGAACCTCGTACTTTGCGAGGTCGCTGGTTGCCTGGCCGTAGTTGGTCGCCTGAATTGCGTTCGAGGCGGAGGTGAGATTGACGTTTGCCGTGTTCGCAACGCCAGCCGCGGCGTTGAGCTGGTTGATGTTGGCACCGAGAATACCGCGCTGGTACGCGACGTCTGCAATGGCAGAGGTTAGGCTGGTCAGCACTGCCGAAGCATTGCTGGCGGTCAGGGTGTTGATGCTCTGGTCAGTGAAGTTGACCCCGGCACCAGGCGTGGCCTTGGTGGTCTGGGTCAGGGCGCTTCCGGTGAAGTTGAGGGTTGAGCCCGTACCTGCAGGCCCATAGATGCTGAGCGTGCCAGTGGTAGAGCTGTAGGATGCGACGATGTTGGCATTCTGAAAGGTTGTGTTGGCGTTGATCTGCGCGGCCAACTGACTACCGGTCGTGCCTGCGTTCACGGTGATGGAGGTCTGGGCGCCGGTACCTACGCCGATGGTGAGCGTTCCCGCAACCGTGGTGGGCAAGGTAGACAGAACGATGCTCTCCAGCGAACGGCCATCGACCGCAGCCGTGCCGGAAGCGGCAACCGGAGCCGTGTCCGTAACGCCGGCAGCGGTGGTCGACGTCAAGTTGCTGGTAAAGGTTACCGAACCGCCGATGCCGCTGACGGGCCCCTTGATGGTAATCACGCCTGTTCCAGTGTTGACGGTTGCGGTGATCCCCTGCGAAGAGAACGTCGTATTGGCGTTGAAGGCTGCGGTGAACTGGCTGGCGGTAAGGCCAGTCACGGAGAAGTTGTTCGCGGTGCCGCCAGACAAGGAAACAGCGATGGTGCCGCTGATCAGGTCGGTTGCATTGGTTGGGGTAATGGTGCCAGTCGATTGCACGCTGGCGGCGGAGGTGCTGCCGGCTGCTGCGACCGTCACGGCTCCGGTGGAGACTCCGCCGGTGGACGGACTCTGACCTACGCTGGCCGTTGTGAGGATGCCTACCGTGTCGTTGTACGTATTGGCACCAGTGGCTGAACCATCGGATACGAAAAGGTTCGTGGTGTTAGCAGTAAAGACCTGGTTGCCGGAGAAGTTCGTCGACGAGCCGATTGCACCGATCTCAGAGAGGATGGTCTGATACTCCTGGTTAGCGGAACTGACCTGCTGAGAGTTGAGGGTGGAGTTTGCGGACTCTGTCGCCAAAGTTACAGCGCGGGTGAGGAGGCTGGTGACCTGGGCCAAAGCTCCGTCTGCGGTCTGCAGAAGTCCGGTACCGTTGGTGGCGTTCTGGGCGGACTGTTGCAGGGCGGCTTCGTTGGCCTGCAAGCCGTTAACGACTGAAAGGCCGGCCGCGTCGTCCGCGCCGCTGTTGATCCGTGAACCGGAAGAGAGCTGTTGCAGGACCGTCTGCAGACTCGCCTGAGTCTGGTTCAGATAATTCTGCGCGTATAGTGCCGAGATATTGTTGAGGACACTCAAGGACATTGTGTTCCGCTCCTGTACTAACGATTTGGTGGTATCAAGGTTTTGACATCAGCGCCGAGTCTGCCCCGAGTGCCGATCGGACCCTGTTGCCCACGAGCTCTTGCAGGTCCCGATCATCATGCGGAAGGCTCCGCGTTCCCAGACTTCATCGGCGACGGGACTTTTCGCATTAGCGTGTCTGAATGCGAGAACGGGAAGTATGCGGTGGCGGGAAGGATGAAGGTCGATTCCTTGAAAGTCGGCTCGTGAGTGGGGAGTGGCCGCCGATGAAGCATTCGAGGCGGGGCATCCGATGATTGAGCTGACCAGGCTGAACGGTAATAAGTTCTCTATTAATTGCGACACGATCAAGTACATCGAAGCGGCGCCGGATACGACACTGTCGTTGACGACCGGAGAGAAGATCCTGGTGGTCGAGACATGCGAGACCGTGGTGCAGCGGTGCATCGAGCATCGGGCGAAGGTGCTGCGTTTAGCTTGGCCGGACGCGCGCATGTTTCTGACCGGCAAGCCGGTGGAAGGTGCGAACCCAAATCCGGCCAAGCCTGCGCTCGTGGGCTCTTCCAACTCCTGATGGGCGACTTGTAGTGGCAGTGATTGCGGGTCAGAAAGGAACTTCCTGTGGACATCGCCAGTGTGATGGGCATAACCCTGGCCCTGCTGGGCATCCTGGGCGGCATGTTGATGGAGGGCGGGAGCATCGCCCAGATCACGCAGCCGACCGCTGCGATCATCGTGCTTTGCGGCACCGGCGGGGCAGTGCTGCTGCAGTTCCCTTTCAGCATCTTCATGGCCGCGGTGCGACAGGTGGCGAGGGTGTTCACGGTAGAGGTCTCGAATGCGCAGGTGACCTTGAGCCAGATTGTGGAGTTTGCCAACAAGGCGCGCAGGAGTGGCGTGGTCTCACTCGACGAAGACCTGCCGCGCATCGCGGAGCCTTTCATGAAGCAGGCGCTGATGCTTGCCGTCGATGGCATGGATCCAAGCTCTATACGGCAGATCATGCACCTGGAGCTGGAGAACGGCGCGGAGATTGAAGAGAAGATCGCCTCGGTGTTTGAGGCTGCGGGCGGGTATTCGCCTACGGTGGGAATTCTTGGCGCGGTGCTGGGGCTAATCCAGGTGATGCAGCATCTGGAGAACATCAATGAAGTGGGTAAAGGTATCGCCGTAGCGTTTGTGGCGACGATCTACGGAGTGGGACTGGCGAACCTCGTCTATCTCCCCATTGCGGGAAAACTGAAGATCAAGCATCGCGAGGAGCAGGTGGTGAAGGAGATGGTGCTGGAGGGTATTGTGTCGATCCTTGAAGGCATGAACCCGCGCATGCTTGAGTTGAAGCTGAATACTTATCTGCTGGAAGCGCGCGCTGAAGAGCAGCGGGCAGAAGATCGCAGGATTAAATAATGAGGAAGAAAGCGGTATCGCATGTGAGCCACGAGCGATGGCTGGTGTCTTACGCGGACTTCATCACGCTGCTCTTCGCATTCTTCGTGGTGCTGTTTGCTTCGAGCCGTGGGGACAAACGCAAGCAGGTGCAGGTGTCGGATGCGATGAAGTCTGCGTTCTCGGAGATGGGCGTCTTCGATCCAAGTTCGAAGACGATCTCGTTGATGAACGCGGGCGGGGCGACCTCTTCGGGCAAGCCTGTCCCCTTGCCCATGGCCGAGTTGAGTCCAGAAGAGTTGAAGAAGGCGATCGACCAGGTGGTGGCGAACCAGGTGAGCCAGGGGAAGCTGGCAGCGGGCAGCGTGACCACGCGCATTGCTCCGGATGGGCTGGTGATTTCGCTGCATGATGCTGGGTTCTTCGCGTCGGGGTCGGCGGACGTGAACCCGGCGTCGCTGCATATTCTGACGACAATCATCGAGGCTCTGCCTAATCGTCGGCTGCGCGTGGAAGGTCATACGGACAATGTGCCCATCCACACGCAGCAGTATGCGACGAACTGGGAGTTGTCGACGGCGCGGGCGTCGGCGATTGCTCGGTTCATCATTGAGCGGCATACGATTGACGCCAATAATCTATCGGCGGCTGGCTATGCGGAGTTCCATCCCGTGGCGAGTAACGACACGGAAGAAGGCCGCACGCAGAACCGGCGTGTGGACATCATTGTCTTGTCAGGCCAGGTATCGTAAGGACGCCCTACGCGGACGGCGGTCACTTCGTGCGGTATTGGGCTTCGCGTGGTGCTCCCGTTGGTCGCAAGATGAACCCTATGCTGACCAACGTGAGGCCCACGCGAAGCGGTATACATGTCACGAAGTGACCGCTCCGCGCGTAGCGGGCCCGTCCGGCAGGAGTCCAGGCTACTTTGTTAGGCCAAGTATCTTGACGATGACGCGCTTGTCGCGCCGGCCATCGAACTCCGCATAGAAGATGCGCTGCCACGGGCCGAGGTCGAGTCGGCCCTTGGTGATGGGCAGCGTCGTCTCGTGATGCAGCAGGAGCGACTTTAGATGAGCGTCGCCGTTGTCTTCGCCGGTATGGTGGTGCTTGTATCCGGGCCAGCGTGGGGCGATGTTTTCGAGCCACTGAGAGATGTCTTCGAGCAGGCCATCCTCGTGGTCGTTGACGTAGATGGCGGCGGTGATATGCATGGGGCTGACGAAGCAGAGACCGTCGTCGATGCCGCTTTCATGGACGATATCTTCGATCTCGGGCGTAAGGTGCACCATCTCATAACGCTCCTTCGTGTTGAGCGTCAGGTAGGCAGTGTGGGACTTCATTGTGGCCATGAATCTCCTCTAAAGATCGCAGTGTTGCAGCTAATAAACGGGCCGAATGGGAGAGATTTATAGTGAGGGGATGAGCCGCGAGACCGATGCTGCCGATATTTCCAGTATGCATTCGAACATCACTGAAGTGTTTGATGCAGGATTAGAGTGCATGGCCGAGGGGAACGCTTCTCGAGCGGCGGAGATGTTCGAGCAGGTGCTGGCTTTACGGCCTAGTGATGTTGAAGCTGCACATGGCCTGATCCGGGCTTTGGTGGATGCGGGACGAGTCGATGAGGCGCTGGCGAGAACGCAGCAGTTGATCGAACAAGAGCCGGACGATGTGCTGGCGGTAACGAGGCTTTCGATGATCTACCAGCAGAAGGGGATGATTGCCGAGGCGGAGGCCGCTGCTGCTCGGGCGAAGATATTGGGTTGGAAGATGGAGCTTCGCGGCGGGCCGGCGGCGAAGACGGACCTATGACAAGAAGACTGCTGGTTGCGAGCACGAATAAGGGGAAGCTGCGGGACTTTGCCATTGCTGCGAAGGGCGACGCGAACCTGCTGCCGCTGCCAGGGCTGGAGGGGATCGCCGCGCCGGACGAGGATGAAGATACGTTTGAGGGGAACGCTCGGATCAAGGCTACGTATTACTCGCTGTTTGCGCCGGGGGAGATTGTGATTGCGGATGACTCGGGATTGGAGGTCGATGCTCTCGGTGGCGCTCCCGGTGTGCGGTCGGCCCGGTATGCGGAGGACATGAAGTTTGCGGGCGAAGGGTCGGTGGATGTCCGGAATAATTCGTGCCTGATGGCGGCACTTGAAGGCGTTGAGGCGCGGGCAGGGCGATATCGCTGCGCGCTGGTGGCGGCTCGTGATGGGAATGTGCTGGCTGTGGGTGACGGCACGGTTGAAGGATGGATTCTTGCGGCGGCCCAAGGCGATGGCGGCTTTGGGTACGATCCTTACTTTTTGCCAGAGGGCGCGACCGGGTCGATGGCGGAGATCGGAAATGCTGAGCGAATGTTGTTGAGTCATCGTGGACGGGCGTTGCGGGATCTGCTGCCGAAGTTGATGGCCGTAGCGGCGATTTGATGGGATAGAGAATTTCGCACAAACACTTCGATAATCGGACATTGAGCGGACGGTTTCTTGACGCTGGTTGAATGCGGGCGGAATAATCCGAGTTGCGCGTCTGTTTTTGCCGATGCGTGCCCGTAAGGAGCTCTTCCCATGGCAACTGTCGCTCCGCCTGTACCTTCCTCTTCGACAACTCGTGGTGTGCAGCCTTTGCGTGCTGGGCAGGGGAACTCGTTTCTGTGGCGCAAGCTGCATTCGCTCTCGGGAATTGTGCCGATTGGCGCGTTTTTAGTCGAGCATATTCTTTCCAACTTTGAAGCGATCCATGGGCCGCTTGCCTACGCGCAGCAGGTGAAGTTCCTGAACAGCCTGCCCTTGGTGCGGGTGCTGGAGTGGGCGTTCATCTTCATTCCGCTGGCATTTCATGCGGGGTATGGCGTGTTCATCGCGTTCCGCGGACGCAGCAATGTGAACGTCTATCCGTGGGCGGGCAACTGGATGTATATCGCGCAGCGCGTGACCGGGCTGATCGCGTTTGTGTACATCATTCAGCATGTCTGGCGTCAGCGGTTCAGCGGTGTGAGTCTGCCGGAGCATCCGGGAGCGGCGTTTGCCAAGGTGCAGCATGAGCTCGCGAATCCGTGGATGCTGGCGATCTATGTGATCGCGATGGTGGCTACGACGTGGCACTTCGCGTATGGGATATGGCTGTTCGCGGCGAAGTGGGGGATCACGCCGGGGGATCGCGCTCGGAAGAGATTTGGATATGTGTGCGCGGCGATTGGGACGGCGCTTTGCGTGATGGGGCTTTGGGGGATGTGGGCGTTTGTGGGTCCGCAGTATCAGAATGCGCCGGCGGATGTAATGCCGACGCAGACTTCGCATCTCCTTTCAGGAACGATCCCAATGTTTGATCCCAATGGTGTTGTTCGTCTTGTTCCCTACCAGGAAATCGACCAAGCAATAGCCGCTGGCGGGACACGTGCCGTAAAAGTTGAAGATAGCGATAACTCAACGCGCTGGCTACGCGAGGATCAGGTTGAGGCAGCAGTCAAGCAAGGCGCTAATGTAGTGCCATACTCGCCCCACACAAAATAAGAGGAAGCAAGCATGGCAGCTCCAAGAATCATCGTTGTAGGCGGCGGACTGGCTGGGCTTTCGGCGGTCATCAAGATCGCGGAGGCGGGCGGTACGGTTGACCTGTTTTCGATTGTGCCGGTGAAGCGGTCGCACTCGGTCTGCGCGCAGGGCGGCATCAATGCGGCGAAGGACCTGAAGGGCGAAGGAGACTCCGTCCTGAAGCACTTCGACGACACGGTCTACGGCGGCGACTTCCTCGCCAACCAGACGCCGGTGAAGAACATGACGGCGCAGGGGCCGGCGATCGTCGATCTGCTCGACCGCATGGGCGTGCCGTTCAACCGCACGCCGGAAGGTCTGCTGGACTTTCGCCGCTTCGGAGGAACGCTCTATCAGCGGACAGCGTTTGCGGGCGCGACGACCGGCCAACAGCTCCTCTATGCGCTGGATGAACAAGTCCGGCGCCATGAGTCTGAAGGCAAGGTGACGAAGTACGAAGGCTGGGAGTTCCTCTCCGCGGTGCTGGATGCCAATGGCGCGTGCCGCGGTATCTGCGCGATGGACCTAAGGACGATGGAGACGCGGACGTTTCCAGCGGACGCCATCATCATCTGCACGGGCGGCAACGGAGCGATCTTCGGCAAAAGCACGAACTCGGTGGTGTGTACCGGCTCGGCGCAGTCCGCGCTGTACCAGCAGGGAGCGTTCTACGCGAACGGCGAGTTCATCCAGGTGCATCCTACCGCGATTCCGGGAGAAGACAAGCTGCGGCTGATGAGCGAGTCAGCGCGTGGCGAGGGCGGCCGCGTATGGGTGCCGCGCGACAAGAACGACAAGCGCGTGGCGCGTTCTATCCCGGAGGGCGACCGTTGGTACTTCCTGGAAGAGTGGTATCCGAAGTATGGCAACCTCGTGCCGCGCGATGTGGCGACGCGCGCGATCTTCAAGGTCGTCTATGAGCATGGCATGGGCATCGACGGGCAGCCGATGGTCTACCTCGACCTGACGCATCTTCCCAAGGAGCGGCTACACAAGCTCGAAGGCATCCTTGAGATCTACGAGAAGTTTGTAGGCGACGATCCGCGCGAAGTGCCGATGAAGATCTTTCCGGGCATGCACTACACGATGGGCGGCCTGTGGGTGGACTTCGAACAGCAGACCAACATCCCGGGCGTGTTTGCAGCGGGCGAGGCGGACTACAGCATTCATGGAGCGAATCGGTTGGGCGCGAACTCGCTGCTCTCGTGCATCTACGGCGGCTTCGTGGCGGGGCCGAATGCGCTTGCTTATGCGAAGAATCTGGCAGCGCAGCCGGGCGATGGCGGCCACGCAGCCGAGCTGCAGCGGCAGAAGGAAAAGAACAACGGGCTGCTCTCTTCCACCGGCACGGAGAACCCGTTCAAGCTATGGCGCGAGCTGGGCGAGACGATGACGAAGCATGCCACCATCATTCGCTATAACAGCGGTCTGGATGAGGCGGACGCGAAGATCGTCGAACTGCTGGGGCGCTACAAGAACATCAATCTTTCGGACAAGAGCCAGTGGGCCAATACGAGCTTCGCGTTTACGCGGCAGCTTGAGAACATGCTCGAACTGGGGCGCGTGATTGTGCAGGGAGCGCGGCTGCGGGATGAGTCTCGCGGGGCACACTTCAAGCCGGACTTTCCGGAGCGGAATGATGAGAAGTTTTTGAAGACGACGAAGGCGAAGTTTGTGGAGGGTGCGCCGGCGTTTGAGTTTGAAGAGGTGGATACGAGTTTGATCGTGCCGCGGGCTAGGAATTACGCGGCTAGTGCGTAGGGGCAGAAAGCGTTCTAGTTGGTTTTTTGTAGTGACTCAGATTGCAGAGGGGCGACATGAGAACACAACTCGCGGTTTGCGCTTTTTTGGCAATATGCTTGGCTGCGACTGCTCAGACTAAAATTAAAGGGCATCGCTTAGGGGAATCGCCTTCGGAGTTTCTTAAATCTGATGCTCCGCTTGCGATCAAGCTACAAGAATGTCATCAGGACGCGCCTCATGCGCTTACCGCCGAACAGGTACATTCCCTCCCGGACGATGAGATTTCAGCGATAGCCCTCCATTATCCCAATTTTCCAAATCGTAAGAAATTAGAGAAGCTAGCTGCCTCTAGTGTCGTTATGAGCTCCGACAAGCGTTTTCCGGGTAGGCAGGTCTTTTGTGATGCGGCCATCGCGGTTCTAGAGGACGGCAAGGATGGACGGTTCCTGTCAGATATTTATTTTCCCGATATCTCCGTTCCAAATACACAGTTTGTGTTCTGGAAGGGGAGTCTTTCTGAAATTGACTTGGATCTTTTCCACGTAGAGTTCGCAGATGTGTCTGCGGATTTTGAACAAAAAGTTGGGATGAAGCCAGTGGAAACTCAGCCGCAGATGCAGAATGGCATGGGAGCGGTATGGCTTGATCGAGTCGCAGTGTGGACCACGCCTGAGCTCCATGCCGTACTTCATGAGAGTCGAAATCCCGCTAAGCCTGAACTGTCATTTGTTATTAAATCCACGGCTCTTCGTTCTGTTGAGGCTGCCGAAAAAACTAGTCGTCCAAGCGCGCTCGACTAGTGCTTGGGAAATAATTCTTTTAGAAATGGGTGCTCCAGTGTTTTCCAATCACGCGAAGACGATTAAGGTTGAGATCAAGCGACAGAGCGGGCCGGATGGCTCCTCAACGGTAGAGAAGTTTGAGATCCCCTACCGCCCGAACATGAACATCACCTCGGTGCTGGGCGAGATTGCGTGCAATCCCATCACGGCGGATGGCACGGCGACCGCACCCATCACCTACGACGCAAACTGCCTGGAGGAGATCTGCGGCTCCTGCGCGATGCTCATCAACGGCAAGGCGCGGATGGCGTGCTCGGCGCTGGTGGACAAGCTGACCGACGGCAGCGAGCCGATCACGCTGGCTCCGCTGTCTAAATTTCCAGTCGTGCGCGACCTCTCGGTCGACCGCAGCGTGCTCTTCAAGAACCTGAAGGCGGTGAAGGCGTGGGTGCCGATCGACGGGACGTATGATCTCGGCTCAGGGCCAAGACAGTTTCCCCAACTTCAGGAAGAGCTTTATCCGCTGTCGAACTGCATCTCCTGCACGATCTGCATGGAGGTGTGCCCGCAGTTCAACGATTCGACGAACTTCGTGGGTGCGGCGACCATCGCGCAGGTCAAGCTGTTCAATAACAATCCGACCGGAGCCGTGCTGAAGGCGGAGCGGCTGCGGGCGCTGGCCGGCGATGGCGGCGTGCAGGAGTGCGGGTTTGCGCAGAACTGTGTGGAGGCCTGCCCGAAGCAGTTGCCGCTGACCGAGGCGATCTCCGATGTGAGCCGGGACGTGCTGCTGCAGCAGGTGAAGGACTTCTTCGTGCGGTAACGCGCGCGATTGCGGTCTGATCGGAGCGGGAGTACGCTAAGCAGATGAGCGAACTCCTCTTCAACGTCACGCAGGATTCGGATGGTGGCTACGTCGCGATTGCCGATGGACCATCCATTGCGACACAGGGGGACACATGGGACGAGCTATGCTACATGGTTCTGGATGCCGTCAAGGGGTACTTTGAAGTCGAAGGTACTCAGCCACCAGAACGAATCCGCCTCTTTCTTCATGTTGAGCAAGTCCTCGCGGTTGCGTGAAGACTCCAAGAAATCTATATGGGCGGGAACTTGCCGACCATCTCATCCGCCATTGGGAATATGTCGAAAGCCGACAAGCCGGTAGCCACATCGTGATCCGCACGGAGTCTCCGACGGGTCAATCGATTCCGATTCCAGCCCACAAACCGCTCCGCACAGGGACGCTCAACGCCATCCTTCGAATGGTTTCCGACCATAAGAAGGTCAGCCGAGAGGATGTCTTGCGCGGTATCTAGAACAGACAATTTATCGCTTCAGGAGAGAACATGAGCATTGGACTTGCAGAGGCTCGTCGCATTATCGCGGCGGCGGAGAAGAAGGCAGAGGAGCTTGGGCAGCCGATGAACGTCGCGGTTGTGGATGCAGGGGGCAACCTCGTCGCGTTTGAGCGGATGGAGAACGCTTGGCTGGGGTCGATCGATATCTCGCAGAAGAAGGCCTGGACTTCGCGGGCGTTCGACATTACGACGAAGGACCTGGGAACGCATTCGCAATCGGGAGACCAGTTCTTTGGCATCCATGCTTCGAATGATGGCAAGGTGATGATCTTTGCTGGTGGGATTCCGCTCAAGGTCGATGGCAAGGTGGTGGGTGCGATTGGCGTGAGTGGTGGGTCGGGTGAGCAGGATCATGCCGTGGCTGAAGCTGGGGCGGCGGCGCTGTAAGTAACGCACCCATCGCGATGAGACTGCGATGGATGGGGCACCCATTTCGTGGCGGCACTGAAGGGAAAAGCGAAATGCGGGGGTCTCCCCACTACGCATTGCGATGAGACTGCAATGCTCCGGTCGAGATGACGCTTCATACAAGGGTATGTAAAGGAAACGCCCCGATCTCAATGTAGATCGGGGCGTTCGTGTGTTGCGCTGTTGTCCGCTGGTTAGGGTTTGGGAACTTCGTTGATCGTCTTGAGGATCTGGGAGACGATCTGGTACGGATCGCCCTGCGAGTTCGGGCGTCGGTCTTCGAGGTAGCCTTTGTAGCCGTTCCTGATGAAGTTCACGGGCATGCGGATAGACGCGCCGCGGTCGGAAAGACCGTAGCTAAACTGGTCGATCGCCGCCGTCTCGTGCAGACCTGTCAGGCGAAGGTGGTTGTCCGGGCCGTAGACGGCGATGTGGTCGGCGACGTTCTTCTCGAAGCCCTTCATGAGCGACTCGAAGTAGGGCTGTCCGCCGGTCTCGCGAATGTATTTGGTGGAGAAGTTGGTGTGCATGCCGGAGCCGTTCCAATCGCCCTTGATGGGCTTGCAGTGGAGTTCGACGTCGACCTCGTACTGCTCGCAAAGACGCATCATGAGGTAGCGGGCGACCCAGGTGTCGTCGGCGGCCTTCTTGGAGCCCTTGGCAAAGATCTGGAACTCCCACTGGCCCTTGGCGACCTCGGCGTTGATGCCTTCGTGGTTGATGCCGGCGTCAAGACAGAGGTCGAGGTGCTCTTCGACGATCTGGCGGGCGATGCTGCCGACGTTCTTATAGCCTACGCCGCAGTAATAAGGGCCCTGGGGGCCGGGGTAGCCGGTCTCGGGGAAGCCGAGGGGACGGCCATCCTGGTAGAGGAAGTACTCCTGCTCCAGGCCCACCCAGAAGTCCGGATCGTCTTCGATGGTGGCGCGGTAGTTGGTGGGGTGGGGGGTGCCGTCCGGAAGCATGACCTCGCAGAGGACGATGTATCCGTCGATGCGGCTGGAGTCGGGATACAGGGCGACGGGCTTAAGGATACAGTCAGAGCTCTTGCCTTCTGCCTGCTGGGTGGAGCTGCCGTCGAATCCCCAGAGCGGAAGGTCGGCGAGCGTGGGCTCGTTTTCGAAGGACTCAAGCTTGGTCTTGCCGCGCAGGTTGGGAACCGGCTTGTAGCCGTCGAGCCATATGTATTCGAGTTTGTACTTGGTCATAGGAGTATTCGCTGACGCTCGGCTTTCTGATGGGTTTTTGACGACTGGTTTCAAACGACGTGGGTACGTTCAGGCATAAGAGCGCCGTGGAGACAGGCGTGCGGCGCATCGTTTGCTCAGTATTTGAATCTAAAGTTATCAGATTCCGGCGGATGAGCGCGAAGAAGTTCACGCAGCCTTTACGTCCCCTTTATAACTTTGTGAAGCGATTCCCACCTTTCCTTTCTGAGGGCGGGATGCGGGCGCTGCAGCGTCCCCTACGGGGATTTGCTGCGAATAGAATCAGGAAGTCAGGCTCTGTTTGAGCCGTTGTGGAGGTTTGAAGTGGCAGGTTCCTTGAAGAATAAGAAGATCGCACTGATCCAGATGTCGTGCGAGCCGGATACGGCGGCGAATTTGGACAAGGCGGCTGACCGGGTTCGCGAGGCTGCGCGCGCCGGGGCGAACATTGTGTGTCTGCCGGAGCTTTTCCGGGCGCAGTATTTCTGCCAGCGCGAGGAGCATGCGCTGTTTGACCTGGCGGAGTCGATTCCGGGGCCGAGCTCCGAGCGGCTGGCGGCGGTGGCGAAGGAAGAAGGCGTCGTGGTGATTGCGTCGCTGTTCGAGCGGCGTGCACCGGGGCTCTATCACAATACGGCAGCGGTTCTGGAGCAAGATGGGTCGCTGGCGGGGATCTACCGCAAGATGCATATCCCGGATGATCCGCTCTACTACGAGAAGTTCTACTTCACGCCGGGCGATCTGGGCTTTAAGGCGATGAAGACGTCGCAGGGGCACATCGGCACGCTGGTGTGCTGGGATCAGTGGTATCCGGAGGGCGCGCGCGTGACCGCGCTACAGGGAGCGAATACGCTCTTCTTCCCGACGGCGATTGGCTGGCATCCGAGCGAGAAGGAAGAGTTTGGCGAAGCGCAGTATTCCGCTTGGCAGACGGTTCAGCGGGCTCATGCGATTGCGAACGGCGTGTTCGTGGGCGCGGTGAACCGCGTTGGCTTCGAGCATGGCGACGTAATCCACAACGGGGAGCACATCAAGGGACCGGAAGGTGCGGGGCTGGAGTTCTGGGGCGGCAGCTTTATCGCCGATCCGTTCGGCAGGATCATCGCGAAGGCTCCGCATGACCGCGAGGATATTCTGATCGCGGAGATCGATCTGAAGCTGCTGGAAGATACGCGGAGGAACTGGCCGTTCCTGCGGGACCGGCGGATCGATGCGTATGGCGGGATCACCAGCCGGTTTATCGATTGAGTTTCTTCACGTTAATGGAAGCAGATAAGAAAGCAAGGTTGATGACGACACCCCGCCCCAAAGACTACCGTATGCCCGCAGAGTGGGCCCCACACGGAGCTACGTGGATTGCTTGGCCGCACAACGCCGAGGACTGGCCTGGGAAGTTCCAGCCGATTCCGTGGGTGTACTCGGAGATTGTGCGGCATCTTTCACGGGTGGAGGACGTGAACATCCTGGTGAACGATCTCCCGGCGGAGAAGCGGGCCACACAATTGCTGAAGCGTGCCGGGGCCAACCTGGCCCGGCTGCACTTTCATCATTGGGCGACGGATCGGGTATGGCTGCGGGACTCCGGGCCGATCTTTGTGAAGAACGCGGAGGGGGCGCTGGCGATTACAAACTGGAAGTTCAATGCTTGGGCCAAGTACGACAACTGGCGGCGCGACGACCAGATTCCGCAGCATGTGGCGAAGCTGTATGCGATGACGGAGTTTCGACCGGAAGTGAATGACCACAGGCTGGTGCTTGAGGGTGGCAGCATCGACACGAACGGCGCGGGCATTCTGCTGACGACTGAGGAGTGCCTGCTGAGCGAGGTGCAGCAGCGTAATCCCGGCGTGAGCCGCGAGCAGTTAGAGGCGGCGTTCGGCGAGTATCTGGGTATCGAGAAGGTGTTGTGGATGCACAGGGGATGCGCAGGCGACGACACGCATGGGCACATCGACGATGTGACTCGATTTGTGGGTGAGAACACCATTTTGACGGCGGTCGAGAAGAACACGGCGGATGAGAATCATCTGCCGCTGGCGGAGAATCTTGACCGGCTGAAGACTGCGCGGAACCTGAGCGGCGGTACATTTGATGTGCGCGAGTTGCCGATGCCGAATCCTGTGATCTTCGATGGCCAGAGGCTGCCCGCAAGCTATGCGAACTTTTATATCGCGAATGGCCTGGTGCTGGTGCCGACCTTCAACGACTGCCACGACCGGCTGGCGTTGAACATCATCGCGGAGTGTTTTCCGGAGCGTGAGGTCATCGGAATTCATGCGGTAGACCTGGTGTGGGGGCTGGGCACGCTGCATTGCATGACGCAGCAGGAACCGGCCTAGATGGTGGAGGATCTCGACTTTTTGCGGGCCGCGATTGAGCAGGCTGAAGCGGCTGAGCGCGATGGCGAGGTACCGGTGGGCGCGGTTGTTGTTCTTGACGGCGAGATCATCGCGCGGGGCAACAACCGCGTTCTACGGGACAGCGATCCGACGGCGCACGCGGAGATCGTTGCAATGCGGGCGGCGGGGAAGCTGCTCGGGAACTATCGGCTGGAGGGATGTTCACTGTACGTGACGCTGGAGCCCTGTGCGATGTGTGCGGGGGCAGTTCTACATGCGCGAATCGCTCGTCTGTTCTATGCGGCGAGCGATCCCAAGGCTGGGGCGTGTGGATCGGTGCTGGGCGTGATGAATCATCCGCAGTTGAACCACAAGGTCGAGGTGGAGGCTGGGCTCCTCGGCGAGGAGTGTGGGGCGATGCTGACGAGGTTCTTTCGCGAAAGAAGGCTACAGGCAGCGCAAGCCGGAAAATAACCTGGAGATTAATCCTGCCGACGTGCGATTGGCTGAAGCCTTGCATCTACCTTCTCAGGGGTGAACGACTATGGCATCTGGACGTCTTTTGGGAAAGACTGCAATCGTGACGGGATCGGCATCGGGGATTGGGCAGGGTATCGCGTTGCGGTTTGCCAGCGAAGGAGCGAACGTCGTGATCGACTTTCGTAGCCACCCGGAGGCCGGCGAAGAGACGCGGGCAAAGGCGGAGGCGTTTGGCGTGAAGGCGATCCTGGTCCATGCTGATGTATCCAAGATCTCTGATACGCAAAACCTGGTCGAGCAGGCATGGACTCAGTTTGGCGGCTGTGACGTCCTGGTGAACAATGCTGGAGTGGAGAAACATGCGGCGTTCCTTGATGTAACGGAAGAGGACTATGACACTGTTCTCGATACAAACCTGAAGGGCGCGTTCTTCCTTACACAGGCCTTTGTGAAGC
This sequence comes from Granulicella aggregans, assembly GCF_025685565.1. NCBI lineage: Bacteria > Pseudomonadati > Acidobacteriota > Terriglobia > Terriglobales > Acidobacteriaceae > Granulicella > Granulicella aggregans. The sequence continues at coordinate 54,665 of NZ_JAGSYE010000004.1, forward strand.
GGCTGCAAAGCGCGAAGAAGCCGGGTGTGGTGATCAATATCAGTTCAGTCCACGAGGACATGGTCTTCCCGAACTTTTCGACATACTGCGCGTCAAAGGGTGGCATACGCATGGTGATGCGCGACCTGGCGGTGGAGCTTGGGCCCATGGGGATCCGGGTGAACAATATCGCTCCGGGGGCGATCGCAACGCCGATCAATACGGCATTGATGGCAGACAAGCCGAAGCTGAATGCGCTACTGGCGAATATTCCACTCGGACGCATGGGGACGACGGACGATGTGGCGGGGTTGGCGGTTTTTCTGGCGTCCGAGGATGGCGGGTATGTGACGGGATCGACCTTCGTGGTGGATGGCGGGCTGATGCGCAACTATCATGAGCAGTAGGTTTTGATGGGAGTTGCGGATTGAAGTTGACGCTGGGGCAGGTTGCGGATTTTATCCATGCTGAGGGCGAGTTCCGTTCACAGGATGAGGCGGTTGGATACTCGATCGACTCGCGGACGATTGGGGCGGGGGAGCTTTTTTTCGCGGTGAAGGGCGAGCGGTTCGACGGGCACGATTATGTCGAAACGGCGCTGTCGAATGGTGCTGTCGCAGCAGTCGTCTCGATGAGCTGGATGCCGTCGGATGAGCTTGATCCGTGTCTGCTGCTGCGGGTACCGGATGATTGCGAGGACTGCGTGCTGAGGGCGATGCAGCAGCTTGCGAACGCCGTGCGACGCCGTTGGGGCAAGAGGGTGATTGGAGTTACCGGTTCGGCGGGTAAGACGACGACCAAAGAGGCCGTCGCGACTGTGCTGGGCAGCAGATTCCGGGTGCTGAAGTCGGCGGGGAATCTGAACAATCACTTTGGCCTGCCGCTGCAGTTGCTGAAGCTGGAGCCGGAGCATGAGATTGCAGTGATCGAGATGGGCATGAACCACGCTGGCGAGATTCGGGCCCTGGCGAAGATCGCGGAGCCGGACTGGGCGGTGGTTTCGAATGTTGCTCCGGTGCATCTGGAGTTCTTTCCGGAGGGGATCGCGGGGATCGCAAAGGCGAAGTATGAGTTGGTGGAGTCCCTGCCTGCTGATGGGATTGCGGTGCTGAATGCGGACGACTCATATGTGGCTGCGTTTGCGCGGGGGCTGGGGGACCGGGCGATTTTGTATGGAATGTCCCAGAGCGCTGCGGTAAGAGCGGAGAATGTCGTCGATGCCGGGCTGGATGGGGTGCGATTCACCGCCGTCGCGGGCGAGGAGCATGCGGAGGCAAGGCTACGCGTGCTCGGGCGGCACAATGTTTCGAATGCGTTGGCGGCGATCGCGGTTGGGTTGAAGAGCGGGATGTCGCTGGCGGAGTGCGTGGCGGCGGTGGGAGAGTTCCGGGCCGGGGATCGCCGGGGCGAGGTGCTGACGTGGAATGGCGCGACGGTCATCAATGACTCGTACAACTCGAACCCGAAGGCATTGGATGCGATGGTGGATGCGCTGATGTCGGTGCCGGCGAAGCGGCATATTGTGGTGGCCGGGGAGATGCTGGAGCTGGGGCCGGATGCGGCGGATCTTCATGCGGCTTGTGGGCGGAGGATGGCGGAGCGCGGGGTGTCGGTTGTGGTTGGAGTTCGGGGCGACGCGAACGCGTTGGTGGATGGAGTGAGGGAGGGTGGCGGAATGGCGGAGTTTGTGGCGTCCGCTGAGGCTGCGGGGAGCTGGATGAGGGAGAATCTGCGCGAGGGAGATGTGGTGCTGCTGAAGGGATCGCGTGGGGTAAGACTGGAACGGGCGTTGATTGCTTGAGGAGGCATCGCTGGTTCGTGGTGGGAAACTCCCTCTGACCGTGTCTCCGTGCCTGTTAAGATGGGCCTGTGTCCCAAATAGGCTGTTTTCGTGGGGCGCTCCATCTTGAGGGGCGGAATCGACTTTGCTCTATTGGCTGCTGTACCAGAAGCTGTTTCCCTACTTCCGGCTGTTCCGCATCTTCCACTATCTGACCTTTCGGACGGTGTTCGCGAGCCTGACGGCGCTGTTGACCGGGCTGCTGATCGGGCCGTTTCTGATCGCGAGGCTGCGCGAGTTCCAGATCGGCCAGTACATTCGCGAGGAAGGGCCGCAGTCGCACCAGAAGAAGGGCGGGACGCCGACAATGGGCGGGCTGCTGATCGTGATCTCGATCCTGGTGCCCACGTTGCTGTGGTCGGATCTATCAAACCCGTTTGTGTGGGTGGTGACGCTGTCGATGCTGGCGTTTGCCGGGATCGGGTTTATCGATGACTACGCGAAGGTGACGAAGCGGACGAACAAGGGGCTTTCGGCGCGCGGAAAGCTGATACTTCAGTTCCTGGCGAGCGGCGGGGTTGCGGTGGCGCTGGTGGCAATCGAGCAGCGAGGGAACTACTCGACGCGGCTGATGGTGCCGTTTCTGAAGCGTTTCCGGCCGAATCTTGTGATCGACAGCTTCCTGCATATGCCACATCTGTACTGGCTGGCGTTTGTGCCGTTCGTGCTGTTCGTGATGGTGGTCATTACGGGGGCGAGTAACGCTGTCAATCTGACGGACGGGCTGGACGGCCTGGCGATCGGATGCACGATCATCGCGGCGGGCGCGTTGACGATGCTGACCTATGTCAGCGGGCATGTGGTGTTTTCTGACTATCTCGAGCTGCAGCGTATGCCTATGGTCAGTGAGCTGACGGTCTTCTGCGGAGCGATGGTGGGGGGGAGTATTGGCTTCCTTTGGTACAACGCGCATCCGGCAGAGGTATTTATGGGCGACGTGGGATCGCTGGCGCTGGGCGGGGCGATTGGGACCGTTGCGGTCGTTATCAAGCAGGAGCTGCTGCTGCCGTTGATTGGCGGCGTCTTCATCATGGAGCTGCTCAGCGTGATCCTGCAGGTGGGTAGTTACAAGCTGCGGAACGGTAAACGCATCTTCAAGATGGCCCCGCTGCACCATCATTTTGAACTCCTGGGGTGGTCGGAGTCGAAGGTGATTGCAAGGTTCTGGATTCTGGCGCTGATCTTCGCGTTGCTGGCTTTGACGACTTTGAAGCTAAGATGATTCATTTGGGCATTCGGCAGAACGTCTATCCGTCCTCGTTTGTCCAATGGTTCACGAGAAGAGCGTTTGTCGGGACCAACCTCCAGAAATAGAATGTGAAGATGAAAGCGCAAGAACCAGTGCTGGAAACCGCTCTTGATCTTGTGCGGCGCTTTGTGGCCAGCTACGCGCCTGCGCCGCCCTGTGTATTGTTGGCGGGTTCGCGAGGGCGAGGCACAGCGAAGAAAAACTCCGATTACGATCTGGTCTTTCTTTATTCCGAGCTTCCTTTAGGAGCCTGGAGAGAGATGACTTTGTATGAAGGGGCAGATCTCGAAATATTCGCTCACGATCACCGTAGCCTGCAGTACTTTCTGCGTGAAATTGAGCGTCCCTCCGGCGAAGCAAGCTTAGCCTGCATGGTTTCCGAGGGAATCTCCATTCTTGGCGCGAATGGCGTAATTGAGAACAAGGCAAAAGATATTGCGCGAGAGTTTCTCGTTTCCGGACCATTACCTCTCGATGATGTGAGATCGTCGCAACGCAGATACGCGATCACGGATCTCGCCGAGATGCTGAAATCCGCAGACTCAACTGCGCAGCGGATTGCGATTGGCAGTGCTCTATATCCCGCCCTGGGCGGCTTCGTGCTATCCGCAAACGGGCGCTGGACGGCCACTGGTAAAGCCTTACCAGCCGCTCTCCGAAACTTCAGCCCAAGCCTGGAACTCGAGTTCACAGATGCATTTGAGCATCTCTACACAAGCGGAAATGATTCGTTGTTGCAGAATCTCGTCGATGACATTTTGAAACCGTTCGGCGGTCGATTGCGCAGTGGCTTCCGTCAGCAGGCACCGGCCTCTTGGAGATAGAGGAGCGTCACTCCTGATAAGTCGGCTTATCGCACCCGACTTGGTCAATCCCCATCGAGCAACAGGACGTTCCCAGAGTACTTCGGCCCCGCCAGATGAAGAATCGCCTTATCCATCGTGACCAAGACGCCGTCTTCGCGCACCGCAAGGCCGAGCAGGCAGGTGTCCGTGATCTGCTGATGGCCGGAGAGTCGCTCCGCAAAGGGCGCGGAAAGTGTGCTCCAGTCGTCGACGACAGGCCAGAACCAGTGTCCGGGATGTCCTGGAAGAAGCGACAACGCCTCCATTGACTCGGCCATGGTGTGGCCGCCGATTCTGGGATTCGTCATGACTCGGATGAACCCGGCCTGTGTCAGCAGACAGGTTGCCCAACCAGCGCCGCTCCGTCCCTCGCTCAACCGCGTATCGAACCATCTGTGCGATGGTGGGGATGGGCGCCGTCGTGGAGTGCAATGAGAACGTTGACGTCGGCAAGATGCGCCGCGTCAGTCAATCTCGTCTTCCTGAGCGGCCTTGACCATCTCTGGTGTCAGCACTCGCCCGTTCGCCGGAAAGAACGCCAGCCCGTTGTCTGCAATCACCATCCGGGACGGACGCGGAGATGGCTGTGAACGGCGCATCGATTCGAACTCGGCCATGATCTCGGCGTGAGAGATCGTCTGGCCGGGATGTGCGGCCAGCCATGCCTTGGACTCGGCGACGGCGCGGCGTTCGTCAGCGCTTTCCGGTTCATCGTCAAGTGGGGCGTTAGCGATGGCGCGGGAGACGGGATCGAGCGTCGTCTCCGGCTGCCATACCAATCGCGCACGGCCCCGTGGTAGCGAGGCGGTCGGGTCCATCGGACGGACTGTTCCGCTGTCGTCGATTTCGACCTCAATCGTCATCGTCACAAGAGACCTCCTCGCTGACACAGAGCATACCAAACCCCCGGGTAGAAGGCCGTCACACGGATGCATTAAGCTGGTACGCATGGCATCGATGGAACTGAAGAATAAGCGCGTTCTGGTGGTTGGTATTGGCAAGTCCGGCATCTCGGCGGCGATGTTTCTGCGAGGGCTGGGGGCGCGGGTGACAGTGTCCGATACGCGGTCGGCGATTGCGCTGGCGGAGCAGATTCCGGCGCTGCTGGATGCGGGGGTAATGGTGGAGTCGGGTGGGCATGGGTTGCTGACGTTCCGCCGGCAGGATTTGATTGTGGTTTCGCCGGGGGTGCCGCTCGACACGCCGGAGGTGAAGCAAGTGATCGGCTACGGGCTACCGGTGATCGGCGAGCTTGAGCTGGCGACGCGCTTCCTGAAAGGGCAGATCGTGGCCGTAACTGGGTCGAACGGGAAGACGACGACCACCAGTCTGATTGGGAAGATCTTTGCCGATGCGGGGCGACCGACGCAGGTGGGTGGGAACATCGGACTGCCGGTGATCGAGCTGATTGCGGGAAGCACGGACGAGACGACGAACGTGCTGGAGGTCTCGAGCTTCCAGTTGGAGACGACCGAGGAGTTTCATCCAAGGATTGCGGTCATTCTGAACATCACGCCGGACCATCTGGATCGGCATCACAGCTTTGAGGCGTATGTGGCGGCCAAGGAGAAGATCTTCGCCAACCAGACGGCAGACGATGCGCTTGTGCTGAGCGCGGATGATCTGACGACGCAGATGTGCGCGGGTAAGACCAAGGCGCGGGTGTACTGGTTCAGCGCGACGAAGGTGGTGCGGCAGGGAGCGTTTCTACGCGATGGCGTGGTGTGCTGGGTGGAGAAGGAGGGCGGAAAGTCGGAGCCGATTCTGCCCGTGGCGGAGATTCACCTGAAGGGGACGCACAACGTCGAGAACGTGCTGGCGGCGGTGTGCGCGGCGCGGCTGGCGGGCGTTCCGGCGGAGCAGATTCGTGCGGCTGTAGCGAGCTTCAAGGCGGTCGAGCATCGGCTGGAGTACGTGCGGACGGTGAAGGGTGTGGAGTACTTCAATGACTCGAAGGCGACGAACGTGGATGCGGCGATGAAGGCAGTGGAGTCGTTTGCCGGGTGCGTGCATTTGATCCTTGGCGGGAAAGATAAGGACTCCGACTACACGCAGATGGCGCAGGTGGGTGGCAAGCCGTTGGGTGAAAGGGTCAAGAGTGTTTATACGATTGGTTCGGCGGCCGAAAAGATTGAGCGGCAGCTGGTGGGGGTTGTCAAGATAGTAAGTGCCGGTACGCTAGCAACGGCGGTGGCGAAGGCGGCTTCAGGCGCGACGGCGGGCGATGTGGTGCTGCTGGCGCCGGCCTGTTCGAGCTTCGATCAGTTTGATAACTATGAACACCGCGGCCGGGTCTTCCGGCAGTTGGTGATGGACCTTCCGGGCTGATGCAGTGGTCGGCGAAGGGAGAAAAGCGGATCCTCCGACTTCGTCGAAGGATGACAAGACGAATTTGTTGAAGGATGACAAGTTCAGGGTTGGGAAGCAGGCGGAATGGCGAAGCGCGTTGGCGTTGACAAATGGCTCTTCGGAACAGTTCTGCTGCTGGTGCTCTTTGGGCTGGTGACGGTGTTTTCGGCCTCTGCCGTGATGGCGAAGGACCAGTATGGGTCGCCGTACCCTTACATGCTGAAGCAGGCGTTCTGGGCAGGGATGGGCCTGATCGCGCTGGTGGCGCTGATGAAGGTCGACTACAAGCGCTATAACAATCGCAAGTTTGTGATTGGCGCCGTGAGTGTGACGACGCTGCTACTGGTGGCGGTATTTGCCGCGCCGGGGTCGCACCACACGCACCGGTGGTTTCGGTTTGGCGGACTATCGACGTTCCAGCCTTCGGAGCTGGCCACGCCGGTGATGATCCTGTTTCTTGCGTACTTCCTACAGACTCGCCTGCACCAGATGGACGACTACAAAGGAACCATCCTGAAGGCGGTAGCGCCGCCGCTGCTGATGATCGCGCTGATCTTGAAGGAGCCGGACCTGGGGACGGCGCTGGTGTGCGCGGGAGTGATGCTTTTCATGCTGTATCTGGCAGGCATGCAGATGCGGTACATCTGGATTGGCGGGCTGGCTGCGGTGCCGGTGCTGGGATACATGCTGTTCTTCGTGCCATGGCGGCTGGCTCGTATGAAGGTCTTTCTCGATCCTGAGGCCGATCCGCGTGGCGCCGGGTTTCATATCCTGCAGTCGCTGATTGCCGTGGGTACGGGTGGGATTCGCGGGCTGGGACTGATGGAAGGGCGGCAGAAGCTGTTCTATTTGCCGGAGCCGCATACGGACTTTATCTTTGCCAATGTGTGTGAGGAGCTGGGGCTGATCGGTGCGCTGATGCTGGTGGGGCTCTTTGTAGCGCTGGCGTATCGCGGGATGCGGGCGGCGTATCTTTCGACCGATCCGTTTGCGCGGTTCATGGCGTTTGGAATTACCTCGGCGATCATCATCCAGGCGTTTTTCAACATGAGTGTCGCGGTCGCGCTGGTGCCGACCAAGGGTATTACTCTGCCGTTCATCTCGTATGGTGGGACGTCGCTGTTTGTGACGCTGGCGTGCATGGGTGTGTTGCTGAACATTACGCGCGAGATCGACTAAGAACAGGGTGTAGGGAATAGGGTGTAGGGAGTAGAAAGACAAGGTCGATGCGGGTTTTGATTGCGGGTGGGGGGACTGGCGGGCATGTGATTCCGGCGCTGGCGATCGCGCGGGAGGTTCGCGATGCTTACGGGGCCGAGGTGCGGTTCGTGGGAACGGCGCGAGGTCTGGAGACGCGGCTGGTACCGGAGGCCGGGTTTCCGCTCGAGTTGATTCATGTCGGGCAGTTGAAGAATGTGAGTCTGGCGACGCGGGTGCGGACGCTCGTTGATTTGCCGCTGGGGATTCTGAGGTGTGTCAGCCTCCTGCGGAGTTATCGGCCGCAGGTGGTGGTGGGTGTCGGGGGGTATGCTTCGGGGCCGGCTATGCTGGCGGCTATCCTGTTGCGCGTGCCGACGCTAGCGTTTGAGCCGAATGCAGCTCCTGGGCTGGCGAACCGGCTTGCTGGGCGGTTTGTGACGGCGGCGGCGGTGAACTTCGAGGAGACGACGCGGTACTTTCGCGGAGCCAGGGTGACGGGGATTCCGGTGCGGGAGGAGTTTTTCTTGATTTCGCCGAAGGCTCATGGCGCGGCGAAACGGCTGCTGGTGTTTGGGGGGAGCCAGGGGGCGAGGATTCTCAACCAGATCATGCCGACGATCCTGTTTCCGCTGCTGCGCGATGTGCCGGGGCTTACTGTGCTGCATCAGTCCGGGCCGAGGGCGGAGGAGGAGACGCGACAGGCGTATCTCGATACCGGAGCGGACGAGTCGCGGTGGCAGGTGAGCGCGTATCTCGAGGACATGCCGGCCCGGTTTGCGGAGGCCGACCTGATTCTTTGCCGCTCAGGGGCAAGCACGATGGCGGAGCTTGCGGCGGCGGGGAAGGCTAGTTTGCTGGTGCCGTTTGCGGCGGCGACAGATGATCACCAGAGGAAAAATGCTGAGGCGTTCGTGAATGCGGGCGCAGGGCGGATGATTCTGGAAGGCGAACTGAGTTCGCAGGCGCTGATCGATGCGCTGATGGCTATGCTGCGAGATGAGAGCGCGTTGAGGGCGATGGGGGAGAAGGCGCGGACGCTGGCTCATCGGGATGCTGTGAAAGAGATTGGAGCTATGGCGCGGGAGTTGGCGGGATAGGATGAGCGCGCATTCTTGCCTGAAAGCCTGAGAGTTAATGGGTCGTTCAAGCGGACTCGGGGTCCTTCAACTGCATTCGTCGCAAAAGCGCGACGAACTTCGCTCAGGATGACGGATTTTTGCAAGAAGCAGGACAGCAAAGGCTGGGATCGATTGATCCCAGCCTTTGCTGTCCTGCGCTTGAAACTTAGTGGTGCGGGCCACCGTGATTTCCGCCACCACCGCCGCCTCCGTGGGGAGCGCCGCCACCGCTAGGGGCTGCATGGCCGCCTCCGCCGAAGTTAGCGCGGGGCGCGGGCTGGCCGCCACCGGAGTTACCGCGGGGTTGTGCCCCGCCGAAGCCCCCGGGATTGCCACCCTGGCCGGGGCGGAAGCTGGAGCCGGGGTTTACAGCCTGGCCCCGTCCGCCGTTGTTGAAGCCATTGCCGTAGGCGCCTCCGGGGCGAGCCTGTCCGGGCTGGTTGAAGGACTGGCGGTTGTTATTGGCGAAGCTGCCGTTGCGGTCGTTGACGCCCCCGTAGGCTCCGCGGAGGTTACTGCCATTGGCGACGCGGACACCGTTGCTGGTGCTGGAGAAGTTGCCACGACCGTCGTTCTGGCCAAAGCCGCCGCGGCCAGCGGTGTTGAAGGTGCCGCCACGGTGATCGTTGCCAACGCCACGGGCGAAGCTGGAGCCGCCGGGGCGACCATCGAAGCCGTCGATGTGGCGACTATAGACGTTGACGCTAGTGAAACGACCGCCGAAGTGGTTGTATTCGCGGTTATAGAAGAAGTGGTTGTGGTTCCAGTACCCGCCGTAGAAGCCGACGCCGAAGTAGCCGAAGCCGTAGTTGATGCCGCCATAGTATCCGACGGTCGGACCCCAGTATCCGGCATTCCAGAAGTAGCCGCTGCCGCCGTAGCCCCAGTAGCCGGGGGTCCAGAGCGCGCCCGGATAGGGGGCGAGAACCCATTGGCCGTCTACCCACTCGTAGCCGTCGTCGGTGTACTGCCAGTAGCCGGGAGTCCAGATGTAGCCGTCGCCGGGACAGACGGGTTGGACGTAGACCGGAATAGGGGGAGGAGCGAAACCGACAGAGATAAAGACGCGTGCTTCAGCGGCCTGAGGCGCGAGCATAAGCGCACCGGCCAGCATTGCCGTTGCGAGAGTGTTTGTGATGATGCGCGTGAACTTCATGGCTTCTGCCCTGGCCTGCCTCTCCTTCGTTTTCCCGGTACCGCTTTGCTGCTGCGGGTTGCGCGGAGGGTAGAGCCTTTGAGTCTCGGCCGGTAGGTTATCGGTCCGGGCTCACAGCTATTTAGACACAAATTGTGTCCAGTTGTTGCGTTTACTTCACTTCAAGCTGCCGGTGAACAGTGACTTCGGACACATCACATGGACACCACTTTTGGTATCAACAAGTTGGGTGATGTCTACATCGCAGGCGGTGGAGATGAGGGCGTAAGCGTCTTCGCGTGAGAGCAGCGGATGGTCGGGATTCTGCTGCGACAGGAAGGTGATCATGTTGCGGACGGCCATCTCGGTGGCCTGCTTCAGGTCTTCGTTGAAGCCCATGGCGATGTAGGCGGTAGGCGTCTCGGCGCGGGGCCAGCGTAAGGGGGCCGGATCGTCCGGCTTGGCCTTGTGGAGGATGAACTGGAAGGTGCCGGTGAGCTGGGTCTCGAGGGCGGTGATGTCGACCTCGCCGTTGCCCTGTCCGGCATGGCCGTCGCCGACCTCGAAGAGGCCGCCTTTGGCGTTGACGGGGATGAAGAGGGTGGTACCCGCGACCATCTCCTTGTTGTCGATGTTTCCGGCGTGCATCCATGGCGGAGCGGAGTTGTACTTGCCCGCACCTTCGGGTGGGGCGAGGCCCATGCTGCCGAAGAAGGGATGGAGCGGGATGGTGATGCCGGGAGCGAATGCGGCGGTCATGGTCTGGCGGTCGAGCGGGATGATTTTGGTGCGGCCGTAGGGGAAGTCGTCGGGAAGAAAGCCGCGGCCAGGGCCGAAGCCGTTGCAGGCCCAGGGGACGTCGATCTGAACCTTCTGGATGCGGACTTCGAGCACGTCGCCGGGTTCAGCGCCGGTGACGGCTACGGGGCCGGTGAGAATGTGGCCGCCGGGGCCGCGGTCGGTGGCGGGGACCTCGGTGTAGATCTTGCGGACGGAGTCGGGGATGTCAGCGGGCTTCACGCCGAGGGATTCAAGGCGCTCGGCGGGGCCGCAGGTGGAGAGCGTCTGGATGGTAACGGTGTCGCCGGGATTGACCGTGAGTACCGGCTTCGCCTTCGCGGAGTAATAGCCCCAGGCCACGGTTGTTGGGGTGGCGAGCAGTGTCTGCTGGGCGGGAAGCGTGGTTGCGGTAAACGAGGCGGCGAGAGCGGCCAGCGGCAGAGCGAACAGTTTGAGCGGCATGGGATGGGTATAACACAAAGCTATGAGGCCCTCGGCTCTGGCTACCTGCTTCGGTCAGGCCAAGCTCGCATCTGATAAACAGAAGGTACCCATGACGACATCTCTGAAAGATCAGGCAACAGTTGAGATCGACCCGGTCTGTGCCATGAAAGTTGACCCTGCGAAGGCGGCGGCTACAGCGGAGTTCGAGGGCAAGGATTATTACTTCTGCGGCAAAGGGTGTGCGGCAAAGTTCCATGCCGATCCCGAGAAGTATCTGAGACCAAAGCCTGGGACGACAGTCAAGGATCCGGTGTGTGGGATGACCGTCGATCCAGCGAAGGCTGCGGGGAGTAAAGAGTACAAGGGTACGACGTACTCCTTCTGCGGCAAAGGCTGTATGGCAAAGTTTCACGCCGAGCCGGAGAAGTATCTGAAACCGAAGGCTGCTCCATCTCTCCCGCCTGAGGCGGTGCCGGGGATGAAGTACACGTGTCCGATGGACCCGGAGATTATCCGCGACAAGCCTGGAGCTTGCCCGAAGTGCGGCATGGCGCTCGAGCCAATGACGGTCACGCTGGATGAGTCGAATCCGGAGCTGGACAGCATGATGCGGCGGTTCTGGATCGGGGTGGCGCTCACACTGCCGCTGCTCGCGATCATGGTGTCGGAACTGCTTGCTGGGCAGCCCTTGCAGCATCTCCTGGGCGGCGGGTTGGGATGGTTTGAGTTTGCTGTCGCAACGCCGGTTGTTTTGTGGGGGGGATGGCCGTTCTTTCAACGGGGATGGGCTTCGATCGCCAGCCGCAACCTGAATATGTTTACGCTGATCGCTATTGGGTCGGGCGCGGCGTATCTGTATAGCGTTGTGGCCGTGGTCGCTCCGGGAGTCTTTCCGGTGTCGTTCCGCATGGCGGACGGGATGGTTGGGCTCTATTTTGAAGCAGCGGCGGTGATCACCGTGCTGGTGCTGCTGGGGCAGGTGCTGGAGTTGAAGGCGCGGAGCCAGACGGGCTCGGCGATCAAGGCGCTGCTGGGACTGGCTCCGAAGACGGCACGGCGGGTCAACGCCGATGGAAGTGAGCATGATGTCGACCTCGCCGAGGTGCATGTTGGCGACCGCTTGCGGGTCAGGCCGGGCGAGCGGGTGCCGACCGACGGCATCGTGATCGATGGGGCAAGTTCGGTCGATGAGTCGATGGTCAGCGGTGAGCCGATTCCGGTGCAGAAGGAGAAGGACGCGAAGGTGATCGGTGGGACCATCAATGGGACGGGGACGTTCACCATGAAGACGGAGCGCGTCGGAGCCGATACGCTGCTGGCGCAGATCGTGAAGATGGTGAGTGAGGCGCAGCGGACGCGCGCACCGATCCAGCGGCTGGCAGACCGTGTGGCTGCGTACTTTGTGCCGGCGGTCTTGCTGGCTGCTGCAGTTACGTTCGCTGCATGGGCGATCTATGGACCGGCACCGCAGTATGCTCATGCCCTGGTGAATGCTGTAGCGGTGCTGATCATCGCGTGTCCGTGTGCGCTGGGACTGGCCACGCCGATGGCGATCATGGTGGGCACGGGCCGGGGAGCACACGAGGGCATCCTGTTTCGCAATGCCGAATCGCTCGAGACGATGGAGAAGGTCGACACGCTGGTGGTCGACAAGACTGGGACGCTGACCGAGGGTAAGCCGAAGGTGAACTCGGTTGCGGCGGCGGGGGGATTTGACGAGACCGCAGTTCTTCGGTTCGCGGCGAGCCTGGAGAAGGCGAGTGAGCATCCGCTGGCTGCGGCGGTGCTCGCGGCAGCGCGGGAGCGCGGGCTAGAGCCGGCAGCGGTGGAGGGCTTCCAATCTGCGACGGGTACAGGTATCTCGGGTACTGTCGAGGGGAGAAGCGTGATCGTGGGGAATGCCTCTGGCATCGCGAAGTCTGGCGCATCGATTGACGGATTGCGCGAACGGGCCGAGGCGATGCAGCGCGAGGGGCAGACGGTGATGTACGTCGCCGTCGATGGCGCTTTGGCGGGATTGATAGCGGTTGCCGACCCGATCAAGGCGACGACGGAAGAGGCTCTGAGGCAGCTGCGGGACAAAGGCGTCAAGGTCATCATGGTGACGGGCGACAACCAAGCTACGGCTGCGGCGGTCGCGGGCAGACTGGGAATCGAGTTTGAGGCAGACGTGCTGCCGCAGCGGAAGGCCGAGATCGTGAAGCGTCTGCAATCGGAAGGCCGGATCGTTGCGATGGCGGGCGACGGAGTCAATGACGCTCCGGCGCTGGCGCAGGCAAACGTGGGCATTGCGATGGGTACGGGAACCGACATAGCGATGGAGGCGGGCGGAGTGACGTTGGTGCGTGGCGACCTGCGCGGGGTCGCTAAGGCTCATGCGTTAAGCCGGGCGACGATGCGAAATATCCGGCAGAATCTATTCTTCGCCTTCTTCTACAACGCGATAGGTGTTCCGGTTGCGGGCGGCGTACTGTTTCCCTTCCTGGGCGTTCTCTTGAGTCCAATGATCTCTGCTGCAGCTATGAGCTTCAGCTCAGTTTCAGTGATCGCGAACTCCCTGCGCCTGCGCTCCACCAGGATCTAATGTTGGCCATCCATGCGGGCGCACGCAGGAAAGTTGGTGCAGTGAAGTGCAGCCAAAGTCCCGCAGGGTGCGTTGTTTGAGGACTTTATTTAATCCGGCCCGAACGAGTAAGGTAAGAGATGGTTTTGATCGTGGAAACTCTTACGGAAGGTTCACTGAGAGGCCACGCTTTGGGGGCGGCATCCGCCATCGTGCAGCCGTCAGTAACTGACCGGAGAATGGAATGTAGCCATGTTGGATCCTGTTGCCTTGATGCCTCACGCTGTCTGCTGGGCTGCCGCGCCAAAGCTGATCTGGACCATGGTGGTCACGAACGCGATCACTTTTCTGAGCTATCTCAGCATCTGTCTGACGTTGCTGTTTCTGGTCAGGCGAACCGGGCGCGTCATTGCTCGCGACTGGGCCTACTTCCTTGTGGGCTTCGCCCTGTTCATCGTAGCCTGCGGATCGACCCACCTGCTTGAAGTGATCACGACCTGGACCCCGGTCTTCTGGGTGGATGCGTGGACGAACATTCTGACGGCGGTGCTTTCGGCGTACGTGGCGATCATGCTGATCCGACGCGCGGGCCGAATCGGATTTGGCGTGAACGACTACGCGGAGAGGCTTCAGAACTCGGAGGCGGAGCGGCTGCAGTTGCAGGAGAGCCTGATCTCGGCACAGAAGATCGAGGAGTGGAGCCGCATCTCCGCAGCGGTAAGCCACGAGATTCGCGGGCCGCTTGAGGCCATCCAGAACCTCCAGTTTCTGATCCAGAATGCAGAAGGGATCTCGCCGGAGATTGCTGATATGGCACTGAGCACCACCGAAGAGGCGGCACGGGTGCTGGCGATCTCTGATTCCACGCTCTCGTTTATGCGGGAGACGAAGGGAAGAGAGGCGCTCGACATCGCGAAGGCGCTCGAATCGGTTCGCTTCCTGCTCAACCCGCTGATTCGGGAAAAGGGTCTCGACTTCCAGGTAGAGGTCTCCGGCAACTGCGTCGTCGAGGCTTATCCGGGGGAGATTCGCCAGATCCTTCTCAACATCATTCGCAACGCGTGTGAGGCAGCGGTTGGGCGTGGGTCGAGGGTGTTGATACAGGTACAGGGCGAAGAAGACGGGGTGCAGGTGACGGTAAGCGATACCGGCCCGGGGATCGACCCGGAGATCATGCAGAACCTGTTCAGCTTTGGTAAGTCGACCAAAGGGAGCAAGGGTAATGGAATTGGATTGTGGACGGTCAAGCACCTTATGGACAAGCATCATGGCGAGGTGAAGGTCGACTCGGTCGTCGGAAGAGGGACCAGTTTCCGGTTGTGGTGGCCGGCAAAGGTGGAGCAGGAGCGCGCCGACCTGCTGATGGCGGGCGATTGAGTCGACTGCAGAGAAGCTCTTCGAGCGATGCCGCCAATATATATAATGGGGATGTTGCGGGAGTAGTTCAGTGGCAGAACGTCAGCTTCCCAAGCTGAATGTCGCCGGTTCGATCCCGGTCTCCCGCTCCAACGACTTCATCGCGAAAGTCATCAAGCACATATACACTCAGCGATTTTCAATGCGCGATGCGATGATTTCCAGTCGAGAGGCTTCGACGCCGATGCTCCTGGAACGCAGAAGCAGTTCAAAGTAAGGAATAGATCCGTCAGGATTGCGGATCGACCGCAGAAATGGCAGCAGATAGCCGTCGTCGAAGACGAAGTCCGCTGCGGTCTCCGTGCCGGCCATCGACTGGCCTTCCAGGATAAGGACATTTTCGGACCCACTCAGCGAAGGACGATAAGCTACGAGACCGTAGACCGTGTGTTCCGGATCGTTGTTGAGCGCGTCGTACTTTGGCTGCTCACCCGGTCGCGGGGCGCGGTTGACGATCGAGAAGACTCCGGCGGCAAGGTCGTTCTCGAAGTAGAAGTTCATCGACGGCTCGAAGAGCTGGACCCAGGGAGTCGACTCGTATGTGCCGAGGAGTACGAGATTGCCCTGTTTGATGTCGTCCATGCGGAGATCGCGGGCGTAGCGAAACTGGGTCCGGTCGAGATCCAGGCCGGGCATGCGAAAGAGTCGGTTCTGGATGTTGACGTCGACGATGGAGGTATATCGCCGGATACCAAGGTTGATCGTCTGGGCGACGGGGTATGCGGTGGGCGGCAGATTCTTGAGATAGTCGCCGTTGAGATAAGTGTCGAGGGTGATGCGGCGCCTGGTCAGGTTTTGCAGGATGACAAGGCCGCTGTCGGCAAGGATGACATTTGTCTTGTGGTTCGCGTTGAAGAGGCTCGACCAGAAGAGCGGGACGCTTTCGCTAACGGCGACGGTAGGTCTTGCGTGCCGGCGCTCTAACACAAGAGCGCCGATGCTGGTCGCGGCGACGAGAGCGGTCGCGATGAGGGCGATGGTCAGGATTCTGATGAGGGATGTTTTGCGCGGCGTCTCCTGCGTGACCGGGAGTGACGGTGAGACGGGCGATGGCGCAGGCTCGGCGGCGACAATGATTCCGGGGTTGGGAAAGGGCTTTGGCGTCTCCGGTTGAGAGGATTCGGTGTGAGGATGCCGCGGCTCGAAGACCGGGATGTAACCGCCCTTGGGAATGGTCAGGAGAAGCTCTTCTTCGGCACCTTCTTCAGCGAAGTATTGCCCGAGGCGATGACGGAGTCTGCTGGCGTGGGAGCGGACGATGCTGTCGATGCCGGGATCGTAGTCCGGATTGCGGCCGAAGACGACGGAGCCAATGTACTGTTCGTTGATGTTTTGAGTCTGTCCGCTTTGCGCGAGCTGGCAGACGCAGGTGAGAAAGCTTGAGAGTCGCTCTGATTTTGCAAAGGACGGGGAGGCGACGATGCGTTCGACCAGCTGCCAGCGAGGGTCGTCCTCTGTCTCAGGCGACTGGGTGCGGCGGTTCGGTTTGGTTGGAGTTGCTATCAAGTCTGCCAAGAGTTCCTAGTCACGCAGCACTATCAAGTGGAGTTATTTAGGGGTAATGTGAGGTTAAATGAACGTCGTGAAAGGACGGTAAATCACTGTTTGTAATAGGGTTATATCGTTTAACAGCGAAGTCGCTGCGAATTGCCTAGGTCTATCTCCGGATGCTGGCTAGAGTTCGAGTCATCACAGCCAACTCTGGAGACTACCTCGCCATGAACCCTTGCCGCATAAGTCCTTCGTCCTCTTCCACGTTTTTCCTGCGATTGCCTGCAAGGGTGATGCTGCTGATTCTGTTCCTGATTGCGGGGGTGTCGGGTCTGCACGCGCAGTTCGATGCCGGCGCGGTGCTGGGAACGATCAAAGACCCTTCGGGATCGAATATTCCGGCTGCGACCGTGCAGTTGCTGAACCTGTCCAAGGGTGTGAAGGTGGTTCGCCTGACGGATGGGAATGGCGACTACGAGTTCGATAGCATCCAGGCGGGAGAGTACACGTTGACGGTATCGGCTCCGGGATTTTCGACTTCGACGACCGATCCGTTCACGGTGACGGTGGGGGCGCGGCAGCGCGTAGGACTGACGCTGAAGCTGGGCTCCAACAGCGAGAGCGTGACCGTGTCGGGCGCAGCGAGCCAGCTTGAGACCGAGACCAGCGACCGGGGCGAGACGGTGCAGACGGCCGAGGCGGTGACGTTGCCGCTCAATGGGCGATCGTATGCCGATCTCTCGGTGCTGGTGCCCGGAGTTCGTAAGTCGCTGCTGGGTACGGTGGCGTCGAACCCGCCTCGGGACGCTTCGTACAACGCTAACGGCCTGACCTCGCAGTCGAACAACTTCGAGCTGGACGGCATCGATAACAATGCCTACCAGGAGGCGAACCAGGGTTACTCGAATGAGGCTGTGATCCCGTCGCCCGACGCGATCCAGGAGTTCAAGGTGCAGACGGACAACTACTCGGCTGAGTATGGGCGGGCCGGCGGCGCGATCGTGAATGCCACCACGCGCAGCGGCAGCAACAGCTTTCATGGCGGCGTATACGACTATCTTCGCAATACGAACCTCAACGCCTTTGGGCCTTTCATCGGCACAGGCGTGAAGCCGACGCTGGTGCAGAATCAGTTCGGAGGGACCTTTGGCGGGCCGATCCTGAGAGACAAGGCCTTCTTCTTCGTCGACTATGAGGGGCTCCGGTCGAGTGCGCATCTTCTAACGACCGCCATTCTGCCGACGGCCACGGAGCTGACTGGCCTGTTTACGGTCGATGGCACGGCGGCAGGTGCCCCGGTGCCGGTGAAGAATCCCTATACGGGAACTGTTTATGCGAACGGCCAGGTTCCGCTGAGCGATCCGAACATCGACCCGGTTGCGCTCGCCGTGTTCAAAGTGCTGCCGACCCCAAACATCCCAGGTGCGGCGCTCACCGCCAATAACTACCAGTACCTTCCTGCCAGCACTACGAAGGACGACAAGGGAGACGCCCGTGTTGACTTCAACCTGAACTCAAAGCAGAACGGCTTCTTCCGCTATAGCCAGCGCGCGGTGCAGTTCTTTCAGCCGCCGAGTTACCCCGGTCCTGCCGGTGGAAACAACAATGGGACGCTTTACGCGCGGACGCGTCAGCTGGCGGCTGGATATAACTGGACGGTGACATCGAGCTCGATCCTCGAACTTCGGTTTGGCCAGACCTGGACGGAGAGCGGAAAAAGCCCGGCCTATCTTGGACAGCCGAACTTTCTCGCAGGCATCCCGAACGTTCCGCAGGACCCCAGCTATACCGGTGGGTTGAACACGCAGACGGTCACGGGCTTTACCGCCTTCGGAGAGCAGGCGACCAACCCGCAATTCACCAACCCGACACAGGCGAATCCCAAGGTCAACTACACCTGGATCAAAGGCCACCACAGCTTGAAGGTTGGCTATGAGTACGGCTGGCTTGCGCAGGCCATTTCGGACTTCCATCCAAAGTTTGGGTCTGATACGTACTCCGGTCAGTTCAGTTCGGCGGGCAAGACGACGACGCCGCAGGCTGCCAATCTTGCCGACTTCCTCTTCGGAGCGCGGAACAACTACTCGCTAAATGCGGTGAATGAGGTGAACTACAAGCGCTTCTGGCACATGGGTTACGTGCAGGACGACTGGAAGCTGCTGCCGAAGCTCACCATCAACGCTGGACTGCGGTATGAGTTCATGTCGCCGAACTTTGAGCAGGACAACAAGCTGCTGAACTTCGATCCTGTGAATCAACAGCTTCTACATGCCGGAACTGGCACCGACGTGAATAGCACGGCGACAGGCCACGTCTACAAGCTGCACTACGTCGGCGGGAGTTCGCTCGCAGACCGGGCGTTGGTGAACCCGGACTACAAGGACTTCGGGCCGCGCCTTGGCCTCGCTTACCAGGTGCTGCCGGGGACCGTGGTTCGCGGCGGCTACGGCATCAGCTATGCGTATCTCTTCCGATTTGGCGGTGAAGGACTGCTCGCCTACAACGGGCCGGACAACTACTCCGCAACGCTGCCGGTCAACCAGACTCCGAGCCAGGGCATCTGCACCTCGCTGACCCAGGATCCGACTACCTGCTTCCGTCGCACCCAGGATGGATATCAGACTAACTTCGCCGGACCGACCAACTTCACGACGACGCGCGCGCAGACGCGTTACACGCCGAAAGACTTCAAGAACGGATATGTGCAGGCTTACCACGTCTCCGTGCAGCAGCAGTTACCGAAGGACGCGACGCTTGAAGTCTCGTACGTGGGCAACCACGCGGTGCACATCGCAACCCTGGAAGACACGAACCAGGCGCGGCTCTGCACGGCGGCTGAGATCTCCGATGGAGCTTGCGTCTCGACGGGAACCGCATCGCTGCTCAACCGGCGTCCGATTCAGAACTTCACTGACATTCTCACCGAGACCAACGCCGGCTTCCTGGTCTACAACTCACTGCAGACGAAGCTGGAGCGCCGCTTCAAGAACGGACTGTTCCTCATCAACTCGTTCACCTGGTCGCGCGGTATCAATAACTCCTCCGCCGACCTCGAAGCGAACAACGGTGATGGTGCGGTGACAAACATCGCGAATCCGGCTGGAGATCGCGGCCCGTCGGGATACAACCAGCCGTTGAACGATACGACCTCGGTGATCGCGGACCTTCCCTTTGGGCATGGACGCAGGTATGGCTCCAACGCGCCGGCATGGCAGCAGCAACTGCTTGGAGGCTGGCAACTGACGGGCATCAATATCGTCACCAGTGGCGTGCCGATTGACTTGACGTACACGGCGAACACGAATCAGGTGGTATCTACGACGAGCTCTGTCTATGCGCTGCGGCCCAACCTGGTCACGACTGCGGGCGCGGTCTACGGCAGCACGTTGACGAAGTCCAAGAGCGCGCTTGGCGGCTACCTCAACCCTGCGGCGGTCTCCGGACCTACGGGTGCGCAGCTCTTCGGCAACGCTGGCCGCAATGATCTTCGCGGGCCAGCATTCGCGCAGTTTGACCTTGCGGCGCATAAGAAGTTCACTCTGCTGACGGATCGCCAGACGCTGGAGTTCCGCATCGAGGCCTTCAACGTGCTGAACTCGACCAACTACATTAGCCCAAGTGCCAACATCGGCACGGAGAGCGCGACGGGGACGTTGAGCCCAAACGCCAGCTTCGGGACCTTCAGCGGAAGCACCAGCGTCTTCCCGTCACGACAGGTGCAACTGGCTCTTCGTCTCGCTTTCTAGCTCAAACCGAACCTGGCAATCAGGACGACAACCGCCTTCACCTTTGGGGGCGTGGGTCGTCCTGTCTCAAAAAAACTCGTAATTAAGGATTTCTTCATGCCTCATGAAACACAGCTCCAGAGCCGTCGTAATTTTCTGATCAATTCATCGGTCACATCTCTCGCTGGCGCGCTTCCAACCTCGTTGTTCGCGGAGATTGCAAAGCCCCAGGTGGCGGACGACCACGATCCGGAAGCCACCCCTACTCGCGACACACTCCTCAAGTTCTATCCCGATGGCCGCCGCCGGGCGTTTGCGGGCAATACGGTCATCTGCCACTTGCCTCAGCAGAGCTATACCCGTGACGCGATCACTGCTCTTGGCGACGCGCTTCGGACAAGTCCCTTCATCCATAAGCTCGGCATGTTGCCCAGCGAGAGTTACCACATGACGGTGTTTCCCGGTGCGAACGATCAAGGACGCACGGCTGAAAACTGGCCGTCGGATATTCTGCGCGATGCACCTATCTCCGAATGCAATCACATCATCGGTGAGCGCATGAAGAGCTTCCATACGGAGTGCCAGCTTCCTATTCGCGTGTCCGTGAACCCCAGCCATACGCTCGGCTATGGCCGTGCCTGTACGCTCCGGCTATCGCCTGCTGACGATGCGGAGAACCGCAAGCTGCGGACTCTGCGGGACCGGCTCTCGGACGCTTACAGGTTCAGATTGAAGGACCACGCCACATACGCCTTTCACATGACCCTGGCCTATCAGGTTGCTCCCTTCACTTCGCAGGAACAAAAGGAGTATCAATCGCTGTTGGAACGGCATGTTCCAGAGATTATTGGGACTGCGCCCATCCTCGAACTAGGGGTGCCTGAGTTCTGCACTTTTGAAGACATGTATCGATTTGAGATCAAGACGCTGTTGCAGACCTAGCGGCTAAGTCTGCGACGTTGTGGCTTTTACTTTATCGCTGCTAAGCCGCCCAATTATGTAGTTTGGAGTGCACAGAAGTCGCTCTTTCCAGAAGCTAGCCGCTGCAGACGAATCCGAACTCAGGAGGCTTTTTTAGTTTCGGCAACTAATCGCTAGAGTGTGCCGCTTCGCCTGCCAGGGCAGCCGAAGCGACTCTTAAGTAATCATTCTTTTTATTTTTTTCATAGCTAGGCAAATCTCGTGATAGATTTCATTCATCCGCCTGAAGCTATCTTTTTTCATAGAAAGGCTTAGGTGCATAGGGCCCCTCGTAGAGCGTTTGTGATGGAAGGTCCCTATGACACCGAGTCTCCACGGTGCTGGGCGGAGCTTTGCCGCCAAGACCGTTTGCCCATTTTGGTTAGCCGGCACGGCTGCGCGATTTATATTGAGGCAACGCGGTTTTGTAGGTGGTTCGACACTTAGCGATCCGGCTGGTAGCGCAACCTTCTATAGAACGGTGGACGCAGGTCCGAAGCCGAGCCACGCGAGCAAGCCGTCGCGTTGGACAGCGCTGTCCTTCTACCTATTGGTCTTTATTTTGTGTATGCCGCACGTCGCTGCTCACGCGCAGACGACGCTTTCGGCGACTGCGATTGACTTTGGCGGCACTACTGTCGGCCAAGTCAGCGTGGTGCACCGGATTACGTTCACCAACACCCAATCGGTGGCATTGAGTATCTCCTCCCTGACGGTATCCGGCAGCGGCTATGCGCTCGACGCTTCGACGACGTGCGGCCATCCTGGAACGCTGGCCGCAGGGCGGTCGTGCCTGATTGGGGTGACGCTAACGCCTGCAGCCCTGGGGCCAGCGTCGGCAGGTACCCTTACGATTGCGACCAACGCCGCGAACAGTCCACAGACGGTGTCGCTGTCGGGAACTGGCGTGGCGCAGACGACTCTGTTTGAGACGGCGGTGGCGTTTGGCAACGTCGCCGTAAACCAGGCCAGCGCGGTGCACACCGTCTTATTTCGGAACGATCAGTCCGTTCCGCTGACCATCACATCTTTGCAACTTCCCTCTGGCGGCTACGCGTTTGCCACGCCCGTCTCACAGTCCCCGCAGTGTCCGGCCTCAGGCTCGCTCGGCCCAGGCATCACCTGCGCTATTGGACTTACGTTGACCCCGGCAGCATTGGGGCCGGTGCCGGCTGGCGTCTTGAGCATTGCCAGCAGCGCGGACACCAGTCCGCAGACTGTGGCCCTCTCCGGCACAGGCGTCGTTCCTGTCACTCTTTCCGCCTCAGCGATCAACTTCGGGAGCACCGCGGTTGAAGAGGCGAGCGTGGTGCATCGGATCACGCTGACCAATAACCAGTCGGCTGTGCTGTCTCTCTCCTCACTGGCAGTGTCCGGGGACGGCTATTCACTCGATCCTTCGACGACGTGCGGTCATCCCGGGACGCTGGCGGGAGGAGCGTCGTGCGTGATCGGGGTGACCTTGACGCCGACGTCGGTGGGACTCTCCCTGGCCGGCGCGCTGACGATCACGACGAATGCGAACAACAGTCCCCAGACGGTGGCCCTGAGTGGGATGGGAGTGTCGCAGACGACGGTGTTTGAGACCTCAATAGCGTTTGGCAATGTGGCGGTGAACCAGGCTAGCGCGGTGCATACGATCCTGTACCGGAACAATCAGGCCATCCCGCTGACCATCTCCGCTTTGCAACTGCCGGCCGGCGGTTACGCGTTTGCGACGCCGGTCTCACAGTCTCCAGTGTGTCCGGCTTCGGGGACGCTGGCCGCGGGAACTACCTGCGCCATCGGCCTTACTTTGACGCCAACGGTTCTGGGGGCGGTTGCGGCGGGCTCTTTGAACATCGTGTCCAGCGCCGACAACAGCCCTCAGACGGTGGCGCTCTCCGGAACTGGAGTGGTGCCCGTCACCCTATCGGCGACGGCGATCGGTTTCGGCGGTACCACCGTCGGTCAGGTAAGCGTGGTCCACCGGATTACCCTTACCAATAATCAGTCGGCGATGTTGAGCATCCTTTCCTTGCAAGTCTCGGGGAGTGGCTATGCGCTCGATCCTTCGACGACATGCGGCGATCCTGGAATGCTTGCCGCGGGCGCGTCCTGCTTGATTGGAGTCACACTCACTCCCTCGGTGCAGGGACCTGCAGCGGCCGGAGTTCTGACCGTCGTGACGAACGCGGCGAACAGCCCGCAGGCGGTGGCTCTGAGCGGCACGGGCGTGACGCAGACGACGCTGTTTCAGACCTCAGTAGCGTTCGGCAACGTGGCGATCAACGAGGCCAGCGCGGTGCATACCGTTCTCTTCCGGAACAACCAGTCGGTTCCGCTGATGATCTCTTCGCTGCAGCTTCCTTCGGGTAGCGGCTACGCGTTCGCGACGCCGATCTCGCAGTCGCCACAGTGCCCGGCTTCTGGCCCGCTGGGCGCTGGGATTACCTGTGCCATCGGACTTACGTTGACTCCGGCGGCGCTTGGGCCGGTCCCGGCGGGCGTGTTGAGCATAGCCAGCGACGCGCTTGTGAGTCCACAAACTGTGACGTTGTCGGGTGCGGGCGTCGTGCCTGTCATTCCGTCCGTTACATCCGTGACATTCCCTGCACAGTTCGAGGGCGTTACGAGTGTGCCACAGACCGTGACCTTCACCAATCAGCAGGTGTCCGCGCTGGTGATTTCATCGCTGGTGATTACCGGGCCGAATGCTGGCGACTTCGCCGCCACCAACCTTTGCACGGGCGCGGTGTCGGTCAATGCAGTTCCCATCTGTTCAGTTTTGTTGACCTTCACGCCGACCGGGACGGGAACCAGGACAGCCACGCTCACGATCAATGACGGAGCGCAGAACGCGCCGCTGACGATTACGCTATCGGGCCAGGGCAACGCTCCGTTGATCGTGTCGCCGACGGCTATCACAACGTATTCCGCGCCGGTGGGAACGACGAGCGCCTACCAGACCGTCAGCATCATGAACGCCACCATGGCGCAGACGTTCCATATCAGCGCGCTGCAGTTGACAGGCGACTTCAAGCAGACGTCGACGACCTGCGGATCGCTGCCGTACGCGATCGTGCCTGGGGCCTCGTGCAATGTGACGATCAGCTTTGCTCCGACGGTGAGCGGTACGCGCACCGGGGAACTTCAGGTGGTCGATGACGCTGTTACAAGTCCGCAGGTGGTGAACCTGTCGGGGACGGGGACTTCGCCGATCACGCTCTCTCCGGCATCGTTGACCTACACCGCCCAGAAGCTGGGGACGCTAAGCGTTCCGCAAAATGTAACGCTGACGAACTACGAGAGTCAGCAGGAGACGTTTACGCTGACGCCAAGCGCGAACTTTACGGCGACGAGTATCTGCACCGACGGCGTGATCAGGGCGAACTCGTCGTGCGCCGTATCGGTGGTCTTTGCTCCTGCCGCGACTGCGACGCCGGGCCCGATCACAGGAACGCTGACAGTTACGGACTCCGCGACTGGGGCGGGTCCGCTCTATGTATCGCTGATTGGCTCTGCGACGACGCTGGATCCGCCTGCCGCCGTAGCGGTGGTCTCACCCGCTGCGGCAGCTGCGGGAGCCGTGGTTCCGGTGACCATCACAGGCAATGGGCTGACGCACTTCAGCAACGCTTCGACGATCAAGTTCACGGATACTGACAATAGTTTGACCTCGTCAGGGATTACGTATTCGATCACGGGTTCGTCGTCGCCCAATTCTTTGAACGCCACGCTAACGATCGACACAGGCGCGGTCTCGGGCGCGCGCGACATTGAGGTCGACACGCCACTTGCAGGAGGTGGTACGGAGACGGCACTGCTGAACTCCGCGTTCCTCATCACCGCGCCGTCGAACGTTCATACCATCACGGCGGTCAATCCGTCTTGCGGCAACCAGGGGCAGACCCTGAATGTCGACCTGACGTTCTCCGGAATGAACTTCGTGGCGGGCACCAGCTATGCCATCTTCGGCGATGGCATCACGGTCAACTCGCTGGCGGCGGGAGCGACGCCGAATGACGTCGTAGCGAGCATTAGCATCAGCAACACAACGCCGGTGGGTGGCCGCACTGTAACGCTGGTGACTGGGGGCGACTTTGCGACGTCGACCTTCGGGGCTTGCCAGGTTGGAGCGAACAACGCGACGCTGCTGAGCGTCACCCCCAACTCTGAACCACAGGGATTTAGTGGCTCGATCACTTTGACTTCTTCAGGGACGCACTTTCTGCAGAATGCGACGACGGTGTCGATTGGCGGCGGCGTGATCGTTGGCGACGTCAATGTGAGCACCACGACCCCGACTACAGCGACGGCTGAGGTGACGGTACCGGCCAATGCGTCGATCGGAGCGCAGGACGTGACGGTTGCGACCGGAGGTGAGATCGCAACGCTGGCCGGTGGATTTACGGTGGTAGGAGCGACGCCGTTGCTGCTGTCGGAGACGCCAAACTCTGCGCAGCAGGGTCAGACGTTGAATGTGACGATCACGGGCAACGCGTACACCAACTTCCTGGCAGGCGTGACGGCGCAGTTTGGTGGCGAGATCCAGGTGAACGGGTACTCGGCGATCTCCGCGAATAGCGTGACGGTGAACATCACGGTGAGCCAGAACGCCAGTGCCGGATCGATCACCGCAAACCTGATCGTCGGCCCGACCGGGAACCAGCAGATCTTCCCGTTCTCCTTCACGGTGACGCCGTCGAGCGCGGCGATTGTCAACGTGGTTCCGGGTGGTGTGCCGCAGGGCGGGCAATTGACGCTGGCGGTAACGGGCCGAAATACGCACTGGGTGCAGGGTGCGACGATGGCGACCTTCATTCAGACTCCTTACTGCGGCATTGCGGTGAATGTGGGTACATTCCCCGATACGACTGACGGGACGTTGAATGTCAGCGTTCCTGCGAACTGTCCGGTGGGTGGCTATACGTTGCAGATCGCCACGGGCGGAGAAGTCGTCTCGGCGACGGTGCAGGTCTACGCGAATACGCCATCCGTCGCGATGAATCCGTCGAGCGGACTGCCAGGTACGAGCTTCACCGTTACCTTCACGGGCGACTTCACTCACTTCAGCTCGAGCACGACGGCGGTGGTATCGGGTGAAGGCGTGACCTTGTCGCCGCTCAACCTGACGCCCGGGCAGACCATTACGGCGACGATCACGATCGCCGCCGACGCCCCGGTCGGAGGGCGCACGATCACACTGACGACCGGCACCGAGGTGGTGACCACCGGCTTCGAGGTGAGTGGCACGTCCATAAGCGTGCTTTCGCCGTACGAGGGTCCGCAGAGCACGACGCAGGACATCGTGATTACGGGAGTGAACACGCACTTTGTGCAGGGCACGACCACGGTACTTTTCGGGCCTCAGATCACGGTGAACTCGGTAACGGTGATCAGTCCGACAGAACTGACGGTCAACATCACGACGAGCTACCTGCTTAACGGTACCTTGACCGCGACACCGCCAGGATGGCAGTCGCTCTATGTGAAGACAGGTTCGGAGGAGGAGACTGCCTCTTTCCTCATACTTGCGCCGTTGAATCCATCGATTTTGAACGTTGACCCATCGAGCGCGGCACAGGGATCGACGGTGACGGTCACCATCACGGGCTCGCTGACGAATTGGGTCCAGGGTGTGACCGAGGCGATCCTGGGGTCGGGAGTGACGGTCAACAGTCTGACGATCAACGGGCCGACGACGGCAACTGCGTCGCTCTCCATCTCGCCGACGGCTTCGCTGGGAACGAACAGCGTCGTGATGATTACGGGCTCAGAGATTGAGATCGGTGGCGGGTTCACCGTGACACCCGGCGCGGCGAACGTGGTCAGTGTGGAACCTCCGGGATCGCTGACGCAGACGGGAGTGTGGGTGGTCTCGCAGTTGCAGACCTCCACGCTGAAGCTGACGGCTGTTGGAACTCACTGGGTGCAGGGCGAGACGACGGTGAACTTTGGCCCAGGTGTGGCTATCGACGAGTTGACAGTCATCAACTCTACGACAGCGACGGTTCAGATTACGGTGCTCTCGAGCGCGCCGGTTGGCTTCGCGACGTTGACCGTGGTGACGGACGGTGAGGTTGTGAGCTTCCCGCAGGCTCTGGATATCGAGGAAGGTTTCGCCTCGCTGTTGAGCACCAGCCCTGGAGGAGGCCAACAGGGAGCGACGCTGAACTTGCAGGTACTGGGCCGGTTCACTCATTGGCAGCAGGGCGTGACGACGGCTGCGTTTAGTCCGGCCGGAGATATTACGGTGAACTCGTTTACGGTGGTCGACTCCGAGAACGGGATCATCAACCTGACGGTGAATCCGACGGCGTACGTCGACACCACGCCCTACTGCGACAGCATCACCATCACGACGGGCTCCGAGCAGGTCACACTACCCCCACCCGGACAGCCGGGGCAGTTCTGCATCCAGCAGGGCCCAGCGCAGATCATGGCGGTCTCCCCCGCGACAGGGTTGCAGGGGACGACCGGGACAGTGACGATCACGGGCGGCGCGACGAACTTTGCACCGGGCATCACGCAGGTGAGCTTCAACGATCCCGGGATCAGCGTTGGCACGGTGACGGTGACCAGCCCGACGAGCCTGACGGTGCCGGTCTCGATATCGACCACTTCGTTGCTCGGTTATCACACGGTGACGGCGACGACTCTGGGCGAGACGGCGTCGCAGCAGTTTGCCTACCAGGTGAACCCGAACGTAGCCACGTTGAATGAGGCGATCCCGAACTCCGCGGTGCAAGGCGCGCCGCTGACCGGGCAGTCGCCTCTCGTGGTCCGGCTGATCGGGCAGTACTCGCACTTCAGTGCTGAGAGCACGGCGGTCTTTGGCGCGGGCATCACGGTGCAGTCGGTGAGCTTTGTGAGCTTGACGGAGATCGATGCGACGATCGTGATCGATCCGCTCTCCTACATCGGCGTCCGCAACGTGACCGTGACGACACCGAATGTGCCGTGCGCGGAGCTGACGGCGGGCAATGCCTGCCGGTCGGGTGCGACGATTGGCAGCGAGATCGTCTCAGCGGGCGTCTTCAGTGTGGCGACGGGCCCGGCGATCATCAGCACGGTTGCGCCGGGGACGGGCAACCAGGGCCAGGAAGTGGTTTTTATGGTCACCGGTTCGGGCACGCATTGGCAGCAGAACTTCACGCAGTTCTGGATGGATGGCATTGGCCAGGACCTGACGGTGAACTCGGTGGTGATCAACAACTCGACCAGCGCCACGGTCGATATGACCATCTCGCCGACTGCGGTTCCCGGTGCGCGTACCGTGTCGATGGTGACGGCGGGTGAGGCCTTGTCCGACGCCGGAGCTTTTGTCGTGACCGGGGGCATCCCGGTGATCACTTATCTCAGCCCCAACAGTGCGAACCCGGGGACGAGCCAGTTGCTGGTGACGATCAATGGGCTGGACACGATGTGGGACAGCACGTCGACGGTGGACTTCGGGCCGGGGATCACGGTCACGTCCTACCAGGTGGACGACCCGACTCATATTGAGGCGGTGATCAATATCGATGCGGCGGCGCAGATCGGCTATCGCACAGTGGTCGTGACGACCGGAGCGCAGAAGCTTACCGGTAACTTCCTAGTTGCCGCGCCGGCACCTCCGCCGACGCCTTACATCTCGTTCTACTATCCTTACTCCGGTCTGACGGGGCAGACCTTGACGATCCAGTTTACCGGGCAGTTCACGCACTGGGATCCAGGGCCGATCAACACGCCGACGACAGCAACCTTCGGCGACGGAATTGCGGTGAACACGTTCCAGGTCACGAGTCCCACCTCTGCCGTCGCCACAGTGACGATTGACCGCGCAGCGGTTACAGGACAGCGGCTGATCGTCTTCACGACCGGATCGGAGATGGAGAGCGTGCCGTTCAGCGTAGTCTCTACGACGCCGGGAACTCCGGGCAGTGTCGTGCCTGTGTTGAGTCTCGTCGATCCTGGCTCAGCGATCCAGGGCGCCCAGAACCTGTTGGTCACCATCCTGGGCCAGTACACGGCGTTCGACAGTACGACGACATTCAGCTTGGGGCCGGGAATCACGGTGAATGGACCACCTATGATCCTGGGATCGACGGTGGCCAGGCAGTCGATCAGCATCGGACAGGAGGCTGCGACGGGCGGATATACGGTCACCTCAAATACGCCAGGCGCTCCGGCGGGGGCGCAGACGGCGGGTGGCGCAGTGTTCTATGTGACTCCCAGCCTGGCTCTGGTCTCGGCTGTCACGCCGAACATCGCCAAGCAGGGAGACACGGTGACGGTTGAGGTCTCCGGACAGAACACGCACTGGGATGCGACGACGGTCTTCCAGTTCGGCGCGGGCATCACAGTGAGCCAGCTTACTGTGAACAGCGCGACGGACGCGACGATGACCCTGTCGATCCCGGCGCTGGCTTCGCTGGGGCCGACGAGTGTTACAGCGCAGACGGCTGGCGAGGTTGCAGCGCTGAACAATGGCTTCGTCGTCCAGGCGGGAACACCGCTGCTGCTGTCTTCGGGGCCGAACTCGCTGCCGCAGCAGAGCAGCGCGACGTTCACCATCCTGAGCCAGGCAACAAACTGGACGGCGGCGAATCCGCCCGCAGTAACTTACGGGTCTGGTGTGACGGTGACGAACGTCAACGTTACGAGCGCTACGTCGTTGACCGCGTTTGGCTATATCCAGCCGACGACGAACCTGGGGTATCGCGATCTTACCGTGACCAGTGGCAACCAGGTTCTTGGACTGCCGAATGCTCTGTATGTAACTGCTGGGCCGGCGGCGATCAACGGTGTCTCGCCGTCATCGGGCGGACAGGGTGCGAACCTGACCGCAGTCCAGATCATGGGCACGAATACGAACTGGCAGCAGGGCGTGACTTCGCTCAGCTTCCCTGAAGTCTTGGTCAACAGCTTCACGGTAAGTTCGCCGACCTTGATCACAGCAAATATTACGGTGAACCAGAGCGCGACGCCGGGACAGGTCTCGGTGACGGCGACGACCGGTGGCGAAGTAGCGACGGAGACGAACGCCTTTACCGTGATCCAGACCGATGCCGAGCTGTTGAACGCGAATCCCAACAGCGGAGCGCAAGGCCTGACCGAGAACGTCACGCTTGCCGGGTTCTACTCGCACTTTGGCGCGAACTCGGTTGTGAGCTTTGGGCAGGGCGTCACGGTGAACTCTGTGACTGCGAACAGTTCTACATCGCTGACGGCGAACATCACCGTGCAGCCGACGGCGGCGATCGGATCTCGCACGGTTGCGGTGACCACCGGGACCGAGTCCGTCAGCCTTATGAACGGATTCCAGGTGACGACGGGTCAGGCGGCGATCCTGAGCCTAAGCCCGGCCAGCGGAGCGCAGAACACGAATGTGATCGTACAGGTCACCGGTAGCCAGACAAGTTTCGCGAGTGGCGAGACGACGGCGGCAGTCGGCGGAGGCATCACGGTAACGGGTGTCACCGTCGCGGATCCCAAGCATGCAAGCCTAAACCTATCGATCCCCGGCTCCACGGCGACAGGGTCGTACAACGTAACCCTGACGACGGGTGGAGAGGTGGCGACGATCCTGGGCGGGTTCACCGTGACAGCCGGCACACCGCAGGTTTCGTCCGTAAGTCCGGCGACGGGCCACCAGGGAGATACGAACCTGAGCATAGGGCTGACCGGACTGTTCACTCACTTTGCGAACGGAACAAGCACGGCCAGCTTCGGGACGGGAATCACGGTGAACTCATTGACTGTGACGGATGCGACGGACGCGGTGGCAAACATCACGATCAGTCCGTCGGCTGCGGTTGGCTCCCGGACGGTGACGGTGACAACGGGGAGCGAGTCGGCCTCCATCACTGGCGGCTTTAGCGTACTGGCCGGTCTACCGGCGCTGTCCTCTGCGATGCCGGGGACGGCGCAGGCGGGTGCCACGGCGAATGTGGTGGTCACGGGAGCGTTTACGAACTTCCAGCAAGGCAGCACGACCGTCAGCTTCGGTGCAGGCGTGACGGTGAACTCGGTGACGGTGTCGAGCTCGACTCAGCTCTCGGCGAACGTGACTGTCGATCCTAATGCGACGGTGGGAAGCCGCGATATCGCGGTGACGACGGGCACCCAGACGGTGGTGCTGAGCGGTGGCTTCACGGTGACTCCGGGAACGCCTGTGGTGACCGTGATCAATCCGAATATTGGGGTTCCTGGATCGGTGGTTTCGGTCACCATCAACGGTCTGTATACGAATTGGGACCCGGGCACGACGAAGGTGGCGTTCGGACCCGGGATCACGGTCGGGTCGGGAGTCGCGGGGGGTGCGGGTCCGGTCGCATCGGGCAGCGCCAACAGCATCGTCGTGAACCTGTCCATCGATCCGGCGGCGGCGCTTGGTCCGCGCGATGTGACGATCACCACGGGCAGCGAGGTGGAGACGGTCGCGGCAGGATTCACGGTGCAGGCGACCACGGTGACCCCGCCGACGGTGATCTCGGTCAGCCCGGCGGGGAATGCGGTTGCGGTGTCTACCAACAGCAGTGTTTACGCGGTCTTCAGTCAGCCGATGGACCGCACGACCATCACCACCAGCAACGTATTGCTCTATCTGACCAGCAACCCGGGGGGCAACATTGCCGTTCCCGGCAGCGTGAGCGTCGATGCTTCAGGAAGAGAGCTGACGTTCACGCCGGCCGCTGCGCTTGCGGTCAACGCGTCGTACTATTTCGTCATCACCAACGGCGTCGCAGACGCCTCTGGCAACGCACTGGGCTATTACACTTCGTACTTCTACACGGGCTTCTCGGCCAGCACGACGTCACCGACGGTGGTGTTGGCTAACCCACCGGTTGGAGCGGGTGGCATCGGGACAAACGTAAGTATTCAGGTTGAGTTCAGCGCGCAGATGAACCAGGCAACACAGGCTGGTTTGACGGTGACTGCTGGCGGCGTTGCGGTGCCAGGCAGCTATACGTGGAGTAATAACTCTTACACTCTCTACAACGGCTATTACTACTACTACGGCAACTACGCTTGCGGATACAGCTACTACTACTATTACAACGACCCGTCCTACGCAGCGACATGCCCGAACCAGGGAAGCGTAGTCACGTTTACGCCTTCGGCACCGCTCCTGCCAGATACCACCTATACGGTAGGCTATGCCGCGACGTTGGCCGATACCGCGGGAAATGCGCTGAGGCCGGGATCGTTCACCTTCTCGACGGGGGCGGGCGCGGACACGGCCTACAACGGATCGGGTCCGGACTTTACCAACTACGCCACGAACGTGGGGACAAACTTCGCGCCTACGATGAACTTCGCCAAGCCTGTCGATCCGCTCGCTATCAACGCGGGAACGCTCTACCTCTACAACGTTGATGGCAATAAATACATCCTGGGCAAGGTGACTCTGGCTGCTGACGCCATGAGCGCTACATTTACTCCCTCGATGCCGTTGTTGCCGAACACGCAGTATGACTTCCACATGAGTGGTGGCTACTTCGACGTTGATGGGAACTATCTCGACGGCACGGATAGTTACTTCACTACTGGGGCGGGCGCGGAAATTGCGCCGCCACAAGTGTCCTCGGTCTTCCCAGCTGATCTAGGGAAAGCCGTCCCGCTGAACGCGCAGGTAGTCTTCCACTTTAGCGAGCCACTTGATCCGAATGTAACGCCGACCGTGCAGATCACGCCGAATGGAGGCGCAGCCATCGCCGGGACGGCCACTCTGGCAAGCGATCAGGTCACGCTTACGTTTGTTCCGGCAATGTCGCTCGCGCCGGGTACCCAGTTCACGGCGCAGGTGAGTCACTATCAAGACATGGTGGGCAACGTCGGCGCGGCATTCAGCAGCAGCTTCACCACGGCGACATCGGTGGCACCGCTGTCGGTATCAACTGGTATCGACGCATCCGGGAACCTGATCACGACGGGTGATACGGTTGATCCGCATTGGACAGCGATCAACTCGAACTCGCCGAACCCCCAGCCTGTTGACGTGGTGACGCCGGCGAACGTTGGCTGGTACTCCGGTTGGCCAGCGAACGGACCCATGTCTTCGTGGATTACGGTCAGCCCAGATGCAGTGCCGGGGCCGATCAATTCGACCTACTCAACGACCTTCAATCTGACCGGATACAGCCTGAGCAATCTTTGCCTGGCCGGCTTTATCGAGAGCGATCCCTATGGGACGCTGCTGCTCAACGGCAATGCCATTACGCCGCAGCTTTACCCGTTTGCGTATAACGGATACGGCCCGTATCCGCTCTCGATCGCGCTGCCGGTTGCGGACCTGAATACTGGAGTCAATACGCTCTCGTATCAGTTCTCGAGTAACTACAGCGGTTACGAAGGCCTGCGGATTCAGGCCAGTGTGCAGACCTGCGGGGCCACCCTCACCGGGGGCCTGACACTGACCTCAAGCGATCCCGTGAACGGTGCGGGCGGGGTTCCCACGAACGCGAGCGTGACCCTGACCTTCAACAATCCGATTGATCCGGCCACGGTGAATTCCAGCACGATTCCAGTGGAGATCAACGGAATTTACGACCAGGTGGTAGCTGGCAACTATACCGTGAACGGGAACCAGGTCGTGTTTACGCCGGATAGCCCGTTCCCTGTGGGCACGGCCCTCTATGTGAACGCCTGTCCCGGACTGAACGATCTGGCCGGAGACAGTTATCCCTACTGCCAGACGGTGGATGCCTTTACCACCGCCGGGACGGCCACGCCGGTAACTCCGGTTACTCCGCCGTTCCAGGTAATAGCGTTTGCGCCTGCGGCAAACGCAGGCAACGTGGGGCTGCGCGCACCCGTTGTCGCGACCTTCAACAGATCGGTCAATCCTAATACCGTGAACACCAACGGCAACACCGACTTTGCTCTGTTCCAGGGAGATGGGCAGTCGCCGTGGTGTACGACTTACATGAAGTCGCAGGACAACGCGACGCTGCAGTTCAGTTGTGGTGCCCTGCCGGCAAGTTCGCTGATGACCGCGTCGTTGAATGGCGGCCTGCAGGACTTCTCCGGCAATTCGCTCGCCAACTTTACCAGCCAGTTCACATCGTCTCAGGCGGACTCCAGCACAGCGGGCTCGCTCTCCGGTGCGCGGCCTGGCACGGGTAGCAGCGGAGTCTCGCCAAACGCGCCCCTGGTGCTCTTCTTCAATCTGCCGGTCAACGCATCGGGCGCGAACACTGGGTTGCAGGTGGCGCAGAATAATGTGGCCATCACAGGTTCGGTGCAGGTGCTGGACAACGGCTACACACTGCAGTTCACACCAAGCACTCCATTCGTGGCGGGGGCGTTGATTCAGTGGTCGACGACCAGCAGCCTGACAGACTCTACCTACGGCAATCTGTTGAGTCCAGCCTCCGGGTACTTCACCATTGCCGCCGACACAAGCGCGGCTACGCCGGTGGTGCAGGTCGTCTCGCCGGCTCTATACACCTCCATTGCTCCAAACTCGACTGTCGATATTCAGTTCAACGTGCCGCTGAATCCGTCGACGGTGAACAGCACGAATGTCTATCTCTACGACACGGTAGCAGGGGTTAATGTAGCCGCTACTTACTCGCAGCCACAGCCGAACGTGGTGCGGATTGTGCCCCAGGCCAATCTGACGGCCAGTGCGACCATCTATCTCTACGCGACGAACGGACTCCAGAGCACGACGAGCGTGCCGTTCGGCGGATCGGCTTACCTCGGATACTTCTACACCTTAGCTGTACCCGATACGACTTCGCCGACGGTAGTCAGCGCCGTGCCCTACAGCGGGGCGCCCGGCGTTGGCGTCAACGTGCAGCCGGGATTTGTGTTCAGCAAGCCGATCGACCCGATCAGCGTAAACGCGAGTACGTTCCAGGTACTGAACGGCACCACAGCTTTGCCCGGCAGCTACTGGGTCAGCTCCGACGACACCAGGATAGAGTTTGTGCCGAACTCGCCGCTGCCTGTGAGTGCGACCCTGACGATGAGTCTGACCGGCGTGCAGGACCAGGTCGGCAATCCACTCTCGTACACTTCGCACTTTACAACTGGGGCAACGCCGGACGAAATCGCTCCGGTTGTGGTCCAGACGAGCATCCCCTCGAATGCCACGGTGCCTATCAACTCGAACATCACGGTCCAGTTCAGCGAATCGATGGATGTGACGACGTTCAATGCGACTGACTTCCGGCTCTACGACGACGACAGTACCTCCTATGGCACGGTGGCCTCGACGCTTACCTGGAACTCGGCTCAGTCCGTGGCATACCTGGTGCCGGCAGCTCCATTGAAGGCTGGCCATCAGTACACCCTCTATGTGAATAGCGGCACCGACCTTGCGGGCAATGGGATGCAGTCCTACTCCTCCTACTTCTATGCGGGCTTTGCTTCCGATGCGGCGGCTCCCAGCGTGACTGCCTTCAGCCCGTTGGCGGGTGCGACTGGCGTAGGTACGAACACGGTCATCGACGTCGCATTCAGCGCTCCGATCGATCCGACGACGCTCTCGGGGGTAACCCTGTCCGCAGGCGGAACGACGGTGCCATCGACTGCCGTTCTAGCCGGCGGCAACACTGTAGTTCAACTTGTGCCACAGGCACCTCTGACGGCAAACACAAAGTACGTTGTGACCATCGCGGGGGTGAAAGATCCAGCCGGCAATATGGTGGCCACGGCGACCAACAGCTTCACGACGGGCGCGACCTTCAACCTTACGGCAGCAACGGTGGTGTCGGTCGATCCACCGAACTATCCCCCGGTGGGAACGAACGTCACTCCCAGAGTGACGTTTAGCAAGCCGCTGAATCCGGTCTTTATCGCCAACAGCAGCTTCTCGATGTACCTTGTCGATACGGCGCAGTTCATTCCATTGACGGTGGCGCTATCGAGGAATGGGCTCCAGGTCACGCTGACTCCGCAGATTGCCCTTCTGCCCAACACGGAGTATCGCTTCAACGGAAACGGCGGCATCTACGATCAGGATGGCAACGCCGTAAGCGGAGGCTACTACTACTTCTACACCGGGGACGGAGCGGTCACATCCAGTCTCACCGTAACGGGAGTGAGCCCGACCGCAGGTGCGACGGCGGTACCTCTCAACGCGCAGATTGCCGTCACGGTGAGTGCGACGCTCGATCCAACCAGCGTGACGCAGAGTTCGCTGCAACTGCTGGATAGCTCCAGCCACGCCGTTCCGGGGACGGTCAGTCAGACGGACGGCCAGACGCTGACGTTCGTGCCGACCGCGAATCTGCTGGCGGACGCTGCTTATACGGTCAAGACGGGAAGCTTCACCGACGCGAACGGCAACGCGGTTGTGCCTTACGCGAGCGGCTTCTCGACCGGTGCCACCGCGGCGGCTACAGGCGGGCTGACGCTGATAAGCTCGAATATCGCGAACGGCGCGGGGAATGTGTCGACCACACAACCGGTCACGCTGGTCTTCAGCCAGGTGATCAACGCTGAGACGGTGAATGCGAATACGTTCTTGGTTACTGTGAATGGGTCTACTAGCTACAATCTGGCGGGTAACTTCGCGGTGAACGGGAACACGGTAACGTTCACCCCCGCGAATCCATATCCAGCAGGGGCGGTTCTCTTCGTTTATGGCTGCGGGATCACGGACGTCCTGGGCGAGGTTTTGAGTAGTGCCTGCAATCAACTGCTTAACTTCACGGTCACGTCCGGCTCGGTGGACACGACGCCGCTGCAGATCTTGTCGGTAAGTCCGGCGAAGGGCGCGGTCAATGTGGGGCTGGAGCACAGCGTATCGGTGACTTTCAACAAATCGATCAACCCAGGTAGCGTCAGGTACGCATCCAACGGAGCGCTGCTCTACGCAGGGCAGAATCTTGTAGACAACGGAAGCTTAAGTTTCTCGGCGGACAATCGGACGCTGTACTTCAACACTGGTTCGCTGCAGAGCGGGGTGGTGTACACGATCGAGTTCCCGGCGGGCGGGGTCTCAGATTATTCGGGAAATGCCCTGACGAGCAACTTCATCAGCAGCTTTACGACCAGTACGGATCCGGTCTCGGGGACTGGAACCGTCGTTGGAACGAGTCCCGGAAACGGTGCTACAGGGGTGCCGGACGGCCAACTGTTGACGTTGTATGTAAATCGACCGGTGGACGCCTCGACGCTGAACGGCAATTTCATCGTTACCGTAAACGGACAGGTGCAGAGCGGGACGGCGCAGGCTCTAGCAAATGGGTACGAGGTGCAGTTCACGCCGTCATCGCCTTACCCGGATGGTGCGGCGATCGAGTGGTACTTCACGAATGTTCAGGATATTTACGGGAACACCTTCAATAGCGACAGTGGGTATTTCTACGTGGCCGTGCCGGTCGATGCGGCTACCGCGCCGCCTCAAGTGGTAGCCACCAGCCCTTTTTACGGATCGAGCACTGTGCCAGTGAACGTACAGCTTGACATCGAGTACAGCCAGCCGATCGATCCGGCGACGCTAAACAATATCAACGGATATTACAGTAACTTCCCCGCGTCGACCTACTCACTGCCGACACCGAACGTTCTGCGTGTGACGCCAACTTCTGCCTTGAGCCCATCCACTTACTACTATCTCTGTGTGAACGGTCTGGTTGGGACGAACGGCGTGCCAGCAGCTAACGCCTGCTATGCGGGGACCTTCACCACGGTCAGCAACAGTACGCCGGATACGACTGCTGGGACGGTCAGCATCGGGCCGCCGAACGGTTCGGTGAATGTGGGTACGAATGCGTACATCCGGTTGCAGTTCTCGAAGCCGGTGGACCAGACGACCGTGAACTCGGCGAACGTACAGATTACGGCTGGCGGCGTCGCGATTCCGGGTACCTGGAGCTACAACAACAGCGCAGGCGACGTGATCGGCGCATACTTCAGCCCCCTGAACCCACTGCCTGCATCGAGCACGATCCTGGTGAAGACTAGCGGGATGCTGGACTACGCAGGCAACACATTCTCTGTGGCGCAGTCGCAGTTCACCACGGCGGCGATGCCCGACTACACGACCCCTGTGGTGGCGCTGGACTTCCCATACGACACGACAGGGATCGGAACCAATGCGAAGTTTACCTGCCGGTACTCCCAGGCTATAGACCCCGCCAGTATCACGTCTTCGGGCACGTATCTCTACGACTATGCGGCGAGTGCGAAGGTTCCTGTGACCTACTCGTTCTCTTCGGATCTGATGTCGGTGACGATGACGCCGACATCGGCTTTGGCAGCGAACTCGAATTTCTACTATTACTGCAACTACGCCATCGATCTGACGGGCAACGGGCAGAGCGGCGGCTCTGTCTACTTCACCACGGGCAGTGGCCCGAGCAGCACCGGGCCGACGTTGGTACAAGTGAATCCGCCGAACGGATTTACGAACGTGCCACTCAACTCAAACGGTGGGCCGTTCTATCCCTACACAACGTCCCTGCAGGTGCAGTTCAGCGAGCCGGTCGCGGAGAGCTCCCTGGGCGGATTGACTCTGACGCCAAATGGAGGCAGCCCGATTCCGATCTCACCTTCAGCCCAGGACGCAGATACGATCGTTTCTGTGCAACTGCCGTCCGTGTTGTTGCCGAACACCACGTATACGTTGAACGTGTCGGGTGTGGCGGACTACAACGGGAACCTGATCACACCGGTAACCAGCAGCTTCACCACGGGCACGGGCTATGACTTTGTCAATCCAACTGTGAGCGCGGCCAACTGGACCAGCGTCTCCGCAACCACGCCAACCGCTTTGAACGGCGCATCCGGGGTCGACGACAATCCGACGCTGTCACTGGTCTTCAGCGAGCCCATGGATCCCGTGTTGATCGACGGAAGCCACATTTACTTGCAAGTACACAATACTCAGACATTGGTGCCTGCCACCCTCAAGCTTTCGCCCGACTATGCCACCGTGTACCTCGCGCCGTCGTCACCGCTGGCCGCGGCGACCATCTATGATCTGGTCACGGAAAATCCTTACTGGAATTTGACGGACATCGCAGGAAACAACTATTCCGCACAGGGAGTGGTGGCTACGTTCACCACGCAGTAAGCGATCAGCAGGGCGCTCATCGAGATGAGCGCCGTGAAGTGCCTCAAGATTTCAGCGCTATTGGAAGAGGTTCGCTCTCGCCTAGACGTGATCTTCGGGCTCAGAGGTATGAAATCCGGGCACGGCCGGGAGGCTGCTGCCCTTTTGGGTTACAACGTAGGAGACGGCACCGGATCGGATCTCGTCCTGTGCAACGCGGCAGGCCTTCATCGACTTGGAGACGCCGAGAGCGGGCGCGCCACCCTGCAGTTGACGGGCGCGGCGTGCAACGCCCTTGACCAGGCTGTACTTGTTGTGGAAGGCATTCTCTATCGTCATGCTTTTCACCCCGTGCGGAGAGGGTAACGCACCACGAACGAATAGCCAAGGCAATTCGCAGAATCGATGCCCGGGTGCGACCCGTAAATGGCGAAGGATCATGAGTTGCGGAAGGTTGCGAGAGCGGCTTCGAGTCGAGGTGAGGGAGTGGAGGTCCGGCAGGTAGCTGCCGTCGTAGCGTCGAGATCATCGGCCTGCGATCGCTCGCCCGAGGCGACGACGCGTTCGCTGAACACGATGGCGCGAAGCTCCGTGGCGGCCTGATCGAGCACATCGTTGACCAGGGCATACCGGTAGTGGCTGAGTTGCTTGAGTTCTTCACGCGCTTCGGTGAGGCGGCGCTCGATGATGGATTCGATGGTCATGCGCTCGGCC
Organism: Granulicella aggregans; assembly: GCF_025685565.1. Taxonomy (NCBI): domain Bacteria; kingdom Pseudomonadati; phylum Acidobacteriota; class Terriglobia; order Terriglobales; family Acidobacteriaceae; genus Granulicella; species Granulicella aggregans. Next base: position 94,450 of record NZ_JAGSYE010000004.1, read on the forward strand.
TGGCTGCGGTTGCGAAGGCGCATCTCGAGTACCTCCGGACTGGGCGGAAGGATGAAGATGGAGACGGCTTCGGGAAGCTTCTTCATTACCTGAAGCGCGCCCTGGACATCGATGTCGAGCAGAAGGTCCTTGCCCTGCTCGCGAGCATGAGCAAGGGCCGAAGCGGCGGTGCCGTAGAAGTTGCCGAAGACTTCCGCCCATTCCAGAAATTCCCCAGCATCGACCATGCGAAGAAACTCTTCGCGGGTGGTGAAGTGATATTCGCGGCCATCGGTCTCCGAGCCACGCGGGGCGCGCGTGGTGTAGGAGATGGAGAACTCGATGCCTTCGACGAGCGTGAGCAACTGGCTGACCAGCGTTGACTTACCAGAGCCTGAGGGTGCCGAGATGATGAAGAGTATGCCTGCCATGGGATCGCATTAAGTGTACCTGTTGTCAGATAACCCAGGCGTTACAGTAGACGTGTGACCCATCTTGTCAACGCCGCCGATCCCAAGCTGATACTGATCACGCTGCTGATCGAACTGGGTGTGGCGGCGGCGGTATCGAGTTCGCTTGCCAGGTCCATCCGCTTCAAGCGGCTGCTGTTGCAGAAGGACAGAAAGCCGCGGCAGACGTTGAAGCTGCTGGCGATGATCTGCGTGCCGTTGATGCTTGGCGTGTGGGTAAGAGTGACGGTGCCGAACTTCCTGGCGGCCGACATCAGCTTTGAAGCGACGATTCTGCTGGGGCTGATTATGGGGCCGGCCTATGCCGCTCTGGGCGGTGCGGCGATGGCCTTGCCTGCGGTGCTGCACCATGAGTACTGGGCGTTGCCGGTAAATCTTTTGGTAGCGGCGGTGGCGGGGAGTTTCAGCGCGTTCGCCGACGAAGAAGATATCTGGCTCTTTTCGCCGCTGATCGATCTCAGTATCTACCGGTGGTTCAAACGCAATGTAAGGCGTCCGCACTTCGATCGACAGATCATCCTGCTGGTGTTGATCACCGTGATGCAGTTCGCGATCAGCATGTTTGCTCGGTTCTATCCCCAGCACTTTTTTGACTTGTACTCGGACTCGTGGCCTATTCAGCTTGCAATCTGTGCCTCGGCACCGGTGGTTGTGGGTATACCGTTGAAGATCTGGAATGCGATCCGGATTGAGCGGCAGCTTGAAGAGCAGGGAAGGCTTCTGCTCGAAGCGAGGCTGGATGCGCTGCAGCGGCAGATCAATCCGCACTTTCTGTTCAACACGCTGAACTCGATTACGTCGCTCGTGCGGTCGCAGCCGGAGCTGGCGCGGGAGATGATCGTGAAGCTGGCAAACATCCTGCGCGTGCTGCTGAAAGATCGCGAGGCGTTTGTCCCTTTCAGCGAGGAGCTCGCGTTTACCGACGACTATCTCGCGATCGAGGTGGTTCGGTTCGGATCGAAGCTGCGGGTGGTGAAGGAGATCGCCGAAGATACGTTGAACATCGTCGTCCCGAGCATGCTGCTGCAGCCCTTGATCGAGAACAGCATCAAGCATGGTCTGGAGCCGCGGATCAGTGGAGGAACGGTGACACTGCGCAGCCGTATCCTCGATGGGCGGCTGGAGATCGAGGTAGAGGACGACGGAGTGGGCATGGCACCGGAGAGCACAGCGGCTTCGCCGGTGAGCGGGCTGGTACGGCCGGGGACGGGCATCGGGATGCGGAACGTTCGGGAGCGGATGGAAGTGCTCTATGGGCACGAGGCGGAGGTGTCGATTGAGAGCCGGCCAGGGCGCGGAACCAAGGTGGTGCTGCTGATGCCGATTCTGGACTCGGGAGCTGGGCCGTGGGCGGAGCTGGGGGCTGTGGCGCAGGTGGGATGGGGCGCGGCAATGAAAGTGATCTCGCGGGGATAGAGTTTACGTCCCACCCATGTGCGATGAAGCTGAGCATGGATGGGGCACCCGGCGCATGGATGGGGCACCCGGCAATGAAAGTGATCTCGCGGGGGTAGAGTTTACGTCCCACCTATGCGCGATGAAGCTGAGCATGGAGGGGCACCCGGTAACTACAAAAGCAGATCCTCCGCTTCGCGAAGGATGACAAGTCTTTTGAAAGTTGATTATTGGATGGCTACGGGTGGCTGGCGGTCCGTTCGATCACGCGCTGGTAGTACTCCTCGTAGAGCGGAATGATGCGCGTAGCGCAGAAGCGATCTTGCGCGGTGCGACGTGCGGCGTGGGCCATCGTGCTTAGGTCGATACGGTCGTTGAGTAGGGCTATCGCGGCGGTTGCCATACCTTCGACGTCGCCCACTTCGAAGAGGCGGCCGGTGACGCCGTCGTCGATGAGCTCAGAGACGCCGCCGACGCGGGTCGCGATCGCGGGAACGCCGCAGGCCATGGCTTCTAGCGCTGCCAGGCCGAAGGACTCCATCTCCGAGGGCATGATCATCAGGTCGGCTAGCGGAAGGAGCTCGTTGACGTTGTCCTGTTTGCCGAGGAAGTGGATGCGGTCCTGGACGCCGTGCCGCATGGCGAGGTACTCGGCTGCGGAGCGGTCTGGGCCGTCGCCGATGAGCATCAGGCGTGACGGGACCTCTTTGGCAATGCGAGCGAAGACTTCGACGACGTCGGTGACGCGCTTGACCGGGCGGAAGTTTGAGAGATGGACGATCAGCTTTTCGTTTGGCGCGGCGTAGCGGGGGCGCATCTCGGCGACTAGGTCGGGGTTGCGGACGTAGACGTCGCAGTTGACGAAGTTGCGAATGACTTCGATCTCGGAGTGGATGTCGAAGGCCTCGCGGGTGCGGTCGCGGAGATAGCTGGAGATGGCGGTGACGCCATCGGACTCGGTGATACCGAAACGTGTGATGGGTAAGTACGACCGGTCGAGGCCGACGAGCGTAATGTCCGTTCCGTGCAGCGTGGTGATGAAGGGCAGATGCTTTCCCTTCGCGGCCAGCATCTGGCGAGCAAGTAGGGCACTGACCGAGTGCGGAATGGCGTAGTGGACGTGAAGGAGATCGAGCGAGTAGAACTCGGCGACCTCGGCCATGCGGGTGGCGAGGGCGAGATCGTAGGGCGGGTGCTCGAAGAGAGGGTACTGGTAGACGGCCACTTCGTGGAAGAAGATGTTGGCCTCTCGGCCGGTCAGACGGAAAGGCTGAGACGAGGTGATGAAGTGGATCTCATGACCGCGCGCGGCGAGCTCGATGCCGAGCTCGGTGGCGACGACGCCGGAGCCGCCGTAAGTTGGGTAACAGGTGATGCCGATCTTCATAGGTCCCCATAGTGGATGAGCGCGGGCGGGTTTGGGTGCGAGAGTATTTCAGGGATGACAGCGAGCAGGGCGTCGTACTCGATCTTGCGATGGCTGCGCAGGCGAGTTGTGATGCCGTCGAGGTCAGCGTCGTTGTAGCCGGGATGGCAGACGAGCTCCCAGGTGCCTTCGGGCAGCTTCGCCATGATCTCCGCAAGGGTCTGCTGGTTCAGGTCGCCGGTGGCGGAGATGCCGATGCTGCCGGTCGTGGAGGTGACGGCCTCGAAGAGTATCTCCGGCTGCGCGTTGAAGGGGTGTCGGAGCTGGTCGAGGATCTTCATCTGGACGCGCCGGGAGACGCCGCCGTGGCCGAGCGACCAACTCCATCGCGCTTCGAACGGATTACGGATCGCGCGGATGCCGTGGGCCTCCGCGACGCGCAGAAGCGGGCGCGTGACCTGCGGGAACATGTGGGTGTGCTTATGGCTGTCGATATGGGTGACGGTGACGCCGGCGTGTTGCAGCTTGCGAATCTGGGCGGTGGCTTCGCATTCTATTTCGAACTCGCTAATGCGGCCGAGGAGGAGATCGGATACGAAGCCGAGGAGCTTTGGGCGGAGGGAGCGATGATCACGACCGAGGAGTGAGGGGATGGATTCAGGCGGCGAGATCGGTTCGCCGTCGGTTAGAACTATGTGGCAGCCTACGCCGAGTGTGGGGTTGGCGTGGGCGATGGCGACGGCGTCGTCGAAGGCGGCGCCGTTGGCCATCAGCGTGGCCGAGGTGAGAACGCCCGCGTGGTGGAGCTCGGCGATGGCGCGGTTGACGCCGGGGGTGAGGCCAAAGTCGTCGGCGTTGATGATGAGGCGGGTCGGCATCGGGTCAGACTTGGGTACCCATGATCTCTGCGTGCGGCTGGGAAGCGTACTCGGCCCACGATCCATCGTAGAGGCTTACCTGCTTTGCGCCCGCGAGGTCAAGACCAAGTGCGAGGACGGCGGCGGTGACACCGGAGCCGCAGGTAGTGGTGATGGGCTTGTCGAGATCCAGACCGCGTCGCTCGAAGATGGAGCGCAGTTCATCGGCAGAACGGAGGCGGCCATCCTGTAATAGTTCGCCGAAGGGAAGGCTGATCGCGCCGGGCATGTGGCCGGAGCGCAGGCCAGGGCGTGGCTCTGGGGCGGTGCCGTTGAAGCGGGCTGCGGAGCGTGCGTCGACGATCTGAGCGTTGTGGGCGAGGGCGTGTTTGACCGCGGCGAGGTCTTTGACGGCGAACGGATCGAGCACGGCGGTGAACTGCGCCGCTGGACGATGCACCATGCCTGATTCGGTCGTGCCACCGGAGGCGATCCAGGCGGGAAGGCCGCCATCGAGCATAGAGACGCGTGCTGCGCCGAAGGTGCGGAGCGTCCACCAGGCGCGAGGCGCAGAGAAGACGGGCTGCTGCTCGTAGACGACTAAGTGTGCCGCGCTGCTGACGCCAAGCTCCGCCATGCTGCGGGCAAATGCCTCAGGCGACGGCATCATATGGGGCAGGGAGGTCTCGTGGTCGGAGATGGCTTCGATGTCGAAGAAGGCAGCGCCGGGGATGTGCGCTTCGAGGTAACGGGCATGGACATCGACCACGGGAGTGACGCCGACGGCGGGGAGCGTCGCGTCGAGGACGGTGACGTCCGGGTCGGACAGGTGTTCCTTAAGCCATGCCGGCGAGACGAGGTGGTCCATAGTGCGCTCTTTCGAGGGGAGACGGCAGAGCAGATGATGCCCGGCGGGGATTGCGATCTTTGCCGCGAATCGACTCGCATCGCGACGGCTTCGAAACAGGTTTGCCTCTGTCGCCTATCGTAGCAAAGGTGCCGGGCCACGCGGTTCTGCCTGAGTGCTTGTAGAGAGCGGCTTGCACATTCCAGTGGCCCGGACTTATAGTGGGTGCGCCTTCCAGATGCTCGCAGAATCGCCCTGCGAAATCGATTTACTTCTTCGATTGTCCGCTGGCGAATACGAGACTAGCGTTTCGAAGTTTAGGGGATTTGATCTCAAGCAGGTTCAAGGAGCCAGACAAGTGAAGCGATTGTTCGCAGTGTGTGCCGTTCTTCTCTCGGGGCAGGTGCTGGCACAGACCACGCCCGCGGTATATCAGGATGCGTCGCAGCCGGCGGCGGTGCGGGCGCACGATATCGTGTCGCGTATGACGGTGGAAGAGAAGGCCGCGCAGCTTGAGGACTGGGCCACGGCCATTCCTCGGCTTGGGATTCCGGACTATCAGACCTGGAGCGAGGCGCTGCACGGCGTCGCCAACTCGGGTTACGCGACCGTGTTTCCACAGGCGATCGGCATGGGCGCGACGTGGGACCCGGCGCTGTTGCATAGCGTGGGCGACATCATCTCGACCGAGGGCCGGGCGAAGTTCAACCAGGCGCAGCGTGAGGACAACCACCGCATCTTCTACGGTCTGACCTTCTGGTCGCCGAACATCAATATCTTTCGCGATCCGCGCTGGGGGCGTGGACAGGAGACCTATGGTGAAGATCCGTTCCTGACTGGCAAGATGGGCGTCGCCTTCATTGAGGGCGTGCAGGGCGATGATCCTGACCATCCGAAGGCGGTTGCGACGAGCAAGCACTTTGCCGTGCATAGCGGGCCGGAGTCGACACGGCACACGGCGAATGTGGATGTGAGCCCGCGCGACCTGGAGGAGACCTACCTGCCGGCGTTTCGTTCGACGGTGATCGACGGCCATGTGAAGTCGGTGATGTGCGCTTATAACGCGATCGACGGGATGGCCGCGTGCGCGAACACGATGCTGCTGAAGGACCATCTGCGTGATGCGTGGGGGTTCAAGGGATTCGTGGTCTCGGATTGTGCAGCGATCATGGACGTGACGAACGGGCATCACAATGCGCCGGACATCCTGCATGCGGCGGCGATCTCGATCAAGGCGGGGACGGACCTTTCATGCAGCATCTGGGCTCCTGGCTTCAACACTCTGGCCGATGCGGTGAAGCAGGGTGTGGTCTCGGAGGCGCTGCTGACGCAGGCGGCGGAGAGGCTGTACACGGCGCGCTTTCAGCTGGGCATGTTCGATAAACCGGGGATGAATCCGAACGACAAAATTCCCTTTTCCGAGACTGCGTCGGAGCCTCATCGCGAGGTGGCGCTGAAGGCGGCGCAGGAGACGATGGTGCTGTTGAAGAACACCGGCGCACTTCCGCTGAAGAAAGAGACGCAGTCAATTGCTGTAGTGGGCCCGACGGCTGCGCTACTGACCTCGCTGGAGGGCAACTACAACGGCGTCTCTGTGAATGCGGTCTATCCCGTGGATGGCATCATGAAGCAGTTTCCCGGCGCGGCGATTCACTACGCTCAGGGAGCAACGCTGGCGACCGGATTTAGCGTGCCGGTACCGCGGACAGCGTTCGGCGAAGGTTTGAAGACGGAATACTTCGCCGATGCTGATTGGACGGGAAGGCCGGTGGCGGAGCGCATCGAGAAGGACATCCAGCATGACTGGCGCGATGCGGCACCGGTGCCGGAGATCCAGACGCACGACTACTCGGTTCGTTGGACGGGGACGGTGAGTGTGCCAGCTCCGGGCAAGTACACGTTTGTGGTTCAAGGGGGCGAGAGCTTCCCTTACTCGCCGAACGAGGGCTACAGCTTTGCCGTCGATGGCAAGGTGCTGGGTGAGGGCAGCATGACCGGTAACAAGCTGGACATGGGTAACTTCAAGATGGCTCCCGGCGCATCGCCCTCGGCACCGCCGGTGATGAAGGGGCCGAAGCCGCTTCGCATCGAGATGACGTTTGAGGACACGAAGCCGCACGCCTTCGAGATGAAGTACAGCCACTCGGGCGACCTTGCCGGAGGCGGTGCGACGTTGCGCTGGGAGGCCCCGGCAGGTGGGCAACTGGCGGAGGCTGTGGCTGCGGCGAATGCTTCTGACGTCGTCGTCGCGTTTGTCGGGTTGTCTCCACAACTTGAAGGCGAAGAGATGCCGGTCAAGATGGAGGGTTTCAATGGAGGCGATCGCACAAGCATTGCGCTTCCGAAGTCGCAGCAGGATCTGCTGGAGGCGGTTGCGGCGACGGGCAAGCCGGTGATCGTGGTATCGCTGACTGGAAGCGCTCTGGCGCTGACATGGGCGAAGGAACATGCTGCTGCTGTGATCCAGGCATGGTATCCGGGCGTCGAGGGCGGCACAGCGATCGCGCAGACGCTGGCGGGCGAGAACAATCCTGCGGGAAGGCTGCCGCTCACCTTCTATGCGTCGGTCGACGACCTCCCAGCGTTTGCCGACTACACGCTGAAGAACCGGACGTATCGCTACTACACGGGGAAGCCTCTGTGGGGCTTCGGATATGGGCTCAGCTATACGACCTTCAAGTATGGGCCGGTACAGTTGTCTTCCGCTACAGTCAAGGCGGGCGATCCGGTGACGGCGACCGTGGCCGTGACCAACAGCGGCAGTGTGGCGGGCGACGAGGTCGTCGAGGCCTATTTGAAGACGCCGCAGAAGGGGGGGCCGATTCACTCGCTGGCCGGCTTCAAGCGCGTGCACCTTGCACCGGGCGAGAGCCAGAGTGTGACCCTGGAGATTCCGGCGCGATCGCTTTCGAGCGTGGATGATTCGGGGGCGCGTTCGATTTTGGCTGGCTCGTACAAGTTGAGCATCGGTGGCGCTCAACCGGGGGAGACGATGAGCAAGTCCGAAGTGTCGTTCACGATGAATGGGACGATGGCGTTGCCGAAGTAGCTTCGGAGTCTCAGCGCAGATTGCCAAGCGTCTGCCGGAGCGCTTCCGGGTGGTTCGAAACGAGTATGTCTACTGGGCGGTCTTTCAGATACGCACGGTAGACATCCTCTCCGTTTGCAGCGAACTGCTGGTCAGGACCATCCATCAGATCGGTGATGATCGTCTGCCCTCGCTGGTGAGCGTACTGAAACAAGGCGCGCTCGGCGGTGCGGGGCAGGTAGAGGTCGATGGGATGCTGGCCTGCGGTCTTCAGTGCCTCGTCTATTTCGGCCTGCGTCTTTGTGAGAATTGAGACTCGGACCTGGGGATCAGAGGCGAGAGCCGCGCGGGCCGTGGCGTCTTCGAAGGTGAGCAGGATTGCGCGGCTCAGGAGCCCGTACCGCTTCAACGCAGCAACAACCTGGGCTGGTGGCGCATCCTTCAGGTCGACCATCAATTCAATCTGTTGATGTTGCGCCCAGACCAAAAACTGATCGAAGGTCGGGATTGCTTCCGCGAGACGCCCGGTCTCTGGTTCCCGGAGATGGACTCGACCGAGATCCGCTGCAGATTTGGAGCGGATTGGCCCAGTCGCGTTGGTCGTCCTGTCCAACGTGGCGTCATGCAGCAGATAGAGACGCCCATCGCTGCTTCGACGCAGGTCGAACTCGATCATGGCAACACCGGCGCGGGCAGTCTTCTCCATGACAGGCAGGCTGTTCTCAACCTGCGCGGGCGAGAGCCATCCGCGATGAGCGCACACGATCGGTTGTTGCTGCGGTTGTGGCGGGGGCGACTGTTGCCCGTGGAGGGCGGTGGCAGCGGACCAGAGCAGAAGCGTTCTAAGGGTAAGCATCTCGTTTCCATCAACGTACCACTCCATCAGGCGAGAAATCATGCGAGATGAGTTCAGTGGCTTCTCCTCGTGATGATTGCGAGGGATTCTGTTGCCTATGGGCAAACTCGACAAGCAATGACAACCCTGCCTGCGAGCTACTCATTGGTGGTTATTGGGGGTATTAATGCCTGTATTTTAGCCAGTTTTCGCATAGGCAATCTATCAACAGAAATGAGAAGAAAAGGGCGGGTGTGCCCCTAGTCTCCGGCCAGCGCAGATGCGCTGAAAAGGAGACTTACCTTGTTTAAAAAGATCGCCACCTCGTCCGCCCTTGCCATCGCCCTTCTCGTCGCGCCAACCACAAAGATGTTTGCCGGAACCGTGCCCACGCCGTCGGCGGTTACTGGTGGCGACCCTCAGCCGACCGGTGAGTCGATCATTGCCATCGCCTCGATTATTCCTTCACTCGCAGTTCTGTAACTGTCGTAAACTTACTGACGCCGAAGTGATCGTGCCCAGAGGAGGACATAGTGCATCTTTCGAGCCTCGACAATCTCTTCTGGGCACTCTCCTTCTTCGGGCACTGCATCCTGCTCGGCGTGCTTCTCATTCGCGGCAGGGCGTCAGCGTTTCCGGTCTTCACGACTCTGATCTCCGTGAATATCGTTCGCACGATCGTCCTGTTCTTCACGCTGCGTTATGGGTCGAAGGGTGAGTACTTTTATACGTACTGGACCCTCGCTTTCGTCGACATGGCGCTGCAGCTGGCACTTTCGTACGAGCTTGCTACGCACGTCTTCCAGCCCCTTGGAGCATGGGCGCCGGATGTGCGGAGAAGTTTTCTAGCTTTGGTCGCGACCAGCGTGGCGTTGGCGGTTGGACTTGCATGGCTTGCCGCCCCTCCGACCAAGACACTGCGGCTGGCCATTATGATTCGGGGAGACCTGTTTACCTCGGCCCTGATGAGCGAGATCTTCGTTGCGATGGTCGCGCTTTCGGTGACTCTGGGACTTCCGTGGCGAACGCATGTCGCGAGGCTCGCCCAGGGGCTGGGAGTCTACTCGCTCTATGGGATCGTTACCGATGCAGCCCATACGTTCTTTCCAGGTAACAGCGCGTACCGAACACTCTCGCAGATGCAGATAGGGCTCTATATCGTCTGCCTCGGGTACTGGGTGGTCACGTTAGCGATGGAGGAGCCTGCGCCACGCAAGCTGCCTGCTGCCCTGCATGAGGAACTTCGCGCCCTTCAGGTGAGAGCTGCGATGGTTCTACGAAGCTTGCGTACGACGGCGAGTGCATCATGAGGCAAATCGTCTTTCTCTTTATCGTGGGGGCATTCGTGTCGACGCTCATCGGGATCACACTCTACTTCATTCTGCGGGCCCGCAGAGCCTCGAAGAACGCCTGGCGGATGATCCTCGGAAGGCTGCGACAGATCGATCGTGACAAGTTCGCCGAGGTTGCGCTGGACTTATTAGACGATCGTGAGGACGAGCGTCATCTAGAGCCGGACCGGATCTTCGAGATGATCGGCGGCATGAACGGGCTCGACGCCCTCGAAGAGAATTGCGACGTCTTGATCGACCTGGCGACCTACGTTCAGCGTTGGTACCCGGATGCGCTCCAACTCTCCGAAGAGTTGCGCCTGAATGCGCGAGAGATCAAGTGGCATATCGGCCGGCTTCGTGGAGCTTCGGCGACCGGCCACCTGCGGGAGCAGTTTCCCGTCTATGCGCAGCGCGCAGTCGCTACGTACTACCTGATGACGCGGAGCCTGCTGGTGTTATACGAAGGCGTAAAGCTGCCTGAGCTTGCTGAGCTGCAGCAGGCGCTCTAGCCAGGTTGAGTCAGTTGGTGCGACGGATGACGGCCGCGACCACCGTTCCAACCACTTCAATGTCCTTCCGATATCGCCAGCGCCGGTTGGACTCGAACGAGAGCGCGTGCGGTATGACGGTGAGCCAATCGGACTCCTTGTCCAGCTCGCAGAATCCGGAGACGTATCCTTCGCGCGTCATGAGGAAGTAGATGGGGCGGTCGAACTCGTGGTTCCATTCGCGACGGGTAGCGATGGAGCGCTTCTGCGTGTCTATGAGAACGATGGAGCCGGCGCGGATCATGGGTTCAAGGGTGCGGTCTTGTCTCCCGATGACGGCGCGACGGTAATGGCTGGGAAGCAGGCCTTGCTCCGCAGGCAGGAGCGCAGTCGCTTCCGCGGGAGCCTCGGTGACCAGGGTATCGGGCAGCCAGACCTTCGCATAAGCGTCGAGATTGCCTTCCGCAAGAAGGGTCGCATTGGGGACGGAGAGGTCCTCTGACGGCGTAAACGCTGCGTCCGGCGTGGGGCACATGCCAAGCATCTGGTCGGGCGTGAGGCTGTAGATATTGGCGAGGACGATGAGCTTGGTTGCGGAGAGACCGCGATTCTCGCGTTCCACGCGATCCAGCCAGCTGGCAGAGATCCGGTAGGCTGGGTTCCCCCACTGCTGTGCAAGGCGCAGCGTACGCTGTTCAACTTCTCTCAGTGTGAGCTTCCAGGCGAGGCGTGCTGCCCGAAGTTTGCCACCGATACCTTCCATGGATTTCTGTCCCTATGCTCTGTGTAAGTAGAGGCGAACGGCCTGAAAAGGAAGACGACGGCTCCGTGTCGAACGAGGTTTGCGCTTTAATTGTCATGCTATACCACGGCAGCCGCTTGTTGCGGATAAGCAACAAGAACCTGCGAGGGGCCGATATGTAGTGCTGAATAAAGCTGATATCCGCCGCGATTTGGCGGTAAATCCTGCCGCTCGATATTGCAAATTGTGTAAACGCAACAAGGATGGAAGCAAAGTTCGTATCCTCAGCGAAGTGGGAGACGATCTGTTCTCGCAGCCGGTTCGAAGATCCAGGGTGCGAGAGCATAGCGGAGGAGGAATGGAACGACAGGCGGCCTCGCAGTGTCTCTGCCTGGCGTTCCGCTGCTCCCTTCCCCGGGATCGGCGGACGGGGTGTGTAGGGACGCTGGGCTGACTGGGCGACGCGATCGGGCGTAACGCCGTCGCACAGTCAGACAGCGTATCTCGAGGCGTGTCCAAGACAGTCAATGTGCCTTTGCGATCACGCCCTCACCTTCACCTGCGCGAAGAGAGGCGACTAGATCCAAACCTTCGATTCGATGACGGCTCCCGATTTTTTACGACTGCCGGTGGTAGCGGTTATGCCGGCACCAGCGTTAGGGTTGATGATCGCAGGAGACGAAGGTGCGGCGGTTTTGGCGGACTGGCGGTTCGGCTTCGCAGTGTTGTTCGTCGATCCTGGCGCGTAGTCGATGTCTTCGCGTCCCGGATACTCCTGCGGAGGCGGGACGCGGTTCATGCGCGCGTAGTTTGGAATCGCAACCATGGGGGAGCCGTCCTTCCACTTGCCGGTCATCACCATGATTCCACCCAGCAGGTCGGGCTTCCACTCCATCGATAGGGGAGCGTCGCCAAGCTCGCGTTCGATCTCCTGGTTGTCCGAGGTCTCGACGTTATAGACGAGCGGGCCGTACTTAAGGGCAACGGTGCCGAGATCGGCCTTGACGCGATCGTCAGCCACCACGCGCTGCGGTTCCATGGGAAGCTCAAGCTCGATCGTGTCGCCTGCCTTCCACTCACGCGTCACGACCGCGTAGCCTTTTTCGATATGCGGAGTGATCTGCTTGCCGTTGACTGCGAAGCTTTTCACGCCACGGATCGCAGGTGTCTCCGTATAAAGTTTGCTCGTCTTACGGTTTGGAATGCGCACGAAGACGGTAAACGTGGCCGGCTTCTCTGGATTGACCGTGATGCCGATCGCACCCTTCCACGGATACTCCGTCTTCTGCACCATCTCCACGCTCGTGCCGGCGATCTCGCCGACGCGAATGCGGCTGCCGACGAACATGTTCACGTAAACGCCCTGCTTGCTCTTGACGTAGGACCACGTTGGCATCATCAACAGCGTGCGTGGGATGTTGCCCACACAGCAGGGGCAAGTGTGCCACTTTGCGCGCTGCGTGTTGACCAGGGGATTGGTGTAGCAGAAGCTCTTGCCATCGAGCGCGACCCCGCCCAGAAGAGCGTTGTACATCGTCTGCTCGTAGAGGTCGGCGTACTTTGCGTCGTGATAGGCGAGGTTCAACTTGTACTGGAAGAAGACGAGGCCGCAGCTCGAGCAGGACTCGCAATACGCCTCGTTCCGGAGGGAGTAGTTCGGCCCGAAGCCCTCCGATGTCTCGCCGCTCCCGATGCCGCCAGTCAGATAGTATTTTCGGTTCACCATGTTGTCCCACAGAGACAAGACCGCACCCTGGTAGTCTTTGTCGCCGGTCTCGGCGGCGACGTCGGCCATGCCGGAGTAAAAGTACGTCGCGCGCACCGCGTGGCCCACGGCCTCGTACTGCTGTCCCGGAGGAAGATGGCTCTGGTCGTACTCGGAGCCGCCACGACGTGAGTCGAGTAGGAACTTCGCGAGAGCGATGTAAGCGTCTCCGCGATGATTGCCTTCCTGGTCGTTGACGAAGCGTCCGAAGCGCACCAGTGCCTGCTCCATCTCCTGGTGGCCGTCGAACCAGTCCTTCTTGCCCGGCCCAAGATTCGCGACCCAGCAATCGGCAAGCTTCTTCGCGGCGTTGTAGAGCCGCAGATCCTTGCCGTCGGTCAAGGTGTAGTGATTGATCGCCGACTCGATGAAGTAGCCCGACACGTAGCCTTCGTGGTTGCCGCGATGATCGGGCGACCAGCGCTCCGGCCATTTGCTGCGATCAGTCAGAGTGAAGGCAGTCTGTAGATAGCCATCGGACATCTGCGCGCCAAGGATGATTGGTATCCAGCGCTCCAGTGTCGTGCTCATTCTTTGTTGCGCCGCGAGGATATCCTGATCCCCCCGGGCATCGACCATCAGTGCGATGCACATCGACTCTACGGTCTGATGTACCCAGGCGTTTGAGAAGACATAGCCCTTGTGCGGAGCATGGGCCTCGCCACGATTCGCCTTCCCCGCCTCGATGAAGTTATCGATTCCGCCATCGCCCTTGTTCGTGGGGATGTCTGTACGTTCGCAGTGGTCGATGCAGTGGGGAATCCAGTCGACGATCAATATCTTTGCCCGCGCTCCCCAGAGCGGGCTGTCGATGCTGTATTTGCGCGTGTAGACGACGTCGAGGCGGTCTGCTGGCGGCGGAGCTTCTGCATGGACACGGACGGTCGCCTTCGGCTCGCTGCCTCCGCCTGAACCCATCAACGCCAGGACATAATCTCCTGGAGCGGAGAACTTCGCCGTCGTGACTGGTGCCGTTGCCTTGGCAAATGTCACCGTGCCGGGACCGGAGACCTTGGACCACCGCGCGACGTTCTCCGGACGGTCCTCCAGCCAGATCGCCTTGCCTGAGAGATAGGTCTGTCCGCCGATCATTACGGAGCGGTCGATCCCGGCATGAATCACCGGAGGCAGCACCGGTACAGGGCCGGCGTTGTAGACGCGCCACTCCAGCACGCCCGCTGGCTTTTCGACCTCGGGATTGACCTGCAGGCGCAGCCGGTCCGTCTTGATTTCGTTGAAGCTGGTGGTATTGAACTGGTCGGCTGCGGTGCCAAGTCCCTTGGCGTTCTCCACCGGAACATAGTCGCTACCGTTCCAGTAGAGGATCTCGTAGGAGGTGGGAGCGACGAGCCTCGCCCATTCGGTGCCGGGAAGGCCCTTGGCGCGGGGGGCGTCGATGGCCCAATAGATGTCGACCGCGTCGATGGCGACGGGCGCGCTCCACTGATAGTCGATCCACGGCGCGGCTTCGTCCGCGGACTCTTTCCTCAGAGCGTAGAGGCTGTTTGAGCGGTCGCGGGAGTTCGAGGGAGTCTGGCCGTCGTTGACAGCCGAGATGCGGTTCTCGCTGGTGGTGACCAGGCTGGATGGAGTCGCAATCTTCGCCAGGTTCACGCGGCTTGCGGATGCTTGAGCGAACGCGTTCGTTGCGCCTCCGTGGGCCAGCATCGCCGTTCCTGCAACACCTGCCAGGAAGCTGCGGCGGCCTACAAGATGGCTTGGTTCTGCGCTATGGGGTCGATCGATTGAACCATGCGATGTGTTGCTGACAGTCTGGATGATTTCTTCCCGGTCTTTGTTGCGAAGCATGGTCCCTCAATCTGCTGCGGAGTTTGGAGCGGTGGCGAGACCCCTGCAATCAAGATAAACGTGAACTTCACATTCTCAAGATTCCGGGATCTCACGCCACACTGGCAGAGAAATTGTAGGGATTGGAGACGAAATGCGAATGGTCCATTTGACCCATGGGCTTCCCAAAGCAAACGGGCCGCGCATCGAGTATGCGCGGCCCGCTGGTTTTCTCAGCCGATGCTAGTTGAGGGAGAACCAGTTAAAGTTGCCAACGGCGTTGTAATAGCCGCCGCTGTCCATTACGAGTTGCAGGGTGTGCTGGCCCTGCGGCAGTGGAACATCGGGGACCTCCAGAGTCTGCCAGGTCTGATATCCACCTGTCTCCGGAACGGAGATGGCAGGAGTGACGCGTTCTCCATCCAGCTTGAAGTGGAAGACGCCTCCACCGACACCGTTGGCCACGCGGACCTGGAGCGTGTATCTCCGGGCCTGCGAGATGTTGACGGTGTAATTGAGCCAATCGCCCGGTTGCGGGTTGCCTACGTCATAGCCTCCGCCGGTGTCGGAGGAGGTTTCGATGTATACAGTCTCGCCGGGACGATAGTTTGCGCCACCGCCGTTCTGCGTGGCTCCGTTCCAGTAGGCGATGGACTTGCCGCCGGCATCGAAGTCTTCGGCCTGGATGAGTCCTGGGATGGACGATGCGGTACCGCTAAATGCGGTGCTCGGCGCGGGGGCCTGCAGCGAGAACCAGTTGAAGTTGCCCATGCCTCCGGTCGGACCGTTGCCGTCTAGACTTACCTGCATCACGTGCTGCCCCGACGTCAGTTGAAACGACGGAGAGACCTGGGTCACGTACGTCTGAAAGCCGTTCGTGACCGGGACGAAGAGGGTGCCCGTCTTGTTCTGGCCGTCGAATGAGACGTGGTAATAACCGCCCGGGCCGGGCGACGCTACGCGGGTCTGAAGGTTGTAGATGCCCGGCTGCGTGACATTGACGGTGTAGCGCAGGTACTCACCTTCCTTCGTGTAGCCCACATCGTAGCCGCCGCCAGTATCTCCCGTGCCTTCGATGCCGACGGTCGTTCCTGGGCGATAACCGGGCGCGCTGCCCTGATCTGTGGCGTCGAGGTTGAAGTAGCCGACGTAGTTACCACCGTTATCGAAGTTTTCCGCCTGAATCAGGCCGGGAACCGTCGAAGCACTTCCGAGGTAGGGCGTCTCCTGCCCGCCGACGGTGAGGTTGACCGTGGAAGTGGCCTCGGCGTTACCCTGTCGGCCGGTGATTGTGACCGGGTAGCTTCCGCTGGCGACGCTCTTCTGTGTCTCCAAGGGTAGGAAGTATTTGTTGGTGAAAGGAAGCGGGTAGAGCTCGGAGTACGCTCCGCCTGGAAGCCCGGTGACGCCTAGCTTTACATTACCCTGATCGTTGCCGTAGTGGTTTACATCCACGGTGAAGAAGGTGTGGCCGCCGGGAGCCACGGTTTGCGAAGCGGGCCCGGAGGTGACGTCGAAGGTGTTGCCGGTATAGCCTGCCCAGGAGAATGTAGCGACCGAGCCGGCGGGCAGCGTGTAGCTTGCTGTCTTGCCCTTCCAGTTGAGGCTGAACTGGCTTGGCGTCGACGCTCCATTGAAGACGAGCACGGCGATGGAGCCGTCAGGATTCTTGAAGGCGACGTCCTCGACGTTGCCGCTGCCGAAGGTGTTGGATTCGATGCGATAGGCACCTGTCTGGACGTACTTTGCGAGGTGGCCGAGAACGTAGTACTCAACATTGCGAGTGACAACGGCAGTGCTGGTGCTGTCGTCGATGGTGACCACGCCGCGGCAGTTGGTGCAGCCGTGTTGCACGGTCGGGCCACCATTCTGATCGAGTGCGAGGTTCCAGAAGACTACGGTCTTGCCCCAGTTGCGAAGGACATTGATGACCTGCCCCTCGGTATCATTCGCCAGGTTCTGGCCGAAGTACGGAGCGTAGGAGCCTCCGGTGCACTCTGTGAAGTAGATGGGCACATCCGCAGCGAGATCATGCAGTGCGTTCTGCGCGTCCGCCACGTTGCCTGCGTAGCAATGGAAGGACACGCCAGCTAAGAATTGACGTACTTGCGGATTTTCGGCCAGCGTCTCCGGATACTTCGGGTTGTCCCAGTTGTGCTCGTAGCCAAGGATTCCCGGGGGCGCGTCTTCCCGACTTCTCAGGTTGCCAGCAAATGGTTGGGCCGCGAAGTTCCAGTCGGCATTCCGGAAACGGCTGTGTTGGAGCTGAGGGCCCAGATACCTGGCGATGAACTCGCCCTCGTCCGCGGGGTTCATGAACATAGAGGGATAGCCGCTGGTCTCATAAAGCGGCTC
Source organism: Granulicella aggregans (assembly GCF_025685565.1). Lineage (NCBI taxonomy): Bacteria > Pseudomonadati > Acidobacteriota > Terriglobia > Terriglobales > Acidobacteriaceae > Granulicella > Granulicella aggregans. The sequence continues at coordinate 111,699 of NZ_JAGSYE010000004.1, forward strand.
ATTCTGGACGGCGACGTAGTCAACCGGAATGCCGTTGGCCCTATAGGCCTGGATAAACTTGTCGAAGTAGAGCGCCAGGGCAGGGAAGTTGGCTTTATTGAAGCTCCCGCCATCCACCGTTCCTGTGGTCTTCATCCAGGCGGGCGGCGACCATGGAAGAGCCAGCACCTTGATGTCAGGGTTTGCCGCAAACGCCGCTTTGATCGTCGGAATGATGTAGGCCTGATCGTGCGCGATAGAGAATTGGGCCATCTCCGGATCGGTCTCGCCAGGGGCGACGTCATCGTAGGTGTAGGTGCTGAGCGAGAGGTCCGTCGCTCCCATCGGCTGGCGAAGGAAGCTGAGATGAATTCCGGAGGGGCTGAACAGGTCGTTCATCAGATCGGTGCGCTGTGTGGCCGAGAGCTTATTCATCACGAGATAGGCGTCGGAGTCGTTGAAGGTTCCGCCGACGCCTTCGAGTTGCTGGTACTTGATGGTGTCATCGATATTGATGGCAGTCTGGGCGGCTGTGCCGGTTGTGAAGACGAGCGGTGTTTGCGGAGCGAGGAGAGCTGACTGATCGCCGTTGGTTTGCACGACGTTGACCGTTTGCGCTGCGCCCGTCAGGCACCCAAGCAGCAGCGCGCTCATGCAGAAAATCGTTTTAGACATATCGAATGGACGAACGCGCATCTTCGCTACCCTCTGGCGATCTGAAGTGATTGCGCTCAGACAATCGATTGTCTAAGCGAACAACAGATACACGAGCACCTGCGCGTCCGTCAAGGCGGCCGCCTCTTCATATCGCTGGGATGCGCGAGAATACCTCTCGTTCGTTGGGTTGATGAAGTGTTCGGGGACTGATGCCGCACCGGCCGCAGATCTCCTCGTGGACTGGACCAGTTTGCGCGGAACTCCCGGACAGGAGAAAACTTGTCTGGATAGGACAACGAACGGACGTCAAATCTGATAAACTCATATTTGTTGTTCCGACGACTCACTTGGTATCCGCTTCGTGCGCGTAGACGCCGAGCGTCAAACCGAAGTTTCGATAAGTTGGGAGAGACCGTCTCACACGTCGTGAAACGTTTGATCCTAAAGGTTTGTTATCGAGATAGTCGAAATCAACTTTGGGGACGTAGCTCAGTTGGTTAGAGCGCTGCCCTGTCACGGCAGAGGTCGCGGGTTCGAGCCCCGTCGTCCCCGCCATACAAAGCAAAGAACTTAGCTTCGTATGGGACCTAAAGTGACAACCCATAACCCATCCCACAAATTACTGCACTAAACGACTTCCAAGCCCTACCGCGCTTAGGTAAGCCCCTTGTGCCGCCTGCTTTTCGTCCCTGTCATCCTGCATATAGAGATTAAGCGTGGTCTTCACGTTGGCATGCCTCAGCATGCCTCGGACCGTCTTTGGAGCGACCTTACCCTGATTCACTAGACACGTGGAAAGGCTGTGTCTCAGGTTGTGGGTTCCAAAGCGCTGGCCCTTCGTGATCGCCACTCCGGCGGATATGGCTGCCGGTCGCAGATGGTCGTTGACGAAAATGGATGAAGAGAGCGGCACTTTCCCGAATGCCCTCAGTGACGGGAATACGAAGTCCGTATCTCGTCCATGGGGCGTGATGATGTGCCAGTCCCTCAGATACTCAGCCAGTACCGGATGCATCGGTACATGCCCGTTTGAAGCCTCTGTCTTGGTGTCGCCGTCTTCACCCTTCGCCCAGCGCTTCGATATCCGGATCTGTCCCTCTTCCCAAAGCACGTCGGACCAGCGAAGCGACAAAACCTTGGAAGACCGAAGCGCCGTTTTGCCGGTCATGATGGACGAGGTCGGTGTAGCGTCCTTGAGGATGTGGTCGAGAGCGGCTTGCTTGTTCATCCCCGCGGTGGTGAAAAGCGGGTTGCATCCGGAAGTGGCATAGCCGGTAAAACCGTCCGGTGTCATGGGGTCACGGCGTATCTGAAGCGATATCTTGCATGGTCCGCGCTCCGGCGTTGGTTTCGGAGCTATTGGCAGTATTCGAGCCGCTGACGGTTTAGCCGGCGCGGGTGGGTCGCTGAAGGCGATACGGGCATTGTGAATAGCCCACGGGGCGATATAGAAGACGCCGAAGAGGGCGGCTCCTGCCCAGATTAATTGCGCTGTTTGTCAGTTACTTGCATGGGGCTCTCCTTTGGGTTCGGGAACCGTTCGATGGCTTCAAGGGGCACTGTCAAGTAACGATGCTCAGGTGCAAATGAGTCGGAGGCTAGCGAGATGATGAACAGGAATGTAGGAAGAACGATCTTCAAGAGACTGCGGAATTTCTTCGGAGTCGGCGCTCTGATTTTGGCAGGTTGCGCGGGGTCTTGGATCTCTGCTGTGGCGCAACAGCCTAGCGCCACAACTGTCCAAACGAGCGCCGAAACTCCAGCGCTTCCATCTCCGGGGACGTACACGATAGATCCGCGTCACAGTTTTGCCTATTTCAGCGCCTGGCACCATCTGGTGGGACGTGTGCCTGGCCGTTTTGACCAGGTTTCAGGGACCATCACCGCATCGCCGTATCCAGCCGCTTGCAGCGTCGACGTCACGATCGATGTTGCTACGATCAGCACGCAGGTCAGCCAACGTGATGACGATCTTCGCACTGACTCCTATTTTCATGTGAAGAAGTTCTTGACAATGACCTATCAAGGCCAGGGCATCCATCGTGTCTTGGCAGATCTCTGGAGGATGGACGGTCCGCTGACCGTGCATGGCGTTACCAAAGTAGTGCCGCTCACCTTCAAATACAGCGGCGTCTTCTCCGATCCAAGACCGAATCAGCCGGCGGGAGTCGCGTTCCATGGAACCGCAGCCACAAGTGCGTTGAATTCGGCATGGGGGCGCGCGACAATGCGGCAGAAGTGGGCGACTTAACGGCACCCGATGTCGAGATCGACGTTGAAGCAGACGCAAAACCCACTACTCCCTAAAATGAGTCTCCGCAATTTCCGTTGTGGGCAAATCGCTGATGCACTCATCGACGGCAGACTGGTCGCCGGAGACTAGCGTACTAAAAGTTGCGAAGACTTCCTCTTCGGCAACTACTGCTCCAGTAGCCAAACCTCGGCTACCTGTCTTCCGCGCCCACTGCCGCCGCTGCCATCAGGACCGATCCAGCTGAGGCTCAACTTGCCGTCGGCGACTGCTCGCTCTGGGATTGAAAACTCAACCGTCTCAGGGTTGGACTTGCGAAGGCGGGCAGGATGGATCTCCACGCTGCCATTTGCGACAAGGCGGAGCGGCAAGGCATAGTCTTCACCTGCATAAGTGACGCGCAGCAGATAGGAGCGGCGCGGGTCGAGACCGTTGTACTTCAGCTCGAGCCGCGTCTCATAGAGCGTCTCCGCATAATCGAGCCATGAGAGCCGCCAGCCGTCGGCTAGCGTGCGGTCGGCTATCCCGTCGATAGCGGTCTCATACATCTCTGGATCGCTTTGCCAGACCGCACCGCGCACCAGGTGTGGCTCCGCCGCAGGATCGCCGAGATCGTCGTAGATCGCTCTTGGCGAGGGCTCGCTCCAGTGTGCGATGCGATGCAAAGCCGCGGTGCGAGCCGTCTCCCCCGGAAGCTTCAATGCTTCATCCATCGCATGGTTCAGCCACGCCGACTCAATCAGCGGCGTATCGACGCGGTCGAGATTGGCACCGCGCTCCCAGTTCGATGCACCATAGAGCTTCACGCTGAGTTGAATGCCTATGTTGTGGAACAGCAGTCCCGCCAGCGTAAACAGCCGGTCGTGTTCGCTCTGTTCCATCGCATCAGGAGCGCTGCCGTCGAGCATCTTGCGCGCAACAGCAACTCGGCCGGCACTCGGTCCGGTGTTCGCATCCAAAGCAGCAAGTGCCTCGGCCTCGCTTTTGCGTTCGCGGCGGAGTTTGCGCTGCAGATAGTCGTCGTAGATCCCGCGATAGAGCAGCATCTCCCATGCACCGTTGCCTTCGGTCTGAATTGGCGTTGATTCTCGTTGAAGGGTCTCAAGCGTTTGCACTGTTCGAGGTATTTGAGGGTTCATCTCCAGAGGTCCCAGCCAATTATCTTCAAGTCCCTTTATGGCGTTGACCGCAAGCTGCCGCTGGATTCCGTCGCGATGGAGGAAGAAACTGGCGTACTCGCTCAGGATCGTGTCCACGGGTGTCTTCGAGGACCATCCAAGCTGGCTCCAGACAATCTTGTTTACGTCGTCGTTCACCCCTTCGGAGTAGGTGACGAAGCCGCTGTGAAGCGATTCGAAGTGGTGATAGATGGAATCGAAAGCGGCCGGTCGCGGGCAGACCGGCTCCCGTCCTTCGGTGAGCGCGAAGATCGGGTCCCACTGTGGGACGGGAAACTGTGCGTGCATCGTATGCGCAATGTCGGGATAAAACTGCATCGCGTACCGAGTGGGGATGCGCTTGCGCTGGGTAAAGAAGCTGTCACGCGACTGCGGACCAAAGAAGACTCCGGTAAGCCACTGAGGACGAGCATCAAGTAACTTGTAAAACTCTTCGTATCGGTCGCGATCAAATCCCTGCGCCGAGACCCAGATCTTTGCTCCAGGGTGGTACCGGTGCAGCACCTCCGCCTCGCGAGCCAGCAGCGGGAACAGCACTTCCGGCGGAGTGTGGCCGGGGTCGCCCCCTGGAACATAAAGCGCATCGAGCCGGGGCATCGCGCGGACAAGCGCTTCGAAGTCCTTTAGCTCAGCTTCAACAGCCGCTGGGTCCGTGTAGTTCTTACGTATCTCCGGATAGTAGAGGTCGCAGTCCAAGCCATACTTCGCAAGGATCTTTGAGATGCCAAGCAGGGTATCGAGCGCCGGCGCAGGGAACAGCGGGCTGGTTGGCTGATCGTCCGAGACTGGAGCGATCAGCTGGATCGTATTCGTTCCGAAGATCGCCAGATCGCGAATGCCTTGCTCGAACTGCGCCAAGGTCCAGGCGTCATAGGTGTTGTTCTTTAACCTGTAGCCGATCTGGTGCCCGCGGACGGGCTTTTCGGGCGCTTCGAAGACCAGAAGATGGGGCGGAACCTCAGCGCCAGTCTCGTTGAAGCGGATGTGTCGTAGCAGCCAGCCCGCCCCGAAAAGTTCGCCACGGTCGTCGTTGCCCGCGACAACGGTCAGTCGTCCGGGGAATGTGATGATGCTGAACCCTTCGGCGTGCTCGGTCGGGTGCAGCGATTTGAGCTCCCGATGCCATTTTGCAGCGAGATTCGCAGGCAGCAAGGAGGGAACCGCAGCTCGATTTGCAAGGACAACAGTCTCCGTCTCGCCATTGCTTGAGGCAAATGGCCCGGTTTCGATCTCAGCGGCTCTCCCTCCGATCGTGCGCCGGGCAGCTTCCTCGACGAGCATCATAGTCGCCGCTCTCTCCTGAGAAGTCTGGTTCCGCGAGACCACCACGCGAAATGGCGCGCTTGACGCGAACGCCAGCGGCACGCCGAAGAAAAGCACAGTCGTGAACAGCGCTCCGAGATGAAACTGAAGGCGAACACTGCGGTCAGGCGAGGCGCATGCCTGATTGTTTCTTCGTAATATGCTCATTTTGTTGCGACGATAGCACAGGATCGATTCATTCTGCATAGCCTATCCTAAAAATATGTCGACAAAAAATATGTAATTGTCGACAGATTTTGCTTGCATCTCGCTCCTTCGTGCCTTAGTTTTACAAAAACGTTCACCCGCGCTATTTCTACTCAGCAAATTGTCCACAATCTGCTCAATAGTCCAAAAACTCTTGAGCGATGGATGGTTGCAGGTGCGTGGAGCGAAGACGAATGAGGAGGCAACATGCGCAATTTGGTACTCAAGCTGAGCCTGGTGGTAGTTCTTGTCCTATACGCTGGCTTCTCCGCCATTGGCCAGACCATCACCGGCGATATCGTTGGCACGGTCACGGACCCCAGCGGAGCCGTAGTGGCAGGTGCAAAGGTTACGGCCACCAACGTTGCGACGAATGTTGCCACATCGGCCACAACGAATCAGGATGGCGTCTACAGCATCCGCTTTCTGCAGATCGGCACGTACAAGGTCTCGGTGACGTCGAAGGGCTTTACCACGCTGGAGACCACTCCGTTCCTGCTTGAGGTTGCCCAGGTTGCTAAGGTGGATGCAAAGCTGAAGCTGGGTAGCGAGGCGAGTGTCCAGGTGAACTCGCAACTGGCACCCATCCTGAACACGGAGAACGGCACGATCAGCACCAACATTCCCGCTACGCTGATCAACGATCTGCCGGTAAACGGCCACAGTTTCATGGAGCTTGCGCAGTTTGCGCCGGGTGTCTCGGTCGGCGACCAGAACCAGTGGAACGGCGCTACAGGCAGCCCAAACAACTCCGGCGAGCGTCCTCAGAGCTTTGCCACCTTGCCGAACATCAACGGCAACCGCACCTACAACAACAACTACTACATCGACGGCATCGAGAACACGGACAGCGGCGCAGATTTGGGGAACGGCTTCGGCGAGCCTATCTACGATCCGGACCCGGATTCGCTGGAGTCGGTAAATATCTTTACCAGTTCCGCTCCGGCCGAGTTCGGGAACGCGACGGGCGGTCAGATTGTGTCAGTGCTGAAGAGCGGAACGAACCAGTTCCACGGCAGTGCGTCAGGCTACCTGCAGAACTATCTGATGGACGCGAATACCTTCGGCAACAAGCGCAACTACAACGTCATCAGTGCGACCAGTACCACGCCTGGCACCATCACGCCGCGAAGCCCTTACACGCAGACGATCTACTCCGGCACGTTTGGCGGACCTGTTGTGATTCCGAAGCTCTTCAATGGAAAGAACAAACTCTTCTTCTTTGCGGACTATCAGGGCTACTTCAAGCCAAGCGGATCGATTAGCCAGACGAACGTGGCGCTGAATGCGTGGCGTGGAAACACGACGAGCAACGACCCTAACGATCCCAGTGTCTCGCCGCTGGCCGGCTATGCATACTTCGGCAGTGCGTTGGGTAAACAGCTCTACGATTCGCAGAACGGTTTCGCCCCCTTCAACCAGACGATCAACGGAACGACCTATCAGAACCTGGTGCCGATCAAGAACCCGGTGGCGACGTACCTGTTTGCGCACCCCAACCTATATCCGCTTGCCAACACGCCGATCACCGGCCTGATCCAGAACGGATACACGGGCACGGTCAAGTCGCTGACGGAGAACAACCAGTTCGACGTGAAAATGGACTACTCGCCGACGGACAACGATCGCATATCCGGCAGCTTCTCCTACAGCAACGCGCACGACGGTCAGTCGCAGTTTCTGACTCCTGTCTCGTTTCCGACGCTCAGCTACTTTCCCTACAAGGCGCTTCGGCTCAACTACGTCCATACTTTCTCTGCTTCTGTCGTGAACGAGTTCCGCATTGGGTTGACGAGGAATCACTACAACCAGCTGCCCGCGACGAACGCTTCATTTGGTGCCAACGGCGACGGCGTAGTCGGTATCAACTTCCCGAACCAGACCGCGCTCGGTTTCACCCAGCAGGGTTTTAGCGTCAACGGGGCGCAGGGCATCAACTCGTTCGGCACAAGCTCCGCGTTCAATACCGGGGTCGACAACACCTTCCAGTACGAAGACAACCTCACGATCCTTCGCGGACACCATACCATCAAGGCTGGCGCGCAGCTGATCCGCTACCAGAACAACTACTTCCCCGGTGCCAACTACGGCGGCGCTTTGGGAACTCAGAGCTATACAGGGCTGTTTACCGGTGATCCCGCAGCGGGCAGCGCTACGGGTTATGACTTCGCAGACTTCGTGCTGGGTTACGTGAGCAGTTTGACCGTATCGCAGTCGATCGGCGACGTGGGTGAGCGAGAGTACCGCTCTGCCGTCTTCGCGCAGGACGACTGGAAGATCACGCCGACCTTGACGCTGAACCTGGGTCTGCGCTACCAGTACACGCAGCCCGTTTATGAGGTGAACAATAAAATATCGAACATCAATCTTGCAACGGGCGCGATTGTCCTCGCTGGACAGGACGGCAATAGCCGCTCTCTGTACAGTCCGGTCCACAATGAGTTCAATCCCCGGCTGGGCTTCGCCTGGCAGGAACGTCCGCGTCTGGTGATTCGCGGAGGCCTGGGGATCACGACGTTTATGGACTTCAACGCTCTGAGCCACACCGGCAACTTTCCATTCACGGCGAAGGTCGCTGAGTCGGCGGTGAATCCCACGACGACCTCCGGTGGCACACCGTTTTTTACCGCAAATGGATTTCCTACGGCGACCGGCACCAACACGAACTATACAGCGTGGACGAACCTGAAGCCGCAGTTCGAGACGCAGTACGACCTCGTCAGCGAATATGAGTTGAGCAACACGTCGTCTTTGACGCTCGCCTATGTGGGCAACTTTGCCAACCGGCTGTTGGACGTCCGCAACCCGAATCAGTGGACGTTGATCGGTACACCTTCAAGCGCTCCTTATTTCAGCACGCTGGGCAAGGGTTCGGTAAATCTCTATGAGTCGGAGGGCGCTTCGAACTTCAACGCGGCCGAGGTCAGCTACAGGCAGCGTCCGACGCAGGGGCTGGAGCTGATCGTCAACTACACCTACTCGAAGAACCTCGCCGACACGACGGGGCCTATCGCGATCAACGATATCTCGGGGACGACGACCTTGCCTGAGGACAGTTACGACCTTCATCGGGAGTACGGCCCGGTGGGTTCGGACCAGCGCCACCAGTTTAACGGCATCGCCAACTACGCGTTACCGTTTGGCAGTGGCAAACGCTTCTTCTCCGGGGCGAACCGTGCGGTCGATGAGGCGATCGGTGGTTGGAAAGTCTCGGCCAGCTCGGTGCTTCTCGGCGGATTCCCGCTGGCCATTCGCGCCGGAAGCACAGGGAACATCCTGGGCGGCGGTGGGTACATTCGGGCCCACCAGTACCGCAAGATGAAGATCGTCGGCCGGAAGTATGGCTATATCGTGGGCAACGGGCCCAATTCAGCGGGAGTTGTGGGTAACTATCTGCAGAGCTTCCCGAACAATGAGGTTCTGGCGGGAGCGTTCGGCACTGACCCGAGCGCGACCCACTCGAACTATATTGGGGCGGGCACCTGCAACAACTCTGCGCTGCAGCAGGACGACGGTTCCTGCGCCTACGGCATTCCGTTCGTCCTGACGGAGGCAACCGGTCAGGCGCCGAACTTCAACGATACGGTACGGATCGGGACGGAACGCGCTCCCGCCTTCCGGGGAGTGGACGGGACGCTCTCAAAGGACTTCCGGGTCTACGAGACGAACACGCTGCAGTTCCGCTGCAACGCCTACAATCTGGGCAACATCACCAGCTATAACAACCCGAACGTGATCATCAATGGCAGCAACAACTGGGGCATCGTGCAGAGCACACGGTCGCAGCAGAGGACGCTTGAACTTCAGTTGACGTACAAGTTCTAGTGCCTTCAATTAGGCCGGGGTCGTGCGCTCGCCAATTCCTATACGGATGAGACATGACCCCGGTTGTTCCTGCGCCGGATGAACCGAAGTATCTTGTCCCGATTTAGTTCGGCGCTACGTGGCCGCGAACTCGATCGGGTAGTTGCGCAGGGCGTTCTCCCGCTTCCAGAAGTCGAACTCTTCGAGGCGCTCCTTCAGGCTGGTGTGAATATGTGCCGAAAGATAGCTCACAGCATCGTCCGCCCGGCCCTCCGCGACCGCCTGAACGATCGAGAGATGCTGCCGGTGGATCTCTTCGAGTTTCTCGACCTCATGGCCCGACCGCCGCATGGCGAAGATCCGGACCAGCAGTCGCGTGTCGACGACGATCCGCTGCATCCGCACGTTCTGCGCCGAGAGAACCAGCATCGAGTGAAACTTCATGTCCAGGTTGGAATATCTGGTCGTCTGCTCCTCGTTCAATGCCCGTTCGCCGCTCATCCGCAAATGATCCAGCATCGCCTGCAGCTCACCCAGGCACTCCTGCAGTTGCGCGTAACTCCTCGCCGGAAGACCGCGTTGCGCCACCTTGTGCACGGCATAAATCTCCAGCGCCTCACGCACCTCGTAGAGGTCAATGATGTCTTCTCGTTTAAGATCTACCACCACAGCGCTCCGGTTGGGTGCCTGCTCCAGCAGGCCGTCGGCGATCAGTTGCGCGATCGCCTCCCGCACCGGAGATCGGCTCGTCCCCAGGTCACGCGACAACTGCAACTCAGAGATCACCTGGCCGCCTGGAAGCTCGCCCCGACTGACCTGTTCATGAACGTGGTTATAGATTCTTTGCTTCGCCGGCACGGCGTTCGTCTCTGCCGTTCTCTTTTTGGAAACCCTCTTGATTGTCACTGGCGTCATCCCAACCTGCTCCATACTCGTAACGTGCTCCGCATCAGCACCTCTAATCGATAAAACTGTCGACAATTCGTCGTCAAAACGATCATAACAAGCGCAATTCTGGAGGTCCCCATCCATTCTGCCCATCCCAGTCAACGCCCACTCGTCACGGGAGTGTTCGCAGCCATGACGGTTCCTCGTACCAACGACGGAGTCGTGGAGATTGCTGCCTTCGCGCATCACATGGAGTTTCTCCTGCGCTGCGGTATCACCGGCTTCGCACTCAACGGCGCAACCGGAGAGTACTGCCTCACCTCGCCTCAAGAGCTTGGGGAGATGCTGCGCAAGGCCCGGGAACTCGGCGGCGCCGACGTCACGCTTCTGAGTGGTATCGGCGGCGCCGGTTTTCATCAGGTCTCCCGACTGCTCGAAACCGCTCAGGCGTCCGGTGCCGACGGGCTTCTCCTGCCCATGCCTCACTTCTTCCCTTACGGACAAGGCGATCTCGACACCTTTGTTCGCGAAGTCGCACAGCACGCATCCTTACCTGTGCTGCTCTACGATCTGCCAGGCTTCACAACGCCGCTTAATTCTGAGACCGTTCTTCGCCTCGTCCAGGAGCTCCCACAAATTATCGGTCTTAAGGACAGCAGCGGATCGCTGCTCACGTTGCATCGCCTGAAGGCGAGCGTTCCGGGAGCGAACTGCGTGGTCGGCAACGACTCCGCGCTCTTCGGAGCTCTTTCGGAGTCAGTCTGCGATGGCGTCGTCTCCGGAGTCGCCTGCGTCCTGCCCGAACTCATGCAGGCCTTCTATCGCGAAGCGAGGACCGCACCCCATAGTGACAACGCCCTAGCTCTGAAGGGGCATCTCGATCGATTCATCGAATGGCTTGGACAATTCCCGGTTCCCTGGGGTCTGAAGATCATCGCCGAGGAACGCCGGCTCAGCGCGGCGGACTTTCCCTTTCCTTTGTCGCCGGAAAGCACAAGGGCCCGTTCGCAGTTCATCGAATGGTTCCGTGCCAGCAAACCCGATCTGATGATCGAATAACTAACGCAAAGCCAGGTGCCCTATCCAGCGCCCCAATCTCTTAGGCGGTTGGCGCGATGGATGAAGCCCCTGACCTGTACGAAACGTTCCGTGCCGGCCATAGCATCGGCACGGCGAGAACAAGATAAATCATGGAGGTTGCGCTCAAGCACGCGCTGAAACCGAATAGCTTCGCACCGGCTGCCGCGGCGATTGGAGCGGCACCGGCGCCAAGCCATCCGATCGAGTTCATCAGTCCCGCCGCCACTCCTCGCCGCGAAACCGGGACAACGTCGTACAGCGACGCCCAGATGTTGGAGTCGTAGATCCCCTTGCATAGCCCGAAGCCGATCATTGCAGCCAGCAGCGTTCGCATCGTCGGTGCGCGTCCGAGCAGGAACAGACAAGGCACGCCGATCACCAGGCCGCAGCCCTGCACCTGTCGCCGCGTCCACCGGCTGGATAGCACGACGCGGTCGGCGGCAAAGCCGCCCAGCAGCACGCCTGCAATCGATGCGAGCTGCAGCGAGAGCACACTGTTCAAGCCAGCGCTGGCGAGCCCCATGTGGAACTTATCGCGAAGAAAGGTCGGCAGCCATACCATGAAAACCACCGCGACAAAGTTCGCTCCGGCAAAGACACCGGTCAGCAGCAGCACCTTGCGGTTCGTCAGCACCTCGCGGATGCTGGTCCAGAGGTCCGCCGGCTGTCCCGTCTCGGAGACGGTAAGCAGGGCTGCCCGCGGCTCGCGAAGCGTGAAGGAGAGAACCGCGGCGAGTGCCACGCCGAGAAGGCCGAAGAGAAGGAAGCCCTGCCGCCATCCTGCTTGTTCCGCGACGATCGCGGAGAGAGCGCCTCCCGCAACTGTGCCCACATACACCGCCGACTGGTGGATTGCCATCGCCCGCGAACGCGTCTCCGCGCCATGGTAGCGGGCGATCAAAGTCATCGCGGCGGGAAAGTAAAAGGCCTCGCCCAAACCGCCCAGGGCGCGGACCGCGGTGAGGATGTGGTAACCATCGGTGAACGCGGTGAGTGCGGTCATTGCGGACCAGAACGCGAGCGCGCTCAGCACTAACCGCTTCCCGGAGACACGGTCGGCAAGCCACCCGGCCGCCGGCCCGAACGCCGCATACATCCACATGAAACTTCCAGCGATCACGCCCAGTTGGACGTCCGTCAAATGAAACTCCACCTTGATCAACGGAAAGACGGAGTAGATCGATTGACGGTCCGCGTAGTTCAACAAGCAGACGGTCCAGAGCATGGCTACGACCAGCCAAGGGTAGATCCGCACCCTGACCTCACGCTCTCCTGCTCTGAACTGGTGCCTGGGTTCGTTTTGCGATAGAGGCATGTTGTGCCTAAATTCTATATAAGCGTCGCTAAAGGCCTCGACCGACGGATTGACCGGCCCCTAAAGTGGCAGGCCAACCTGCCGGAGCAGAGATTGAAAGCGCGGATCGGGGTGCAGGGGATCGAGAAGAGGATCGATCTTGAGATAGGTGAGGGATATGTCGTTCGCCTGGCAGGCTTTCTCCAACCACTCGAACGCCTTATCGTTTTCTTGAGACCTGCATAGACCAGCGCAATCTCATATCGGCCTGCGCCAGTGGTCTCTACATATTCTTCTAGCCTCGCAATCGAAGTGTGAGCTTCGGTCTGGGCACCCATCCGGGCATAGGCAGTGCCCACATGCCCTATGACATAGACGGGATTGTCACCCAGCTTTTGGAATTGCTGAATCGCTTGACCGTACATATCTTCTTGGATATGAACAAGGACTGATGTATTCATGATTTCGCTGCCGGCATGTAACGCGACGGCATGATTGATCTCGTCGAGCGCCTGATTATATTGGTATGCGATATAAAAGTCGTAGCCGGCAACGGCACGGGGATGGGGCGAAACAGGGTCGAGTTCGATGGTCAGCTCGGTCTCAGCAATCGCTCTGAAATCCTACCCAGGCGTAACAGACATTCGGAATAGGCCTCGTGGGCGACAGCTAGACTGGTGTCCAGTTGAACGGCACGAAAGAACTCTCTGCCTTGAACATCCCAATTCCACCCCTGACTCATCGCAACATAGCCAAGCTCAATATGGGCTTGAGGAAGAGACTCATCGAGTTCAAGAGCTTTGCGCGCCTCGGCATACTGCTGCGCGAAGCCCTCCGAGCGAGGCATCAGGCCGCTGCTCCCTGGCCATCCAAAGCATTGGGCCAAGGCGGCGTGCGCCGGCGCGTAGTTGGGATCGGATAGAACTGCCTTCTTGATACAGGTGAAGGCGGTCTTTTGGTCACCTGCGAAGAAACGCTCCTTGCCCCGCAGGTAGAGGTCTTCTGTCTCAGGATTTACCGGGCGGACGCGCGTGAGGTCGGCCTTTTCCTCGTGGCTTAGTTGGACGCGGATCTGCTTGGCGATGTCCCGTGTCACCTCGCTCTGCAGTTCCAAAACACCGGTCATATCCTCTATGAATAGCGGGCTTGAACCGGAGAAGAATAAAATAACCCTCTTTGGCAATCCTTGAAGCAGTTGTATCGACTGCACCGCAGGCAGCAACGCAGGTGTTATTACTGGAGAGGCATCGCGAGCAGCTCCGAGACAGTTGCAGTTCAAAGCTCTCATCAACTTCTAGGGGGCGAAGGGCGCGTTGCCGCAGGGCGCGCCCTCCGTCTTCTCTCTCTTAACTTGATACGCTTCAGCCAACTACCAAAGGATCTCGTGAATCATTTCAGGGTCTTTCTTTCGATTGCATTTTCTTCAGCCGCTCTGCATTCAAGTGCCTGCGCTGCCCAGATGCCCGGCCAATCGCTCCCTGTCCAGCCCCAGGTCCAAGCCACCGCATCGGGCACTGGACTGGAAGCGACAATCGGCGAGGAGACGATGAGAGTGACGGTCTGCTCGCCCTCATTGATTCATATTGTCACCCGACCCCATGGCGGCAACGCCCAGCATCCGCAACCCTGGCTTCTGCCGGCGGAGCAATCTTGCAAGGGCGCCCCTTTTGAATTCTCCCAGGACGAGAAGACATTCTCGGTGAAGACTGCCAAGCTGACCGCGACCCTCAGCAAAGAGCGAGGGAATCTGAGCTTCCTCACTGCCGACGGGAAGCCGCTTACGAACGAAGGCGATGCAGTTCCGCGAACTTACAAGGCCGAGACGCTGAATGGCGAGCAGACCTATCACATCGTCGATCGTTTCCGGCCAGACAACTCGGAGGCCTTTTACGGCCTCGGTCAGCACCAATCGGGCATGTTCAACTACCGCGGTGCAACGGTTGAGATTGGCCAGAACAACACCGACATTGCGATCCCTTTTCTCGTCTCTTCGAAGGGCTATGGGATTCTTTGGAATACCGCATCCTTCACCTATGTCGACAACCGGTTTCCATTGGAACTATCCTTCGACTCTCTCGCGGGGCAGGGTATCGACTACTTCATCGTCTACGGTCCCGAGATGGACGACATCATCCATGAGTACCGCAATCTGACGGGCCATGCTCCGATGTTGCCACGCTGGTCTTATGGGTTCATTCAATCCAAGGACCGCTATAAGTCGCTCGATGAGATCAACGGAATCGCCAGCCGCTACCGCAGCGAGCACATCCCGATGGACACCGTGGTCCAGGACTGGTTCTGGTGGAAGACCGAAGGTGATCCCTATTTCAACGAAAACTATCATGATGTGCCGGCTGACTTAGCGAAGCTGCACGACAACCATGTTCACACCATGATCTCTACCTGGGGCTTGATCGATCCTGCAGCGGAGACCTACAAGAAGCTCGACGCAAAGGGACTCTTCGTTCCTCATGCGAACGTCTACGACGCTTCCAGCCCTGAGGCTCGCGCGGTCTATTGGAACTCCCTTACCGTGAAACTCTTCAAGCAGGGATGGGACTCGTTCTGGCTGGACAGCGCGGAGCCGGAAGAGTTCTGGCCACACATGGGAGATTCCATTCTGCGGGACAGGAAGATCGCCATTGGCAACGGGGCCGAGTACACGAACATTTATCCCCTTGTTCATAACGAAGGCATCCAACAGCACTGGCGCGAAACCACCGACCAGAAGCGCGTCTTCCTGCTTACCCGTTCTGCATTTCTGGGCTCGCAGCGCGTGGGGGGGACGGTTTGGTCGGGCGATGTTTACAGCAGCTACTGGGGCCTGCGTCACCAGATCGCGGGTGGTTTGAACTACGCGCTAACCGGGCTGCCTTACTGGACGACTGACATCGGCGGCTATTGGCCGGGAGAGTTCGACGGCAAGACCACTAGCCCGGAGTATCAGGAACTCTATCTCCGCTGGTTCCAGTTCGGTACCTTCTGCCCTGTCTTCCGCTCGCACGGGCATCGCCCTAACAACGAGATATGGACTTACCCAATGGTCGAGCCATCTCTCATCGCCTTCGACAAGCTGCGTTACCGCATGATGCCGTATATCTATTCGCTCGGCTGGAAGGTTTCGCATGACGACTACACGATCCAACGCCCGCTGGTCATGGACTTCCGCAACGACGCAATCACGCACGACATCGCAGACCAGTTCATGTTTGGGCCCGCTGTGATGGTGAATCCGGTAACTGAGGCAGGTGCCATCGAGCGGCGTGTCTATTTCCCGAAGGACAGCCTCTGGTATGACTTCTGGACCGGCGAAAAGATCCAAGGAGGCAAATATATCCAGGCACCGGCGCCACTTGAGCGCCTGCCGCTCTACGTGCGAGCAGGTTCGATCCTGCCGCTTGGTCCTGATGAAGAGTATGCCGATGAGAAGCCAAATGGCCCGCTCGAACTAAGAATCTATCCTGGAGCGAACGGGACCTTCACCCTTTATAACGACGAAGGCAACAACTATAACTACGAGAAAGGTGAGTTTTCCACGATTCGCGTCACCTGGTCCGAAGCGGATCGCACCGTGACGATTGGTGCCCGTACAGGGCGCTACCCCGGAATGCCGAAGACGATCTCTCTACATCTCTTCCTTGCGAGCGCAGGCAAAGGCTTCGCTGCCTCATCGGAACGGGAAGGCAAGTCCGTGCAATATGATGGCTCGGAGCTGAAGATCAAACTGGATTAATGAGAGTCGAAGTCGTAGGAGCAACGTGCCTTGGGGAACCGTATCCTGATGGTCTCCCAAATTCTGCGGCATCTGGTCTTCCGCCTGCTGTCGGCAGGTGAAAGACCTCTCGGCTCTTGTGAAGCAGATAGAACAACCGATCGACATGGTACATCCGGATGCTGAACTCGATAAGTTGAAAGAGGTTACTGCCATACCTGGAGTAGCGCGTGTGCGGGATGAAGCTCTCTATGCGATTAGCGGGCATATCGAGGCGGACAAGGTGTTAGACACGCCGATCAAGATTCGATCCAGACGACGCCACAGCCGTAAAGCTGCGCGGCCTCGCGCTTTCCCGGCTTGGGTGTGCTGCGGGAAGAGTTAAAGTTGCTCGCAAAAAGATGCAATTGCCACAGACGCAACAGACTGACCACACCCAGTAATTGAGGTTTCCAAATGAAGACATACTTTGCTCAAACAACTCAACGAAAGTTCGAGTTGCCAATACGGTGCGTTCTCTTTCTGTTCGTGCTCGTATCGGTTGTGGGGCAAGGGGCCAACGGGCAATGGGCACCGATAATATTTGATTCAACTGCAGCTTCTCGGCGATCTGCCGAAGGCACTGCGGCCGAGTGGCGCGCGTCGCCGGCCTCTTGTCATCTCTGCTTGCCCGCGAACGGACGCAATCGGACGAAGATCGACACGCCAACGGGATGAGATCCGTAGATCGACTGCAGCACCTCCGGAACGCCGTATGTCGTCACTTGTGTCCCCAGCGCTGTTCTCACGTGGGGCAGTAGATCGATGTCCCTGTCATAGCCAAAGGTGTAGGCGGCAACGTGGCCAATCGGTCCCTCCTGAAATCCAGCAGGCAGAGGGTTCGCCCCGTTCACCAACTCGTTCGAACGGCCCGCATTCTCCATTCGCGTCCACGCATAGTTGCGCGTCTTGAAGCGAACCAGCGACTCGAGCAGATAGCTGTTCTCCTTTGAGTCATCGGCTAGTGACCGCGTTCTACCCCACAGCAAGGTGTTCGACCAGTTGCCTTCGTGGAAGGGCCGGTTGTACATCGCGGAGGCGGTCGTCCGGGCCTGGTCTTCGTTTGGGAACAGCTGCTCCGGGCTCTTTAGGCGAGCGTAGGAGACCTGCCCGCTCCAATTCTGCGCGGGTTGCAGCGTAAGCCGCGTCGACCAGGAGTCGATCTTTCCCTGATCGATGTTCCAGCGAAACTCATCCGGTTCGCGACCGTGGAAGCCACCCACCTCGATCCGCGCAATGCCATGCGTCACTCCGACCGTGACGACATCGCTGGCGATGTGGGTCGAATCTTCCTGGTGATGCCCAAGGCTGCCAACGGGATCTTCCGAAGCAGAAGCGCGATGTGGATACGCCGTCGGCCCAATCGCGGGATCGCCGATGGGCGCCGCGTAGAACGAGAGCAGCGTCTTCTCACCAAGCTTCACGTCGTACAGCGCGCCAAGCTCCATAAAGAAGTCGTGAGGATGCTGGCCGTCCGCGATGGGCTTGCCGAACGCGGTCTCGCCTTGCTGAAAGAGCAGCGGATACTGCCGTTGCGAGATCGTCGCCGGCTCAAGGCTGAACATGGCGCGCAGTGTGAGCTGTCCCGGACCGAGGCGTCGTTCCGCCATGGGCATGAACCAGTTCGTCGAGTAGAACTTATCCGCGCCACGCGGCCCGCTCTGCTGCGTATCCGTGATGAAGACGTTGGCGTGGAACATCAGCATCCACGAGCCCTTCATGGTCATCAGCATCGGCGTTGCGGTGGAGTTTGGTTCGGCGCTGGTACCTGAAGAGGCGTGGTGCATGATCTGCTGAATGAATCTGTGCGGATGCATGTTCTGCATCATCTCATCCATGCCGGGGTTCATCTTCATCCCCGGCATCGCGGCGCTACTATCCTGCGACGGATGAGGGCACATGCTCATCCCCGGCATGTCTTCGACGCAGGGCTTGGGTGCCGTCTGCGGACTGATCTTTGGCGGATACATCTGCATTCCCTGCATGGAGTCCGAAGGCTTGGCGTCCTGTGCACTAATTGACAGGCAAGAGAAGAAGGCGGCGATCGTTGCGGCACAGATTTGTTTCATCAAAGAAGTCCCTGCTTCACATAGGGATATGCGAAGTTGCTCTGCTGCTCATCCTGGCTATCGAAGAGTGTGGCGCTGTTGTACGCTGTTGTACGGAGCGCTACTCTGCGAACGTTGAACGGTTGCAGGCTGGACTAGACGCGGAGAGTGACAAGCAGGAGATTGACCGGCGGCAGAAGAGGCGGCGCATTGGAGCTCGCCGCGATGCGATGGGCAGCGACCGGGACCTGTGAGGGCAACGGCCCAACGACGACCCACTGTACTGCCTTAACGGTCTCGCTGCGTGAGATGGAGTTCAACGTTGCAGGTGACGCAAGATGCGTGCAACGTCCGCCATCACGGCCTTCGGCGCGAATGGAAGGTGCCGCGACCTTCGACGCGTGGGCACTCTTCATACCAGAGCAATGCATCGCTGGCATACCAGCCATCGCCTCATCCCCTGATGAAGACTGAGCAGAGACCGTAGCGGCGCCGTGACATTGGATCTTTCCACCCAGATTGCACGCCAGCTCACACACCGCACTTTGCGTGCCCGCGCCCAGAACCAGAAAGGCCAGCAGCAGAGTGAGCACGGAATGGAGACGCGAACGCATCTTCTTAAGCATAGCCGAAGACACCTCCCGGAAGCGACCTTCGCTCAGGATCCGCTCTCAGAATCGCTGAGCATCAACTGTTCTGAGGGATCCTTCAACGCTGTTCCAGTCAAACGGAGGAGGCCTGCTTCTTTGGCGAAGAACGCGATGCGTTGCGCGGCTGCCTGCGGAGACAGACCTTCTGTGCGGATGTTTGAGATGCAGTTGCGTTCGGCGTTTGTGCGGCCGATCCGCGGCTCCCATGTGATGTAGGCACCAAGCGAGTCTGCCGCAGACAAGCCCGGCCGTTCCCCGATCAGCACCACCGTAAGCTGCGCTCCCAAGGCCTCGCCAATCTCGTCGCCGAGGGCGACACGCGCCTGCTCCGCGATCACGATCCGCGTTAGCTCCCACTCGGGTTGCACCAACGGCAATAGGGAATCAATCACTGCGATGGCGTTCCGGTCGGTTGCCAGCGCCGAGAGTCCGTCCGCGACGATGATCGTAAGCCGAGGCTTAGCGTTGTCGCCGCGCTCTGATTGAAGCGCCGCCTTGGCCGAAGTGCTTAAGGTTCGGCCAAGGTCTGGTCGCCTGAGGTACGTCGCGCGATCAGGAGCCGCGCTCTTCACCGCGACCGCCTCCAGTCCACGCGCCCGAAGCTCGTTGAGCAGCGTTGGCAAGCTCAGATGCGCGTGTACCGCGTCGCGGGCCTGCGCATGGTCGCGGGCGAAGGCGAGCGTGTCATGTGTGGTGATGCTGTTGCCCGTTCGTGCCAGCGCTACCCGGGCGGGCGTCAATGCGCGCAGATCACCTTCAATGAGAGTGGCATCGCCCTTCGTCGCCAGCGCCGCGCGGTTGTCAGACAAGGATTGCCGATCCATCCTTCGCCTCACTTCCGAAGACCCTGCGATACCGCGCGATCTCCTCCGGCGGCCCCGTCGCCTTGCGAAGATTGTCGGAGAGCTTCACGGCCGGCCGCCCCTCCACTGACTTCAGCTTACAGACGAGGCTGATCGGTTCCAGCGCATCGTCGCCGCGCGGATGACAGCCGCGGAAGTCGTTCGTCAATAGCGTGCCCCAGCCTGCGCTGAACCGGATGCGCTCGTTGAAGTAGGCGTGAAGCTCGAGAATCTGTTCGACATCCAAACCATCGGAGGCGATGAAGCGCTTCTTCCTTGCGTCCCTGCCATGCTTCGTTAGCCACGCAATATACTCATCGCCAGCAATCAGCGGGTCTTTGCTGTCGCAACGTTGTCCGGTCCAATCCGCGACCCAGTCGGGTGCACCTTCGAGAAACTGCGTGGTGCCAAAGGTGTCGGGCAGCATCACCAGAAGTTCGCCGCCGTAACTCTGTTGCCATAGCTCGAGCACTCGATACTGCGAGGCGTGCACCTCCGCATCGTCGTTCGCCAACGCGGCCAGTGCCATCGGCAATTCGTGCGCGTTGGTGCCGATCGCTTCGAGGTCGTGCTTGTACGCGAGATGCGTATTCGACGACCCCGTGAAGCTGGCTCCAAGCGAGGTGCGCAGAGCGACGACGACGTACTCCTGCCACAAAAAAGAGTGACGGCGTCGCGTTCCAAACTCCGAGAGCCGCACCCCCGGCACGGTACGAAGGCGCTCAATCTTATCCCATAGCTTCGTCTTCGCTCGCGCATACAGCACATCAAGTTCAAGTTCAGAGAGCACAGCAAGCGCCGACCGGGTCCGCATCTCGCTCACTAGAGCCAGAGCATAGATCTCCCACATCGTCACCTCGGACCACAGGCCGGAGAATCGGAGCATCAACTGTCCCTCCTGCTCGCCGTTGAGCGGAAGGATCTCATAGTCAGATAGTTTGAACCCATGTTCGAGCCAGTCCAGAAACGCGGGCTCGAAGATGCTTCTTGTTCCGTAGAAGGTGTTGCCTGCCAGCCATATCAACTCCGATTTGCGGAAGCGTAGACCGCGCACATACTCCATCTGCTGCCGCAGCAGGTCAATAGGAATATGCTCGGCCAGCTTGACGGTCAGCGTCCGGTTGAAGACTTCTGAGGTGACATGCGCCTGCGGAAAGTTCTTCCAGATGAACTGCAGCATCAGCAGTTTGTAGAAGTCGGTGTCGAGCAGCGACCTTACGATGGGGTCGAGCTTCCAGTTGTGGTTATGCGCGCGCTCCGCGAAGTTAACCTGCATGCGTGGATTGTCTCGTGTTTCGGTCGTTAGCGAAAGTTTCGTCCGTTAGCGAATGACTACCTCGGTGGCTGTGGTTGAGGCCGGCACGATGATGCTCGGCGATGTCTTTGCGGGTTCAAGCGATACACTTTTTCCGTTGATTGTCGCGCTGTGCTGGGTTGCAACAAGTCCATAGACCTCGACACGTAACTGCGTCCACCACGGCGTGAAGCTACCGGTCGGCGCGTCCAGGCGCACGATCACCGAACCGTTGCTCTCTTCTGTGCAGGAGAAGTGCTGGCGGAAGAACTTGCCCTCGCGATACGCAAAGCTAGTCCCATCGTCCTGATAGATCGAACCCTCGCACGTTCCTCCCGCCATGTTCGGGTATACCCGTAGCGTCAGCGGCCCGTCGGGCTTTTCCATCGTGCTCTGTGTTAGCGGAGCGATGGGGATAATCGATCCACCCCGCACATACACAGGCAACTCTTCGAGCTTCGGTGTGACACAGATAGGTTTGTTGAGCAGCGCCGCATCGCGCTGCTCGAGATCGCGCGCTGCGACTCGAGCGATCTTGGCAAGCCGCTCGCCGGTCCAGTAGTCATACCACTGACCCGGCGGAAGATGAACCTCGTAGGGCGCTACTTCTTCCGGCGACGGAGACGCTGCGACGAGGATGCGATCACCGAAGAGGAACTCACCCGTAGCGTCGTTGTCCAGCGGATGGCCATCGGTCGTCGCATCAGGAAACTCGAGGAAGAGCGGTCGCATGATCGGCAGCCCGGTGCGCGAAGTCTCTTCAGCCGCGGTGTAGAGATAAGGCATCAGCCGATAACGCTCCTCGATGAAGTGCTTGCGAATCGCCTCCTGCTCCGGCCCATCCACCCAGACCTCGTGGTCTCGCGTGCCCTTCGCCGAATGGTCGCGATCGATAGGCTGGAACGCGCCAATCTCGATCCACTTCGTCAAGAGATCGGGAGGTGGAGAGCCAGCGAAGCCGCCCACGTCCGCACCAGTCATAGCAAATCCGCTGAGGCCTAGGTTCTCGATCTGAGGCACCGTCTGCCGGAGATGGTTCCAGGTCGCGCTGTTGTCGCCGGTCCACGTTGCCGCGTAGCGCTGGCCGCCAGCGTAGGAGGCGCGGGTCAACACGAACGGCCTTACATCTGGTTGCAGCTTCAACAGTCCCTCGTAGGTGCCGCGCGAGTTCTCCATGCCGAAGACATTGTGGATCTCAAGGTGCGTTGCTGTGCGCTTGGCGAAGCCCGGTTCATCGATCCGGTGCCGGATATTGTCCGGCATTGTCTTGGTTGGAACCTCAAAGACCGCGGGTTCATTCATGTCATTCCAGAAGCCCGCAACGCCTTCATCCGTGAATCCCTTGTATAGGGTGCCCCACCACTCGCGGGTAAGCTTCTGCGTAAAGTCAGGAAAGACCGCCGGTCCTGGCCACACGATTCCCGAGTAGACCGTTCCATCGGGATTCTTTACAAAGTGATCGCCCTCCATGCCGCTATCGAACGGGGCGTAGCCTGCGTTCGGTAGGTTGGCGATATGCAGGTCGGTGATGACGATCAGGTGGAAGTGGTTCTTCGTAAGATCAGAGACCATCTCTTTGAAGCGCGGAAACGCCTTGGTGTCGACGGTGAACGGCCGGTTCTTCTCCTGGAAGTCGATGTCGAGATACAGCGCGTCGCTGGGGATCTTATCCGCGCGCAGCCGGTTCGCCGTCGTCATCAACCTTGTCTCCGTCTCGTAGCTGTATCGCGATTGCTGAAAGCCCAGCGACCAGAGCGGCGGCAGCGGAGTAGTTCCCGTCAGCCATGCATACGTTTCAACAACCCTCTTCGGTTCTGGACCATTGAAGAAGTAGTAAGTCATTGGGCCGTCAGTCGCGCCAAAGGTGTACTCGTTCGGATCGCTGCGGCCAAAGTCGAAGTTCGTCCGAAAAGTGTTGTCGAGCAGCAGCCCTGTCGCGTGCCCAGCGCGGAAGTTGATGAAGAAGGGAATGCTCTTGTAGATCGGGTCGGTCGACTCCTGCCATCCGAACATATCCGTGTTCCACATGGTGAACGCCTCACCCGCGCGATCAAGAGGCCCGGGCTTGTCGCCAAGGCCGAAGAAGTGGTCGTCCTGATGTTTCTGCTTCGCTACCGTGAAGCCATGCTTGTGCCACTCAATCGGCGCTGCATCGTCCTGGAGGATGTTGCCCGCAAGATCACTGATGGTGATCCTCATATCTACGGAGATGCTGACCTGCAACGAGTTTGTGCGGAAGCCGACAGCGCGATCCGGGCTGTTCGGCCCGGCAACGACCTTTACCGACGCAGAAAGCGCCGACGGGACGACCGCCCAGGACGCCTTCTCTGGAAACTGGCCTCGCACATGGCTGGCGGTCACGCGCAGCACATCGTCGCGCAGCGCGGTCACCATGAGGGTGTTTCCGCCATGCGAGACCATCAAGCCATCGGACAGCACCGAGACCGCGGCGGGCTCCGCAATGTTGCCCGCGGAGGCACGAAGCGGAACTTCGGACCCAAAGGGAAGGAGGACGATGGCAAGAAGGGCGAATCGGCATTTCATCCGAACATGAGACCTCAAACGATCAACTCTTAGCAAGCCTCTTATGCGACGCAACAATGAATGACAGAAGGACATCCGGTTGACAGGCTATACAAGTAGCGCAGATACACTGATACAGATCATGCATTGCCTGGCCGCTGATCTCGCACAAGCACTTCGCAACCTATAGGGAGAGGTCCTGAAGATGAGTCGCCGCTGGTTCCTGCCTATCGTGGCTGCGTCATTGCTCTTCCTCTGCGCTACATCGCGGAGCAGTGCACAGACACCGCATGAGATTCACGGGCAGGTGGTCGATGCGACAGGCACACCTGTGGCTGGAGCCATAATTCTGCTGGGTGGTGTCGAGCAAGCGAAGACTGATGCCGAGGGAAGGTTTGCTGTTACACCCCTGCCCTCGAATGTGCCACTCATGGTTGTCTTCGGCGGCCTTCATGCGAGCGCCACTGCGCCGTTCGGCACCGACCTCCATCTTGTCCTTCTTCCAGCGACCGTCGAACAAAGCGCCACGGTCACAGCGACGCGATCCTCAGTCGAGATGGGCATCGTCGCGGCAACCGTTGAGACCTTGTCTTCCGCCAAGTTGACCGAGTACCCGGCGCTGACGCTCGATGAGCGCCTGCGCCAGCACGCCGGCTTCGAACTCTTCCGGCGCTCCAGCAGTTGGGTTGCGAACCCGACCAGCGAAGGCATCTCGCTTCGTGGACTCGGCTCGACTGCGGCCAGCCGCACACTTGTCCTCTCGGACCTGGTTCCCTTGAATGACGGCTTCGGCGGATGGATCCACTGGAACGAGCAGCCCCCGGAGTCGATCGACGCGGTCACGCTCGCTAGTGGCGGAGGCTCTGATCTCTACGGATCGAGCGCGGTCGGCGGCGTCATCGATATTGTTCCCTCTCAGCCCGGCCCATTGCTGGCTTCGGTGGATATAGCCGGAGCCTCTGAAGACACGACGAACTACAGCGGACGGACCGATCTGCGCCATGGGCCTACAAGCGCAATGATTGCGGGGCAGGGCTTTCGCACGGCTGGCTACACCATCGTTGCACCCGCGATCCGCGGCAAGGTGGATGTGCCCTCAAACGTCCACTATCAAAATGGCCGAGTTGACCTGGCACGCACTTTGCCGAAGGAAGGCCGCGCGTGGCTGAACGGCAATCTTCTCAATGAGGATCACGGCAACGGCACGCCCATCCAGACCAACGGCACACGCCTTTGGCGTTACATCGCAGGCGATAACTGGAAGGCCGGCTCCCACATTGACGGCAGAGTGAGAGGCTACGGCAGCGATGAAGGCTATCGACAAAGCTTTTCTTCCATCAATGCCATACGCTCAACGGAGAACCTCACACGCTTGCAGCGGGTGCGGACGCAGGAGTTCGGTGTCTCAACCGACGCCGCATACCACTTTGAGCACGTTGCGCTGATCGCGGGTGGCGATCTTCGCGATTTGCGGGCGACTGACTTCGAGACGCCTTACTCCGCTGGTTCTCCCACCGGCATTCAGGACACCTCGGCGAGGCAGCGGTTTTACGGTGGATTCGGCGAGATCGTCGCGGAACGACACGGTTGGTCGGGCGCTCTCTCGCTGCGCGGCGATGAGGCCGAGAACCTCGATACCAACGCCATCGTGCAGAGCGCAGCAAAGGCTCCGACGCTCACCCATACGCCGGACCGTCATGAAGCCGTGCTTAGCCCACGACTGGGAATCTCGAAGCAGCTTCCGGCCAGCTTCGAGCTTCACGCCTCCGCCTTTCGTGCCTTCCGCACGCCGACGATGAACGAACTTTACCGCACCGGCCAGGTCGGTCAGCAGACGACGCTTGCGAACTCGGAGCTGCTCTCAGAGAGGGCAACGGGTGTCGAAGGCGGTGTCCATTGGACGTCGCCGCGAAAACTTGCAGCGCTGCAGGCGACGTACTTCTGGACGGAGATCAACCGGCCAGTATCGACCGTCTTTCAGAGCGGCACAGCGACCTCTACAACCCTGCTTAGAGAAAACCTCGGCCAGATCCAGAGCCAGGGCGCGGCACTTGGCGCTCAGTTTCAGCCGGGCCACGGCCTGTCTCTGGACTTCGGCTATCAGTACGCCCACGCGGTCGTCACGGCGTTTCAAGCGCAGCAGTCGCTGGTAGGGTTATGGATTCCTCAGGTTCCACGCCATACTGCCACGGGTCAGCTCCGCTACCAGCGCGGACCACGCAGCTTCACCCTTGCGGCACGCCAGAGCGGTCGTGCTTTCGACGATAGTGCCAACACGTTCGAGCTGCACACCTTCTTTGTGCTCGACGCTTACGCAGAGTACAGAGTGCACACACACGTCAGCGCCTATCTATCCTTCCAGAATCTGCTGAATCGCAGCATCGAAACCGCGCGAACTCCCAACCTCACGTTGGGCACACCATTCCTCGCGCAGGGCGGGGTGCGATTGAACTGGGGCCGCAACTAAGCACCCAGTTCAACCGGACTTGAGGCGGTCTATTGCAGACTGACGAAGACCGCCGTCGTCAGTCCGGGCACGACAACGGTGCCGGTGCTGCGATCGAACTTCGATGTCTTCACGATGCTGTCGGTTGATATCTGCTGCTCCGGATGCAGCCGGAAACCCATCCCTTCGAGCGATGGAGCCGTGAAGTTCTGTTGCGAGGTGCTGGCGTTGAAGACGACGAGGATGTGTTTGTACAGCCCATAATTTCCGCCATTTCCATCCAGTTGCATCACAATCAGATCTGGAGTCTGCGAACTTCCGTTATTCAGGAAGTGAAGATTGCTCTGCACCTCGTTGAAAGTACCCATGCGGAAGAGACCCGAACTATCGCGGATCTTCAGAAAATCTTGAAAGGCACTCGTAGTCGATTGAATCTCCGCCGGTGTGGGCTTCAAGGCAGAGTTTGCCAGCAGCGGCTGCTGGAAGCTCCACTGGCTGCTGTTCTGGCTGGCAATTGGTAGACCAATGCCCCAATTATTTCCTTGTCCCGTCCAGTCGATCTTGTTGAACCAGTCTCCCGAGTCATAGCTGTTCTGGTCCATGTCCTTCGACCGCAGCAGATCGTCTCCCGCAGCGAAGAAGGGAACTCCCTGGCCCAGCGCGACGATGCTCATTGCCAGCACCTGCCGCCTTGCCCGGATTACAGCCGTGTCAGCCTCCGAAGACTTGATCTGCACCGTATCGAAGAGGTTCTGGTTGTCATGCACGGAGACGTAGTTGACCGCCTCGACCGGCGACCCGGTGTAACCTGTCGGCTGTCCCTGGTAATCAAGCAGTGCTCCCGTAATGGTGGCTCCTGTCGAGTCGGTGAAGCTATAGTCCCGCAGATTGCCGGTCAGACCAACCTTGATCCAATCCGTACGATGCAGCAGGGTGCTCTTCTGGTCGAGGAGCGCCGTCTGCTGCGAGGTATAGCTGCTGGGATCATCGAACAGGCCGGTGGCGAAACCTTGCACGCGCTCGTCATCGAACGGGCCGCCGCCTCGCACACCATCGCGGATGCGGTCGTTGAACGTCCCAATGCCGTTGCCGTAGAGGTTGATCTGGTTGGCCTCGACGCCGAGTACATTATTCGCGGTATCCCCAAACGTAAAGCCCTCGCCGTAGATGTAGATCTTCGATCCATCGATGCCGTCGCGCTCAAGCGTCAGCTTCGCCAGCGCCTGGTTGATCTGCTGCAGGTTCTTCACAAAGGTGAAGCTCATGATGTCGAAGCGGAAGCCGTCGATCTTGTACTTCTTTGCATTCCAAAGGATGGCATCCTGCTGCAGCTTGCCCATCATCAGGTGCTCGGTTGCGGTGTCGGCGCAGCATGATCCAGTCTCGAGGTTGCCGTCCATGTCCAGCCGGTTGTAGTAGTCAGGCACGACCTCGTCGAGGATGGAGTTGGTCGCTTCGCCAAAGCCGCTGGTGTGGTTGAAGACGACGTCCTGGATCACGCGTAGGCCCGCGCGATGCAGCCCCATCACCATCTGGCGATACTCCTTCACCCGCTTGTCTGGATTGACGGCATAGCCGCCCTCGGGCGCGAGATAGTGGTCAGGATCATAGCCCCAGTTGTAGGCATCGTTGGCTTGTACCGCAGCCACGGCAGCCTGTTGCTGCTGCCCGTCCGGCGCATAGATGCTCAGGTCGGGCGTCGTCTGCCACGTCGTCTTGTCTTCGTTGATGCTGTTGAAGTGGAACGTCGGCAGCAGGTGGACTGCCTTCAACCCGGCAGCCGAAAGCTGTTGAAGATGTTTCATACCGTTGGAGCGGAAGTCAGTAAAGGCGAGGTACGTACCGCGATGATCAGCCGGCACCGTAGCGTCGCCCACGCTGAAGTCGCGAACGTGAAGTTCGTAGATGCTGAGGTCGTTGGTCCGCGCCAGCCATGGCGAGCGGTCTTCGTCCCAGCCTTCGGGCTTGTTGGCATCAGCGTCGATATCAGTCAGCCGGCTCTTGGTTGCGTTCAACGCCAGGTCGATCGAGTAGGGATCGGTGACCACGTTCTCGACGACGCTGCGAGCGCTGGGCGCGTACACCTTCTCGTCGAGCAGGTAATACTTTCCGATCCAGTATTCATCCAGCGACGCCGACCACACGCCCTTGTCTTCCTGCATGACGATCGTCTTTGCAGGAGCCGTGTCCGTCGCCAGTTTGAACAGTTGCAGGCTCATTGACTGCGCCGTTGGAGCCCACACCTTCACCTTGACCGCCGCACGGTTGCCCCTGTCGTCATCCTCATCCTCAAAACAGCCACCAAATCCATGGTCACGAATGACGACGCCAAGTTTGCCTGAGTAGGCGTAGAGATCGTCGAGCACACCCGCGTCCTGCACGCCCGTCGCGTAGGTCAATGTGCCGTCCGCGTGCTCGACGAAGACTGCGAGTTGTCCCTTCACCAACGCCGCATAATCTTTGGCCTTGAGCGTCTTGGGAAGTTGCAATACCGCATAGCCGGTGGCCAGTTGTGGGAAGCGGGCGATCTGATCTGCGGTCAAGGTGCCCCCTGAAGTCAGCGGTATATCAGTTCCCCCTGTCACACCTGTGGCAGTCAGTTGCAGGTTCGCCGCCGGATCGCTCGCCAGGAAATACTTTCCACCCGATTGCAGATACGCCTGTTGAATCAGCACAGTGCTGTGGTCGATCCAGAACGCCTGCAGCTTCAGAAAGCTTCCATTCAGCAGTTGTGCGGCAGTCGGTTGCGTCAGGTAGACGTTGCCATCGCCGGATATCTTCCACGCCTCGTTGTAGATGTCCACGTTCAGGTGAAGATCATCCGGCGTGTCCTTGGTGCCGTTCACAATGTTGTGGACGATGAAGCCAAGGTCCTGCGGATTGGCCGAGAGCGGAACGTCATAGTATGCGCCGTAATCATCGCTGCCCGTCTGCGGAATCGGCCCGCCGTTGTAGTTGCCGGTGTCAGCGGTGGTGTCGTTGAAGGCGTAGACATACCATCCTGCAAAGTTGTTGTCGGGCCGGTAGTAGTGAATGCGCGCGACGTTCGCGGGAATGTTCGGATTCTTCGCGGAGGAGGTCTTCGGTGGCGCAGTCATCAGCCCCGTCGTGTTTGAGACCTGCCAGTACTCGTTGCCCTGCGCCGACGGATTGGCGTACTCATTCGGGCCGGGATCTTTCACGCCGCTTTGGATATTGTGCACAATGATGCCGACACTCTTCGCGCCGCTTGTCACGCCTACGTCGAAGTAAACGCCGAAGGCGTCCGTCCCTGCGATCTGCACCGGGCCACCGTTGTAGTTGCCTTGGTCTTCGGTCGTGTCGCCAAAGGCGTAGATGGTCCAGCCGGTGTAGGCATTGTCCGGGCGGAAGTAATGAATGCGGATATGATTTGCCGGAATCGGGGTTGCAGCGTGAGCCACAGCAACCAACAGAGATAGCAGGCACATCGCAAGAGACGCCGCGCGCAGACGCAGAAGCAGGAACATCGGATCCTCCGAGAAGCGGATGTTTCGCCGGCCCGGTCGTCAAAGGCAGCGAAGTGGCGGAATACTAGACCGCCGCTGCTGGGAAAGTCCACACTCCTAAAAAATTTAATCATTCCAGGAGCATCTCGTCTTCGACCATCTGGAGATCTCCCGTAACTAGCGCCCGGGCATAGCGTTGTCTCGGAGGCGCATTCCATATTGGATAGATGGCCTTAGCTTGCTCAACAAATAGCCGTAGAAGTTGGCAATGATCGCCACTTGTGCAGGAGCGCCGGCGGTGGGGTGCGGGTAGACTGAAGGCCAAACGTGCCGTTGTTATGATATCGTTCACACGTTTAGACAAATAGCCTAATTCACCTCATCCTTTCTAAAGGAATGCGCATGCTGATCTCCTTCCGCACGAATCATGTTGCACGCGCTGCTTTGTTCGGTGTCCTGTTCTTGAGTCGACCGGCTGCATCGGCGCGGGCACAAGAGAAGGTGCCTTATCTCGAGACTCCAATATCGATGACCGCGCAGAGAGCCGGCCTGGTCGCAGGACCGTTCAATGGGTACTTTCTTCGTGGTGGGATAGGCCTTAGTAAAAAGTTACAAGAACATGCACCGATTCTTGATGGCCGATCCGCGTGGTCGCTGGGCCTTTGGTTCCGTACCGATGACGCCTCGGCCACAGCGCTACTGGCTGGGGTGGGGCTGCCGGATGAAGTGTCTCCGCGGTTCGTCGGACTCATCCAGGGCCGGCCGTTCTTCTGGTCCGGCGGGGGGAAGGAGAACCTGGTCGAGGGCAAGACTGCGCTTGCGGCAGATATCTGGCACTCTCTTGCAGTTTCGTTCGATGCGGAGGGCGTCGCGCATCTATTTGCCGATGGTGTACCGGTTGCGAGTAAGACTGTCGTTCTGGGTAGGTCGTCGAATGTCCTGAGTCTTGCTTCCGTAAAAGCGCCGCCGATGGCGGGCTTTGCGCATTTTGGTGGATGGCTGGCTGACGTCACCCTCTCGGATCGTGCACTTGTCGATGAAGATCTCGCCGGCATGAAGCAGCCGCTCGCTGGTCTGAATAATCTGCCGTTTGAGGAGGGGTCGAAGCCGTGGCCCGTACAGACTCGGGCCTCCGCGGGACTACAGGCTCCGCAGGATCCTGCGACCCTGCCGCATAGCGAGACGCCGCCGGAGACTCCCCATGCGGTCGCGCCACTGGCTGGCAAAGACGAAGCCACCAAAAATCGCTCCGCTTTGATTCTGCGTCACGGATGGAAGATGGCAGAAGCCTCGACGATCTCAGCTCAAGGCGCGGAGATATCCCGGTCGACTTATCAAGCGGACTCATGGATGGCGGCAACTGTTCCCGGCACGGTGCTGACGACATTGATCGATCGCGGCGTCTATCCCGATCCCGACTTTGGGTTGAACAATATGGCGATACCAGAGTCGCTTGCTCGCAAGAGCTTCTGGTATCGCGACGTCATCACCGTTCCCGCAAGCATGGGAGGTCGTCATGTGGAGTTGACGTTCCTTGGCATCAACTATAGAGCCACTATCTGGGTGAACGGTACACGCGTAGGGGAGATCCTCGGCGCGTTTCGCCACAAGGGGTTCGATGTAACGGCACTCGCGCAGTCGGGCCAGCTAGTGGTGGCAGTGCGGATCGATCCGCCGCCGCACCCCGGCATTCCTCACGAGCAATCCATCGCAGCGGGCTCGGGACCGAACGGCGGCATGATGATGCTGGATGGCCCTACCTTCGGCGCGACGGAGGGGTGGGATTGGATACCTGGCATTCGTGACCGCAATATGGGGCTCTGGCAGGATGTACTGCTGACGTCGCGAGGTTCCGTCGAGGTGCAGGTGCCGAGGATCATCACCCATCTACCGCTGCCCGATACGAGCCGGGCTGAACTGACGGTTATGGTGCCTCTAGCGAACAGCTCCGCGTCCAGTGTGCGTGGGACCGTTGAAGTTGCCTTCGATGGAGTACGCCTTGCCAGGGAAGTCACGGTGCCACCTGCAGGGACGACGCTGACTTTGAAGCCGTCCGAGTTCAAGCAACTCGTGATTGAAAATCCACGGTTGTGGTGGCCGAACGGTTATGGCAAGCCGGAGCTGCACACGATGACGTTGACCTTCCGCGTGGCGGGAAGGATCTCCGACGAGCGCAAAGAGCGATTCGGAATTCGCGAGCTTACCTACGAGATCAGCGCCTTGGATAGCCGTGGCAAGCTCCGCAGGGTGGAGGTCTCACCGACCGTCGGACAACTGCTTGGGTCATCCTTCCTGGTCAATCAGACGCATGAGGGCTTTCGTGAAACTCCTGAGGGCTGGGTGCCGACGCTGGTCCCGGCGATGGAGCATTCGGTCGCTGTGAAGGAGCTCACGGACCTCAGGACCGCGCCGTTTCTCGTGCTCCGCGTAAACGGCGTGCGCATCGCCGCGAAGGGCGGGAGTTGGGGCATGGACGACATGCGGAAGCGCGTCTCGCGCGAGCGGCTTGAGCCCTACTTCCGTCTAAATCGGGAAGCTCATCTCAACATGGTTCGCAACTGGATGGGACAGGATACGGAAATTACGTTCTATGATCTTGCCGATGAGTACGGTCTGCTGGTCTGGAATGACTTCTGGACCTCGACTCAGGACTATAACCTTGAGCCTACGGATACGCAGCTCTTCCTCGATAACGCGAAAGATGTGATCACGCGTTATCGTAACCATCCTTCGATTGCGGTGTGGTGCGGACGCAATGAAGGCGTTCCACCACCGGCCATCAACGAGGGTCTGGCTCAGATCATTGGCGATGAAGATGGCACACGTTACTTCTCTGCGGACTCAAACAAGATCAACCTGCACGACAGCGGTCCTTACAAGTTCCAAGAGCCGGAGGACTACTTCACGAAACTCTCGTCAGGGTTTGCCGTGGAGGTCGGCATCCCCTCGCCTCCTACGCTCGAGTCCTTCAAAAGCTTTCTTTCAGATAAAGATCAGTGGCCGATCAGCGATGCCTGGGCGTATCACGACTGGCATCAGGACGGTAATGGTGATGTGGCCCCGTTCATGCAGACGATGACCGAGGAGTTCGGTGCGCCGACGAGTCTTGCAGACTTCGACCGCAAGGCTCAGATGCTGAACTACGTAGAGCATCGCGCCGTCTTCGAGGGGATGAATGCTCACCTCTGGGCACCTAACAGTGGGCGTCTGTTATGGATGACACAACCGGCATGGCCGAGCTCAGTTTGGCAGATACTCAGTCATGATTACGATACCCATGCCTCTTTCTACGCGGTAAGGCTGGCCGCAGAGCCCGTCCATGTGCAGATGAACCTTCCGGACTATGAAGTCGTGGTGGTCAACAATACTGAACGCGTGCTGAACGCGGTGACTCTGAAAGCGCGCGTCTTCGATCTTGCGGGCAAGGTGTTGCTTGAGAAGACGGCTGCACTTT
Source organism: Granulicella aggregans (assembly GCF_025685565.1). Taxonomy (NCBI): domain Bacteria; kingdom Pseudomonadati; phylum Acidobacteriota; class Terriglobia; order Terriglobales; family Acidobacteriaceae; genus Granulicella; species Granulicella aggregans. Next base: position 144,814 of record NZ_JAGSYE010000004.1, read on the forward strand.
CTGCGGAAAAGAACGCCGTGACTCTAGGGTTCCGAACTGGGTTGAAAGAGTTGCTGGAGACAGCGGGGGTAGCTCTCGTCAAACTGGAACTCTTCGACGCGAATGGCGCGATGCTCTCGAGCAACTTCTATTGGCAGGCAAATGCAAAAGGGAAGTACCGACGCATGGATGACATGCCGATGGCTAAGGTGATAGCGACGGTTCAGATGTCGGCTCCGACGGCCGGAGAAGATCATCTAACCGTTCGGTTGACCAACAGCGGGACCACACCCGCGCTTGCGGCCAAGCTCACGTTGAAGAACGCGGCGAGCGGAGAGCGCATTCTTCCGGCGTACTACAGCGACAACTATGCGTCGCTGATGCCTGGCGAGAGTCGGACGTTTGACATTGCATTTCCTGAATCTGCTAAGACCACTCAAATGTGTGTCGAGCTACGCGGTTGGAATCTGGAGCCTGCAGCGATTCCGATCTCGCACTGAGCCGCGGAGCTTATGTGTGTGTCCCGCATGAGTCGCGAATGACCAACTCCAGCGGAATGATGATGCGTCTCGGCCGTTCTGGGGTGGCATCGGTTGAGATCCTTGCAAACAGGAGTTCGGCCGCAGTGCGTCCCAGAATATCCGCGGGCTGCCGTACAACGGTGACTGCGGGCCGAATGATATCGGCCATGTCGAAATCGTCAAAACCGACCAGAGCCAAATCCTGAGGAATGACTACGTTCAGTGCGGAGAGCGAGTGGAGCGCGTTTCTTGTGGTTAGGTTATTTGTACAAAACAGCGCCGTAGGAGGCTTTGGACGCCCGAGAAGTGTCTGGATGATCTGTAGCATCTCATCCTGCGATTCAGTGATGTTGTGGGAGTCGGGCTTCAGACCAGCAGCGGCCATCGCGGCCCCGTAACCATCTATTCGTTCCTTGACAGTCCACAAGTGTTTGCTGAGACCGACGCATGCAATCCGACGGTGGCGATGTCCGATCAGATGGCGTACCGCCAACTCCGCTCCACTCTTGTTGTCCACAAGAACGCAATCGAACGCGCTGCCGGGAATCGGCCGATCCAGCGTCACGATGGGCATCGCTGTAAACTCGGCGGCGAGCAGCTTCGATCGATGGGATGTTGGGACTACGATCAACCCATCGATATGCCGGCGGAGCATGCGCTTCGCTTCCGTGTGCTCGATGACAGGGTCTTCATCAGACGTTGTGATGACGGTCGAATAGGCATGCTGCTTTGCGATGATGCTGATGGCATTCGCGCATTGGGCGAAGAAGGGATCGTGCAGATTGGGAACGATAACCCCGATCTGATGCGTGCTGCTGCTTCGCAGAGAGCGCGCTACCTCATTGGGCAGATAGTTGAGCATGCTGACTGCCTTTAGAACCCGCGCACGTGCGTCTTCGCTTACCTTCACCTTTCCATTGAGCACTCGCGATACGGTCATGACGCTGACGTCGGCAAGCTTTGCAACGTCGCTCATCCGGGCAGGACGATTCAAGATCATTCTCCAACAAGCAATTTCAGAGTCGGTGGCAAGAATTGCCAGAACCTAGCTCAAACAGTAGTCGAGTATAGCGCAGAGTCTCTTGCTGTCGAGGTCACTCGATCTCTGCACCAGGCAACTTCTTATAGACCCGAGGTATGTAGAAAGGACATCAAAGGCAGAACCCTAGCTCACGGAGCATCGGAGAAGAGTGTGATATCGTTCACAGGGAAATCGATTTGGCCTCCTGATGCGCGGAGGTTCGCACATGGAGGTCAACGTTGCGCCCGTCTATCAGGTTGAGGCTTGTAACAATCCTTCTCGGCGCCACTCTGGTTATGCAGGTATCCGGGCAAAATCTGGACGGCCCATCCCCTGGTGTTGGCACCACGATTCTGCAGGCCAGCACGCAGCTCGTCATCGTGGATGTGGTCGTGCAGAGCAGAGATGGCCGCCCTGTCCACGGGCTGAAGCAGGAGATGTTTCACCTGATAGAAGGGAGCGTCCCTCAGCAGATCCGGCACTTTGAGGAACACTCGGCGACACAACGGGCTGCGACGCTAAATCCTGAGATGCCTAAGCTCCCTGCGGGAACGTTCACGGATTACTCTCCTGTCGCGCCGGATGCCACACTGAATGTTCTTCTGCTCGATTCACTCAATACGCCGGTGACGGCTCAGAGCTACGTCCGAGACCAGTTGCAGGAGTACATCAAGCATGCCAACCCTGGAACGCGCGTAGCGATCTTCGGGCTGGCGAATCAGTTGGTTCTGCTGCAGGGATTTACTTCCGATCCTGACACGCTCAAGGAGGCCATCAAGCACAAGTTGATCCCGCGCTACTCTTCGCTCTTAGACGACCCCGGTGGGAACGGCGTTGACCATGTCAGTCCTTCCGACATCACCGGCGCGGGTGCTGATCAAACCTCGCCTGCGGGTGCGGCACCTCTGGTGGTGGAGGCGGCTGCAAACTTCCAGCAGTTCGAGGCAGAGACGACAGCCATTCAGACCCAGATGCGTTTGCAGTACACTCTCGATGCGTTCAACGCACTGGGCCACTATCTTGCAGCTTTCCCCGGCCGCAAGAACCTTATCTGGTTCTCCGGCGCTTTCCCGCTCAATGTGCTTCCAGATGCTTCACTGCAGAACTCGTTTGCGGTTGCCAACGTGAATCAGGATGCGTTTCATGAGATGACAAACCTGCTGGCCAAGGCTCAGGTCGCGGTATATCCGGTTGATGCCCGTGGTCTCACAGCGCCCCCTGTCTACAGCGCATCCAGCTCTGGCCGGCGCTACGGCACGAATCCGCAGGCCATCAATAGTCAACTTAGCCAGTTCAACACCAGCCAGGCCTCGGAACATACGACGATGGATACTCTTGCGGAAAACACCGGTGGCCGAGCTTTCTACAATACCAACGCGCTGTCCGATGCTGTGTCGAAAGCGGTCGATGCGGGAGCGAACTATTACACCCTCACGTACAGCCCAACAGACCACACTCAGGATGGAGGTTATCGCAAGATCACAGTCGAATGCACCGGCGGTTCAGCGGGGGCGAACCTGCACCTTTCCTATCGTCATGGCTACTATGCAAGCGATGCGGCACGGAAGCAGGTGAGCGGGCAGAGCGCAGTCACCCTCTCTGGGAGTACCGGAGGTCCCGCCGCCATCGCTTTGGCCTACCAACGAGCTGCAATGAGTCGCGGCGCGCCAGCCCCACAGGAGATACTCTTTACAGCGCGCGTGCTGCCAGCAGCAAACACCACGGAAGCTACGCCCGTTCAGAGCAATCGTTTGAGCGCAGGTGTCTCGCCAAAAGGGCCGTTCCGCCGCTATGACATCGACTACGTCGTTCTGCCCAAGGATGCCACGCTTACCTTGCAGCCCGACGGACGCCGCCAAGGAGCTATAAACTTTATGGTGTACGTCTTCGATGGGGCCGGAGAGCTACTCAACGCGGAGTCCACAAGCCTCTCTCTTAACCTTAACCCCAAAGACTACGCAACGTTCCTCCACAACGCCCTTCAGATGCATCTTGAGGTAAGCGTTCCCGTCAGGGGCGAGAGCTTCTTACGCATTGGAGTGAGCGATGTTCCTTCTAATCGTTTCGGAGTGGTAGAGATACCCGTGGCCGCTGTAAGCAACCTCGCGCCACCGGTGTACCCGGGCGTTCCGAGCACAGCCGAGTCCTCGCACTCCACTTCACCACAGAACTGATGGTCCGATCAGCACGGCTGGCTATGGGGTCTTTTGCCGAGGTGCGGGTGCGACGATCTGCGTTTGGAAGCGCTTCCCTGCAGGTTTGATCGCGCTGGTCGCGGCGCTGAGATCGTAGTTCACGAAGACCCTTCGATCGCTGACATGATCCAGTGCCAGGAACGTCGAGGTCCCGGACAGCGCCCTTGAGTTCGTGATGGCCACGCCAGAGCCGTTCTTGAGAGCGATGGCTGCGCTGTTCCGCGTCGCTCCCTGGCGGCCTGTGAAGTCATCCACTGTAAGATCCTTGAACTCTTCCAGCCGAAGGCCGTCTGTGAAGTAGTCCGGCATCGTGTTCGCCCAGTCGATCTGCATGTCCCTGATGCGCAGACCGTCTACGTGCTTGCCATAGAGCGCAGGAATATCACTTTTGATGATGCCGTCGCGGGGAACGATCGCCGTCCAGCGAAGATCGAGGTTGCCGCCGATGCTATCAGCCAGGTCCGGGTCGGGAGAGACCATATGCAGTCGAATTCCGTTGAGTTCCACGCCGGTGATGGGAGTTTCCGGCGCGCCCCAGAAGAGGATGCCGTTCTCTGCTTCGGCAGTGATGTTGCTGAAGGTCACCTTGCGCACTCTGGGCTCACAGGGCGCGCTTGCATCGCACGGCTGCACGGCAATGTAGATGGGTTCGGCCTTGCCCCACCAGCCACCGGGGATCAGGTGAGTTCGAATGACAATGTTCGAAAAGAGAACGTCTTCGGTCGGTCGGTCCTTCTGTCCCAGATAACCGTTTGCGAAGATCGCGATGCCCCGGTTGGTGTCCATGGTCAAACCGCTGAAGGTACTTCTTTGGGTGCTCTCGAGACGTATCGCCGCGGACCGGGATGAGAGAGAACAGTTGGCGACGTTGACGTGTTCACTGGCTACGATCGCAAGTCCGTCATCGCCGGCATCGATGTGGCAATCAGAGATCTGGACATGCCTGCAAAGCATGCAGTCGATGCCATCGTTGTTCGGAACCTTCGGGTCATTCAGAATTTGGAACCCAGAGAGGGTCGCATCTTCCACATCCTGTAGGTGCAGCGTCCAGTTGGGTGCTTTCCTAAGGGTTATCCCGTGGATATGAACGTTCTTGCAGTGATAGAAGACAATCATCGTCCCGGGCCGATCGGCGGGTTCGATCGGCCCATACTCCAATGTGCTCATAGCGGCCTGAAAGGCCTCTGGATTGCGGACGTACTGTGCATCGTAGTCGTTGCCGCCGTGGGATGTGCGCGGACTCATGAAGGAGTCGCTCTGGCCATCGATCTCGCCGTCGCCTTCGAGGGTGATATCGGTCGCGTCCTTGGCTATCAGCATTCCCAGGACAGCACCTTCGCCGGTGATATCCACCCCGTAATGTCTGGCGAAGCCGAAGGGTGGGCTGGGCAGATACTCCTGGATGTTGTGGCTGCCAACTAATGCCGCACCCGCATCCAGATAGAGGCGGATGTGGCTCTTCAACTGGACTGTTCCGACGGAGTATCGGCCGGCTGGAAAATAGACGGTACCCCCGCCGCCTTCGGCACATGCCGAAATTGTCTTCGTAACGGCGGCTGTATCAGAGGCAATTCCGTCGCCCTTGGCTCCGAAGTCCTTCACATTGAATACTGGCATGCGCGTCGCGGAGCCTTGTGAGAGGGCTACTTTTGGGCATGTCGCTGCGACGAGCAGTGACGCCGTCAACATAAGGCAGGAAATTTTCATTCGTTGACCATATCTCAAACCTGCGGTCCCCGCTCGACGGAGTCTCGATCCCAAAAAACGCTCTCTTGCTAAAACGCTTTATGTTTTCGATATCTTAACCCGTTACGGACCTCGAAAGCCGGTCGTCCGCCGCGGCCGGATTACCTTCCTGCAAGCACTGAGAGCCCGTTCCGTGGACAGGAATTTCTGCCCGGCCTGCCCATGGGCCTGATTGACCATGCAGGAGCCGCTTCTCGGCCTTTTCCTGGCCGGCACCTACTCATTCGCTCGAAAAAACGCTTCTCTCTCAAATTTACTTGACACCTTTGCTCAAACCTCTCTATAAATTCGTTCGCTGATATCGATCACAAAATATTGTCGGCTGACCCCATTGCGAAGGGTGGGGCATTACTCGGAGGACTATGCGCGCACTACAGAATCTGGTTTCGAATCAAATGAGAAAGCGCTTCATGGCCTGTGTCCTCCCGGCCCTGTTGCTCTGCTTCTCCAGCCTTGGCTCCGCTCAGGTGACGACCGCGACTCTGACGGGCATCGTCTCAGACCAGAGCGGCGCTTCTATCCCCGGCGCAAAGGTGAGGGTGGTGAACCGCGCAAACAAATTCGCGCGCACCGTAGTGGCCAACAGCAGCGGCGTCTTTACGTTTCCGGGACTGGACTCCGGGGACTATCAGATCGTGATTACCTACACCGGCTTCGAGACCTACGTCCTGAGCGACGTCCATCTGGATCCGAACGACACGCGGAACATCACGACGATCCGCATGAAGATCGGAAATGTCAACGAGACCATTACGGTCAATGCTTCCGGTCAGAACCACGTGGAGGACGACGGTTCACGCAGCGCCCTGATCACCGCTGAGGACCTGCAAAAGCTGTCGCTCGAGGGGCGCGAAGTTACGGAGTTGCTCAAGATTCTCCCGGGATCAGCGATCAATACCGGCGTTGGCAACAATACGGGCGTCTCGAACAGCAGCTTCGATCCGGGCCAGGTTGGCTTCGGCGGCGCAGCCGGTTCGTACTCGGTGAGCGGTTCGCCGGTCAACGGCGTGGCCATCCGTTCCGACGGGGCCAATCTGACCGATCCTTCAACCGGCGCGGGCGGCCTGCAGACGATCAATGCGGAGGCGACCTCCGAAGTGAAGATTCAAACCTCCAACTTCGGAGCCGACAACGCAAACGGCCCTCTGGTCATCAGCGCCGTTGGAAAGTCGGGCGCCGCAGACTATCACGGCTCGGTGTACTCCTACGGACGCACGGGCCAGCTCAACTCGACGGACTCCATCGCGCATGTATTCAACTCGGTTAAGCCCCCCGACCGCTATATCTACCCCGGCCTCTCGCTTGGCGGCCCGATCAAGATTCCAGGCACAAACCTGAACCACAACAAGCATCTGACTTTCTTCGTCAGCGGCGAAGACTACATCCAGAGGAACGTCTACGCCTACAACAATGTTGCGAATGCCGTCACCCACGCGCTGGTTCCCTCAGCCAAAATGCGACAGGGCGATTTTGGCCTTGGGGAGATTCAGAACTACCTTCCTCCTGGCCTTCGGCAGTATGCCTGCGACCCAAGCCAACTTAAGGGTGCAGCGAAGTGCGCGAACCTGAACGATAGCGTTACGTATCCGGCGGGGAATGGCACCACGGACGGGTACAGCGGAGCAGCCAGCAACTGGAACAATCTCTACCAGGTTCCTGTTGAGACCTCTGACGGTGTTTCGATCAAGGGCAACTGCAATGACCAGGCCGGGGACTGTCTGGCGGGACACCTCGATCCAGGAGCCTCCGCGTTCTTCCGTCTGCTTCCGCTTCCCAACACCCCGGGCGGCCAAACCACTCCGCTTGGGTATAACTACACCCATACGGATCTGGTAAACAACGACATCTACGAACTGCACGGCCGTCTCGACTACGACAAAGGCCGTTCGAAGTTCTTCGTGACCTTCACCCCGGAAAACGGCGGCACGAATATCCCGCAGGCGAACGGATACTTTGCCTCCGGCAACTCCGGTGGCGTCAATACCCCGGGCGGGACGATGCAGAACACGTACACCTACAGCGGCTCATTCAACTGGAACCTGACCGCCAGTTCCACGCTGAATAATGAATTCTTCGTGAGTGGCCTGTACAGCAACGTCATCAGCAAGGCTGCAAAGCCGAATCTCCTCTTCGACGATGCTATCGGCTATCCCTATACGGGCGCCTACGACAACGGCACCAAAGAGTTTCCGAACCTTGGCACCTACGGCAACGAAGGCATTCCGCTCGGCTACTTCCCGGACTTTAGCTTTGGCGGCCTCTACAATCGCACGTTCAGTCCTGGTCTTGGCGATAACCTGAGCAAGCAGCTAGGCAAACACACGCTGAAGGCCGGCGTAAACGTCGAACGCCCGCGGATCAACGGCACCCTGGCCTACGACGGCAGCGCTCCAACGAATGGAGTGACGTCCATCTACTATGTAGGGCCGCAGTTCCAGCTCCCCGATCCGAGCAAGGTCGATGGCGAACCGTACATCAAGTACTACTCCACCTGTTACGACGGGGACAACGGGGACGCGAACTGTGACAAGGAGAACGGCAACAGCAACAACCTCGCGAACTACCTTGTGGGCGACCTGGGAAATTTTGGCTGGAGCCAGGCGAACATCATTCCCAAGCTCAGACTGCATGCCTGGACAACGTCCATGTACGCTACCGACGATTGGAAGGCGTTACGGAACCTGAGCTTGACGATCGGAATTCGCGTGGAGCACATTGGGCGGTGGGTTGATGACCATAACTTCGGATCAGCGGTCTTCGATCCCACAAAGTATGCTGCGGAGTCTGACGAGCTGAACAACCCGCTGGTCCCTCTGCCGGGCTTCCGTTGGCATGGGATCGATCCGACCGTGGCTGTCAGCGGCTTCAAGACGCGCGAGTTCTTCTATGAGCCTCGCGTTGGATTCAACTGGGACGTCTACGGCACAGGGAAGACCACATGGAGCGGTGGCTGGGGCATGTACCGGTTCCGCGACGGCCAATCAGACGCCATCAATAGCATCAAAGCTTCGAACGGACTTCGCCAGATCTCGCTTGCGCCGCCAGGACAGGACCCCGCGCACCATGCTCAGGGCGATCCTCCCAATCAGGGTGGCAACCGCGCCTCGTACATTCAGTCGCTCCATCTGAGCACCAAGCCAGGCATCGCCACTTCGACGTTCACGACAACGGGAGGCAATAACTTCCTGAACGCGGGCCAATACAACACGACTTACGCCGTGGACCAGAATGATGACCAGGTGCCACTGACCACCAACTACAGCTTCACCGTAACCCAGCAGGTACCGCGCGGCATCACCCTCTCAGTCGGGTATGTAGGGAATCGAAGCAATCACCTTCTGGACGACAACTCAGGCGGCGGCCAGCTATCGATCTCCAATATCAACGCCATCCCGGTGGGCGCGTTCTTCCTTCCCGATCCGAACAAGGAAAGCGCATTGTACGGTCTTACTTACGAGTCCTCCCAGATCGGCGGCAACAACTTTGCCAACGACGACTACCGCCCCTATCCGCGGTACGGCCCGATTCAGGTCGAGCAGCACATCCTCAAGGCGCACTACGATGCGCTTCAGGTGACGGTCGAGCGCTCCAAGGGAGCCTTGTATCTCAAGACGAACTACACCTGGAGTAAGAACTTCGGACAGCGCGGCGGCTACTCCAATGGCGTCGCCGGCGACTCTTTCAACCTCGCGAACGACTATGGTCCGCTGGCGTACGACCGCACGCATATCTTCAACCTGGCCTACAACTACGACTTTGGTTCCAACCACTCGGGTCTCACAGCTTTGCGTCCGCTAATCAATGGATGGCAGATCTCGGGAATCACCAATCTGCAGAGCGGGCCCGATCTGCTCGCCACGAACTACACCTCGAACTTCAATCTCAGTGGCCGGAACGATTTCTCAAGTATTCCTATTGGCGGATCGCAGTTTCTGGGTACATCAGATGTCAATCTGCAGCCAATTCTGACCTGTGACCCCAGGTCACATCTTGGCCCGCGGCAATATGTGAACCCGAACTGTTTTGCGCTCCCTTTGCCTGGTGGCTACAACGGTGCCTTCCGTATTCCTTACCTGCATGGCCCCGCGTTCTTCCAATCGGACATGACGGTCGTGAAGGACTTCAAGATGAAGGAGTCGCGGCAGTTGGAGTTCCGCGTGGCAGCGTTCAACTTCCTCAACTACAAGCTGAAGACCTTTACGAACGTTCATCCCAACGCGCTGAGCTTGACCTACAACGACGGGATACCTCAGAACGGCGTCTTCGGGATCTCCTCGGATAATGCTGGCAGGCGCGTCCTGGAGATTAACGCCAAATACAGCTTCTAGCGGAACGTTACGGAACAACAAAGACTTAGTTGGAATAAGGAAAACCATGACCCTGATAACGAAGATCCTAAGCAACTTCCGTAGCCACGCTAGGAGAACCACTGCGGTGAAAGAAGGCCACCCCAGTTTGAATCGGCAGACGGCCAGGGCGTTCTGGAAGGGAGCTGCTCTGTCGGCAGTGGCCCTCCTTACGGCTATTGGCTCGTCACGTGCCTCTGCGCAGACCGCGCCTGCCTACGTCGTCTATTCGCAGACTGTATTGAGCAGCAGCTTCAAGGGCGCAAGCGCGAACTATGCGGTCAACTCGCGCGGCGACTTCTTTGTGAATGACGGGAATAGCCACGTTTTGGAGTATCCGGCAAATGGTGGCGCGCCGATTACGCTGTGGACAGACACCAACAACTACGGTGCTTCCGGAGTTGCCGTCGACCCCTTCGACAATCTGTACATTACCGTCTTTTACTCGCCGGGCGGCAACAACGATGCCGACTCGCAGGTGTATGAGTTCCCATCGACAAACGGCTCGTATCCTGCCCCTTATGTCTACAGCAGCAGCCAGCCACCCGGAAGCTGCACGCCTGCGTCGCCTGCCACTTCCACGACCCCAGCCGTTCCGGCGAACACCGGCGTCTGCGCAGTTGGATTCTATATTGGCGCTGCGTACTACTATTGGCAGCCACTCGGTATAGCTGCTGACGGCCAGGGCAACACCTACATGTATTCGAACTACGACAATACGTATGGGTCGACCAGCCTTGGAATCTTTCAATGCCAGCCTGCTTGCAATGAACAACTGGCAGGCAACGGTGCGACCGCCTATACGGTGAAGCTATCGAAGACGATCACCTCGATCATTGCGGACTATGCCGGGAATGTCTACTTTACCGATGAGTCGAATTTAAATGTTATCCCTGCAGGCAGTCCGTCTACAAAGAATACCCCTGCCGTCTTCGATTCGAGCTTTTCGAGTCCCTATGGCGTCACTCTCGACGCCTCCGGAAACATGTATGTCTCCGACCAGAACGGTATCTGGGAGGTCCCTGCGGTAGAGACCACTGGCGGGGCTCCCTGTAAAGGGGGAGCGGATCCCTGCAAGCTTTTACTGAGTGCAAAATATAAGCTCATTCCCATGTCCGGTGTTCCCGGTGGTTCAGCGGCAAGTGCCGCAGTCGATAATCGCGGCAATATCGTTTATTCCCAATATTATGGGAATTTATCCAAGGCCAGCCTGTGGTCTGGCAATTTTCCCGTAGCGCAAATCGGCGCAACCGGTAGCACCTCCCTCAGCTTCACCGTGTCTTTCAACAGCGCCACTACAATAGGCGCGTTCAAGGCCGTCCAGGGAGTTGCAGCCTCTACCGAGTTTGCTGTCTCTGAAGGAACATGCACCGTCGGCACGGCCTTCGCCGCCGGTTCAACCTGCACGTTCAGCGCCAACTTCACGCCAAACGGCCTCGGAGTCCGTACCGGCGCGGTCGTGATCACCGACTCAACCGGCGCCGAGACGTATACCTATCTGACGGGTGTCGGCACAGGCACGGGAGTTACCGTTGACCCAGGAACCCCTACGCAGATCGGCAGCGGCCTGAAGACGCCGGAGGGCATCGCGGTCGACGGTGCGGGCAATGTATATATCGCGGATGCCGCAGCGAATACTGTGCAGCAATTCCCCGCCGGCGGAGGTGCCGGCGTCAGCCTCGGTACCGGCCTCAATGTACCGACCGGTGTAGCGGTCGATGGCGGCGGAAACGTCTTCATCGTCAACCAGGGAACTGGAGCCACGGGCGGTTCGGTGGTTGAGGTCCCGAGCGTTGCAGGCGTGCTCACCAGCAGCGCACAGAAGACCCTTGTCTCCGGGCTGAACCTGCCGACTGACATTGTTGCCGACGGAGATGCCAACCTCTATGTCTCCCTCACGGGCAGCAACGAGGTCGTGCAACTTGCGAACCCGAGCCGCATTGACGCCTCCGCAGCCATGGCCGTCCGGGGCTACGGCCTCAGCGGCCCAACGGGTCTCGCCCTCGACGGTTCCGGCAACCTCTACGTAGCCGACACGGGCAACAATCGCGTGCTTCAGCTTGGCGATGGCTTCCAAAACAGCGTGGGCAACGGGCTCTCCGCGCCTACTGGAGTCGCCGTCGATCCATCCGGCTCGGTGATGATCGCAGATGGCACCGGACGCCTGATCCGTGTTCCGAACGAGAGCTTCGGGACGAACGCTGTCGGACTCAACCAGGCCGATCAGCAGGTCCTGGGCAGCCCGCTCAGTTATCCCTACTCGCTGCGTACGGATGCTACGGGCAACCTGTACGTCAGTGACAATGTTGCGGCAGTGGTGTATCAGCTACAGCGCACTACCGGAGCCATCGACTTTGGCAGCTGGAACCTGAACACCGTAAGCAACGCGCAGACCATCGTCCTTTCGAATATCGGCAACCAGGACGTGACCGTCGGCAACCCGATCTATCCGGCAGTTCCAGCCTCCAGCGAGTTCGCCGTGACGGCAGGGTCTAACTCCAGTTCCTGCAGCAGCGGTATCTTCCATAGCGGCTTTAACTGCACCCTGCAGGCTACATTCGCCCCCACTGCTCAGGGGCCAAGTACCTATCCTCTGGTCATCAGCGCGCCGGCACAGAATGCGTCGTCAACGACCATCAACCTTACCGGCAACGGCATCAATAAGGCCGCTGCCACCCTCAGTCTGATTCAAGTCGCGCCCACCACCTCAACGATCAGCTATGGCCAGCAGATCATCATCAGTGCCAAGGTTGCACCTTCAGGGTCCTCGGCGACGCCAACCGGGTACGTGGTCTTCACCTTCGATGGCCAGAACCAGCGCCCCATCAAGCTGGACGCGACAGGCGCAGCGTCGATCACCTTCAACGGCCTGAACGCCGGCCAAAACACGCTGTCAGCCTTCTACGAGGGCGACAGTAACTATGGTGCGCTCGACTCGGCCGTCCTGCCGTTGAACATCAACTTAGCTACGAGCATGAATGTATTGACCGCCGTTGGCGACTCCGCAGATCCGCTCAGCGTCCAACCCACCGACACATTAACGCTCACGGATACACTCACGCCAGCCGTGGTTGGATCCTTCTCAGGAACGGTAACGTTCATCGATGTCGCGACGAACCTCCCGTTGAACGGCATGCAGCCGATACGGCTTGGTTCGCCAGATCCAACGACAGGCAACTACGTGGTCAGCTATCAATTGACGGGTGCGAAGGCTGGCAACTACAACGTAAAGGCTGTCTATTCAGGAAACGTAGACTACCTCTCCAATCAATCCTCAACAATCCCTTACATTGTCATCAAGACTACGTACACCGTGACAGCGGACAATACTACCGTGACCGCGTCGGCCACAGCCCCTGCGACCATCAACCTGGTCGTGACCGATTACTCGAACTACCAGGGCGCTGTCTCCCTGCAATGCAGCGGGCTTCCGGCGAACGCGTATTGCGTCTTCCGTCCAGCCAGCGCACAACTGATTCCAGCCTCGGGTGTGCTGCCGAATACGCAGCTAACGCCGCTAACCATTTACCCGGTTCCAGTGGTGCTCCAGATCAAGGTCGATCAAAACCTAATTCCTATCGAGAGCTCCTCGTTCTTCTGGATCGTAGCGCTGGTATCGGGCTTGGCGATCGCCTGGCGCCGCCGGCTTACTTCCGGCGGGCTCGGATTGCTGTCTCTCATGGCACTCCTTTGCTTCGCGGGGCTGACCGTGATGAGCGGTTGTGGTTCCAGCATCAACAACAACTTCCCGACCCCCGCCGGATCCTATCCGGTCACGATCACAGCTACGTCGACGCCACTTGTCAATGGTGCCGAGCCGACCTGTTCCTATCAGAACTGCAACCTGCCGCCAGATCCGGTCACGAACCCTTCCATCAATGTGGTCCAGACTTTGTCGGTCAATCTCACCGTCAAGTAACGCCGGGAGTTGGATCTGGCAATTAGAGATTAGGGGAGCGCTTCGAATGAAAGAGCAACTCGGAAGGCAGCTCCTTATGCAAACGAAATTCAAGATGTATGGAGTGAATCATGATGAAGCTTAGCGTTCGGTGGATGAGCTATGCGGGTTCCCTGGGTCTCCTGGTTCTTCTTGGAGCCTTTTTGTCGGGCTGTTCGGGCACCAATGGGTCAGCCCTCTCCGGGCCTCCTGTCTACGTCCTTTCTGTTACCTCGATCGCGAGTCTGCATGACCAGATTACGGCCATCAGTCCGGCGGACAACAACGGCGTGGCCTCAGGTACAACCGGCCTGTCGCTGGTCTATAGCCCCGGCACTACGGTGACGGTTACGGCAGCTGCCTCCGATTCCACCGGGCCATTCATCGCATGGTGCGATGCCAGTTCAGCAAGCTCGAGCCCGTTCGTTTGTGCCCCGCCTCCTTGTGATAGCGTCTCTGGCCTGACTTGCACGGTAAAGATGACCGCCAGCAAGAATCTGCTGGCCACCTACCCGGGTGTCACCAGCGTGACGGTGACGCCAATCTCTCCGACGGCCGTCGTTCCAGCGACGACCCAGTTCACCGCGACGGTTCATGGGGTGGGAACCTACGTCGACAGTAACGGGAAGACGCAGAACTACGACGGCTCTCCTTATAGCTTCAGCCTGACGGGACCTTCTGGTTTCAACACTTCGTTGGGGACGATCTCTGCCACCGGCCTGTACACTCCGCCTTATCCTATCCCGGCGACCGTTACTCTCAGGACAGCCAGTGTCGCCAACCCGAGCGCTGCGACCTACGTCACAATTACGTTGAACGCGCCGGCGACGACCACAGGTCCAGCTTTGAGCGTCGATGTGGGCAGCCCCACCCACGTGATCAGCCCGAACATCTACGGCATGGACGACTACGGGCTGAACCCTGTGGTTCCCGCGGAGGTCAATCTTCCGGTGGAGCGCTGGGGGGGCAACTCCACGACGCGTTATAACTACCTGGTAGACGCCACGAACTCGGCGTCTGACTACTACTTCGAGAATAACTACCCAACTACGACCGGATATCCGGTTGCCAGTCGATTCAACAGCCAAGTCACACAGGATGAGAAGACGCTAACCAACACACTGGCGACCGTTCCACTTATTGGCTACACCACGTTGCGGAAATCCGCGTGCAGTTACTCCGTAGCAAAGTATGGAGCCCAGACGGTGACCGACCCTGCGAATGCGGATTGCGGTACCGGCATTCTGACGACCCCGGTAAACGGCAGCACCACGATCGTCAACGATCCGACCGACACCAGCATGCCGATCGATGAGACCTTTGTCAGTGGATGGGTCAACTTCCTCGTAGGCCAGTTCGGCACAGCGGCCCATGGCGGTGTCGCCCTCTACGGTCTGGACAACGAGCCGGAGTACTGGAACGGCGTCCACAAGGACGTTCATCCAAATCCGTTTACGTACGACGAGCTCTCAAACAAGGGCATCACCTACGCAGCGGCGATCAAGGCACAGGACCCCTCGGCGCTCGTGACAGGTCCTGTCATCTCCAACTGGATGAATTACTTTTACTCCGCTCAGGATGTTGCGAACGGTTACAACCACAATCCTTCCTGCCAGAATGCGAACCCGACCGACCGGCTGGCCCACGGCAATATCCCGCTGATTGAGTACTATCTGCAGCAGTTTCAGAAGTACGAAACTACCAACGGCAAACGTCTCCTTGACTACGTGGATCTGCACACCTACTTTGCCGCACCGGGTGCCGCGTTCGCACTCACCGGAGACACCACGCTGCAGCAGGCGCGCTTGAACTCGACGCGCGTCTTCTGGGACCCCACCTATACCGACCCGGCCTACACAGACCCCAACAACAACACTTGCACGGGGGCAGCGTATCCGCCGAACCTCATCAACCTGATGAAGGGATGGGTCGCGAAGGACTATCCGGGCACCAAGCTTGCCATCACCGAGTACAACTGGGGCGGCCAGGAGGCCATTAACGGAGCACTTGCGCAGGCTGATATCCTCGGCATCTTCGGGCGCGAGGGTCTAGACCTGGCCACACTTTGGGGCCCACCGGATCCTTCTCCGGCGGATACGAGCAAGCCAAGTCAAAAACCGGGCTTGGTTGGGTTCCAGGTCTACACCAACTACGATGGTAAGAACGCCCACTTCGGCGAGACAGCCATCACATCCACCAGCTCCGATCAGGGTGTCCTCGCAGTCTACGGAGCGACGCGTGCAGCGGATAGTACCGTAACGATCGTCGTCATCAACAAGAGCTATGGTGATTTGACGAGCACGCTGTCCCTCGCCAACCTGAAGCCGAACGGAAATGCAAAGGCCTATCTCTACAACGAAGCGAACATCACAGGGATTTCGGCGCAACCGGATGTCACTGTGACGCCCCCGACAGGGACAAGTACGACAAGCACACTTAGCACGCTTTTCCCGGCTCAGTCGATCACGATACTGGTCGTTCCGAAGTTATAAGTCCACACATGGAGATGCCGCGGCCTCAACCTAGAGCGCCGCGGCAGTCTTCCAAGTCACAACAATCGAAGTCTTCGACCGGGAAGGGGCTCTCTTGCGTCATCTGTGGACTGCGATCGTGCTCATGGGAGTATCGCTTCCGTATACATCGTTCGCGCAGCAAATTGTTGTGGGTGCGGAGTCGGCTCAGCTTGCAGGGCCCGATCTTCATCTGGTCTTGCCGATCGATCCT
The DNA here is from genome assembly GCF_025685565.1 of Granulicella aggregans. Lineage (NCBI taxonomy): Bacteria > Pseudomonadati > Acidobacteriota > Terriglobia > Terriglobales > Acidobacteriaceae > Granulicella > Granulicella aggregans. Next base: position 161,283 of record NZ_JAGSYE010000004.1, read on the forward strand.
TCTAAATCGCCAGCGCCGGATCCTCCGGTAACCCCTGCCCCGAAACCACCTGCTGAAGTCCAACCCGTCCCAGGCAAGGCTTTCGTCACCGGATTTCTAAAGGACTCCGATCACGCGGATTTCACTGTCAAAGTTCCCTCGAGCGGCTTTTACGATCTCGACGTCGCCTTTCGCTCCATTGGGACGAAGGGCTACAACATTGCCATCAATGGCCTGGAGATCTCCGGCACGATCAGTGCGACTCCGAATCATGACTTCGTATCGCAGCGAGTGGGCATGGTTGAACTGGAGAAGGGAAGTAACGTCGTCCAAATCAATAAGGGCTGGGGCTTCTTCGATGTCGCTTCGATCCAGTTGACTCTATCTGAGGGTGCGGTCAAGGTTACAAAAGCTCCGGCCAAGGCCGTGGACGCACAGCTCACTCCGGAGGCGACAGCGCTTCTAGGCCGGTTGGATACGAGCTACGGAAAGACAACCATGCTTGGCGTCTACAGCGATGACGACGCGCAATACGTATCCGATCAGACGGGTGCCCTGCCAGCCATCATGGGCGGCGACCTCCTCTCCTACAGTCCGCAGGAGGTTGCACACGGATCGCACCCCGAAAAGAAAGACGAAGTAGGCCGTCTTATCGCAAAGTACAGGGCAGGGTATGTGGTAACGCTCTCCTGGCACTGGTGCTCTCCTTCGGGTCTTATCGATTCCTCGGAAAAGCCGTGGTGGCGAGGCTTTTATACGGACTCGACCAACTTCGATCTGGAGAAGACGCTCGCTGATCCCACATCGACGGATTACGCCACCATGTTGAGCGACATCGACGCAATTGCAGTTCAGTTGCGGAAACTCCAGGACGCGCACGTACCGATCTTGTGGCGTCCTCTGCACGAAGCCAGTGGGGGATGGTTCTGGTGGGGAGCGAAGGGGCCGAAGCCGTTCGTGAAGTTATGGCAGTTGCTCTACGATCGCCTGACGAACGTCGACGGGATTCACAACCTCATCTGGGTCTATACCGGCGATGGCAATACGGCGTGGTATCCCGGCGATCGCTACGTCGACATCATTGGTATCGACGCTTATCCGAAGGACCTCCGAGATCCTCAGAGCCAGCTCTGGACCGCTCTGCAGCGGAGCTATGGCGATCGCAAGATCCTCGCCATCAGCGAGTTTGGCGGAGTTCCCGATGTGCCCCGGATGCAAAGGATGGGAGAGTTCTGGTCCTATGCCGTCTCGTGGAGCGATAAGGAAGGTCCGAAGAAAAATACCCCAGATGATCTGAAGCAGATCTACTCCAGCCCGTCAGTCACGACTATCCCGCTCACGACCAACAAAGCTCCTTTGTAGCGAAGCTGGCTCGGGTAACGACTACTTTGGTCTACTCCTCGTGAAGGCGCTTACTCTGAAAACACACTACATTTGCGGGTCAATGCACGAACCTCCGCATCCACGCCAAACAAGCCGATAGCCAGCACAGTCATCTCCGAGGTTGATCTATCGGCAAGCAACGAAACGTACTCGTCAAAGCTATTGTTTAGACCTCTTCCCTCTGCCGTGAAAGCGATTGCTGCTACTGGCGTCTCTCTCGCGTCAGCGAGGATGCGATCCATGTGCGAAGAGTTCTTCGCGCTCAAAATCACAACGTTCCAAACTACAGCCGCGTGCGCAGTCCCAGTCTTGTCGGTGACCGGGTTGGTGAACGCCTCACAGCGAAGCCCCGCCGTCACGATCGCGGCTGCATTCGCAGCCTCTCCCCCACGCAGCCCCGGCCTGAGCACGACCGCCACTCTATTCGCCACTTCCGTCATCCTTACCTCCCTCGGAACTCCTGGTTGGACGTGCTCTTATAGAGACGCGGCGTCTCGAATAGCCACAGGCCTCGCCATCACAACCGCGATTACCGCCAGCAGCATGGTCACGCTACACGCAACGAATATGGGGGGATAGCCAAACCTGTCGATGATGGCGCCGATCGCCGGCTGGGACAATGCGCTGGCGAGCGTCCCTGACGCGCCAGATAGACCGAACAAGAATCCTACGCGCTCCATGGGAACGGCATCGATGATCGCGCCGTAGAGAAGGGTCAACCACGCCAGATGTCCGAAACAGGCCACGCTAAGCGCCAGAAGAGCTAAGGGCGAATTCAAAGTGAAAGCCGTCAAGCCGCCGGCCATCGCAAGGAGACCTGCTACAAGAAACAGAGGCCGTCGACCTTCATGTGCATCCGCGTGCTTTCTCATCATCAGACTCAATGCTTTAGCGGAAGCGATTGCACCTGCGAAGCCCGCCGTGTAGGGCACCCAAAGGTAATGGCCGATCTGAGATTGGTTGAAATGCTGTACGTCATGAAAGTATTTAGGCATCCAGAAGACGTAAAAATAATACGCGGCATCGGTAGCGGCCCGCACAAGAAGCAGGCTTATAAAGACCTTGCCTATCCGCCCTATTTTCGTTGGATCTGCACTTACTCCCGGGTTGGGGATCTCGATGTCGATCGGTTTACTCCGCAGCGGCGACCCGAGGGCAAATTGGCAAAAGCCCAGGAGCACCAAGCCGCATAAGCCCACTAAAACGAATGAGGCTCTCCACCCCACATGAGCTGCTATGGCAGACATCGTCGGGGCGGAAAGGATGGCACCCACTTGTCCGGCCGACAGTATCAGTGCGAGGGGATTAGCTCGCTTAGCAGATGAAAAGCGTTGGGAGAGCGCTTTCGCGGCGATCGCATAGAATGGACCTTCGCCCGCCCCCAGCAGGGCTCGCACAGCGCATAGAGAAACCGAGCCGGAGACGAAACCCTGTAAGATCTCAGCGGTTGACCAGATTCCCAGCGATAGATACAGCACGGGAAGTGGTCCAAGCTTATCCGCCAGTCGGCCACCGAATAGATAAAAGACGGTGTAGCTGGCGAAAAATGCGTTCCCCGCAAAACCAAATACCAGATTGGTTATATGCAGGTCAGGTCCGACGGTCGCGATGAGAGCGCTGAGCGATGTGCGATCCAGGTAGTTATAGGCCGAGATGACGACCAGGATCCAATAGAGTCCGGAGTCCGAACGAGCCACCCTCTGGAACGCGGGCCATGCGCGTTTGTCCCAGATGTCAGTCCGACTTTCTTCCATGCTTCTCCCGTTCAAGACCACGAGCCCGATTCCACCACTGCGAAGCGACAGCTTCCATCGATAAATCTACTGGACACAAGCCTAAGTTGTGCGCGTAGTGAAGACGTCTCTCTTAAGGGAGCCCAGCGGCTACGACCCAGGATTCGCTAGGATGATATTTCGCTGGAAAGTCTAGTGAAGCGGATCCATGGCATCTTGATGCCCAGGCGAAGCACCTTAAGGACCGGCATGCTGTAGTGATCTGCGCAAAGTGCGTTGGTGATGGCGATGGAATGGGAAGATTGATGCGCGGCCTTGCAGGCCTCGATATTGGAGGTAACGGGGACTGCGGTTTGGTAGGGAAGGCCGACTTCGGTGAGCAAAGGGGCGGTCGCAGGATGGTGGAATACCGTGACGGCTTCTCGGAGTCCCTGTTGTCCCACTACTACAAGGGGCGGAATGCGGGTACAAAATGTCTCGGCAACTTCAAGTTCTGGATCCATGATGAAGAGGTTGGTGTTCGGATAAGCTGCCGGGACGAGAAACGACTCGGTAACGCCCGATTTCGTTGCTTTGGCCGCAAGTTCAAAACGCTCGAATGGAATGATCTGGATCGAGCCGTAGTGCCGCCTTGCTGCGTCCATACTGCACGTCAGACCGGTAGAATCACCCAGGGTTCCAAGTGGCCCATTTGCTAAATCGACACGCGGCGGTTCCGGCATACATCACCTCTGGCTCGGGCCCATTTTGCGTCCTTGGAATAGTATCTTGCTGTCCAATCGTTCAAGTCAGGGCGTCTTCCCGGGACAAAGCGCAACAAGACTCCCTGAAGGGTGCGCGGATGGAATTTCGGGGATCCGCTACTCGCAGGCAGTGTACACTTCGGTGGACGTTTTGCAAATGGATATCTGGAGATTGGCTGGGGATTCGTCGCCACTTGCGCCGATCACGTTCGAACCAGCACAGGAGCGATTCATGCCGAACCGGGACCCCGCAAAGCTAACGAAAGTTTCCCTAAGTCTTCCCTTCGGCATGGGTAAAGCCGAATGGGAGTCCGACCCCGCGGAACGGAAGGCCGCCTGGGCGCTCTATGTGGAACTCATCACGAGAGTTGCCGTGCAGAAGCCGGAAGGGGAGTTTTGGCTCTACAGGGAGGCATTATCTTCTCTCTATTCATTGTTCGACTCGACCCGAGGCATCCTGAGAGAGGGCGGTCCTACTTTGGGTGGTACGAGAAACTCGGTTGGAGGGATCGCAATGGCCGTGCTGAACGTCGGACTCAGGCCATTTCTATCAAAGTGGCATCCTGTCCTCCTAGCGTGGGAATCGAAGCGGGGAGAGCAAATAGGCGTCTGGGAGCATGAATCGAACTGGCCAGAAGCCGAGAGATTTCGGTCGGAGATGGAGGCCCTCCGTTCCGAACTTCGCCTCTACGCTAAGGCTCTCGCGACGATGTGCGGCATTACCGTTTCTTGATCCTGGTGATTGGTTTGGCGGAGTGGAGGTTCTAGGCTATGGCCGGTGCAAGTACATCTCCTGCGAATGCGGTCACCTCTCCCCTCTCTATCGGTCAGTCGCCTTTTTCGGATGTTTTCTTATCGCACAATACGGCAGATAAGCCCATCGTCGAGGAGCTGGCTAGGCAACTGCTAAATAGCGGGATTACGCCGTGGCTTGATATGTGGAACCTCATTCCCGGGGAGCCTTTTCAGGAAGCTATCGAAGAGGCGCTCGATCGCTGCACAAGCTGCGCTGTCTTCGTCGGTCCCAGTGGCGCGGGGCCCTGGCAGAACGAAGAGATGCGTGCAGCCATTGATAGGCGAGTTCGCGATAGCACAGGAAAATTTCGCGTGATCCCCGTCTATCTGCCAGGGGCGCCCCGGAGGTCGGACAGGCAGTTGCCGGTTTTTTTGCGCAGGCAGACCTGGGTGGACTTTCAAGCGGGCACCGCCGATGACGAGGCCCTTCGAAGATTGGTATGCGGGATCCAGGGAAAGGCACCCGGCCCTGCGCGATCTGCCCCTCAACATGGGGAGTGCCCCTACCGCGGCCTTCAGTCTTTTGATGTCGGTGACTCCAGGCTCTTCTTTGGACGTGAAGCGTTAACCACCCGGCTTGTGACCAGACTCTGCCCAAACCAGGGTTCGATGCAGAGGCTCCGGTTCCTGGGAGTTCTCGGCCCTTCCGGCAGCGGTAAATCCTCATTGGCACGCGCGGGACTTATCGCTTCGATTCAGAATGGCGCCATCGAAGGGAGCGGCCAATGGCCGACTGTTGTGTTCCGGCCCGGTGCCGACCCGATTGAGAGTCTCGCAATTGCCCTATCATCCATCTACAAACCTCTTTCCGATCTCTCCGCGCTTATGGACTTTACGCGCAGCTGTCTTCAGGACGAGCGAGCCCTCCATCTGATATCGCGTCTAGTCCTTCGAGACCGAAACCCGGACTGCCATATCCTTCTCGTCGTCGATCAATTTGAGGAGTTCTTCGCGCTCTGCAGTGATAGTGCTGTCATGAAGGCATTCATTGATAACCTCATCTATGCGTCGGGAGTCATCGGGGGCCGCATCATTACCTGCGTGGTGATGCGCGCAGATTTCTACGGTAAGTGTGCGGCACATTCTGCCCTGGCAACTGCCTTATCAAACAGCCAGGTGCTTGTGGATGCGATGTCTGCTGCCGAGATGCGGAGCGCCATCGAAGAGCCGGCGCTCCTGACCGGATGCAGGTTTGAACCTGGGCTGGTCGATGTTCTTCTTGAAGACTCTATCAAGGAGACGACGACCTTACCTCTTTTGCAGCACGTGCTACTTGAACTTTGGGAGCACCGCAGGGGAAACACCCTGACCCACGATGCCTACAAACAAATCGGTGGACTTGAAGGGGCGCTCGAGCGAAGAGCAGAAGAGATATTCAGCCGCCTCGCACCGAGTGAGCAGTCCGCTGCAAAGCGCCTGCTGCTCCGTATGATCGAACCTGGCCACGGAACTGAAGCGACGAAGCGAAGAGCGCCGCTAACGGAACTCAACACGATTTCGAATGGGTCGTCGGAGACCGCCACCATTCTTTCTCTGTTCACAGCGCCAGACGTTCGGCTCGTGACAACCCAGGCGAAGGATCTGATTGGGGGAGAGGCCACCGTAGAGCTATCGCACGAGGCACTGATTAAGCGATGGAAACGCTTGCGGGACTGGATAGAAGAGGACCGGCAAAATCTTGTCGTGCAGCGGCGTCTCACCGAGGCGACTCAAGAGTGGATCGCCTCTGGGAAGAACGATGCTTATTTATACCGGGGTCCATTGCTCGCTCGAGCGAATGAATGGGCTGAACTATACCCTGGCGAGGTGAATGCCGAAGAGCAGGACTTCCTCTTGCAGAGCCTCGACGCCTCTGCGGAACAATCCAGGATGAGCGACGCTGCCGCGCTGGATCAAATGGAGGCAGTGGCTGGCAGGATATGGCTGGATATTCCTCAGATGCAGCAGTTTATAGCTCGCGGTCAGCTCCTAAGCACCCGTATTGAAATGCATGGCCGTCAACTTGAGAGATATCGGCGGGAGGGTCAATTGAATGCGGAGGGTTCCTGGCGGCATGAGAGCGAGGAGATTCAGTTTGAACACGATACTTTAGAACTGCACGTAGCTCGATTAAAACGGTTCCGGAGTGGCTTGTTGGCTGCAGCCGAGCATGTGGTCGCCCAGGTGGAAGCGCAACAAAATCCATTGTCCGAGGAGCATCGGGCGCGTTGGGCGGAAGCGATCGAGTCGATTGAGAAGAGCCCGAAATATAACGGATTGAAGATCTCAAGCCAGGAAGGTCTCTTACCTATTGGCGAGGATGCCAGGTCAGGCTTGTGGGAGTTCGCGGTCCTCGTCACCGGTAGCGTTCCCGGCAGAGATCCAGACGGTGGTCTGGCTCTGGAGGATATGTCGGCGTTGATTCTGGTGCTCGTGCCCGGTGGAACATTCCGGATGGGGGCCATTAGGCCTAGCGATTCTCATCCTCTTGGGTCGCCAAACGTAGATCCCTATGCACTTGACCGTGAAGGTCCCGTACACACGGTGACTCTAAAGCCTTTCTTCATTTCGAAATTTCAGATGACTCAAGGACAGTGGCTCCATGCATCAGGAACAAATCCGAGCATGTTTCGTCCCGACAATCAACCAGGTCTGACGTTGGTGCATCCGGTCGAATGCGTCAGCTGGAACGACTGCTCCATAGTGTTGACCCGCGTGGGGCTTTCGCTGCCGACAGAGGAACAATGGGAGTACGCGGCTCGAGCAGGAACGACCACGATTTGGTTTACGGGGGATGATCCGGAAAGACTCAAGGGTAATGCCAATCTGAACATGGCAGGTCATACGCCTGTGGGGTCATTTAATCTACCGAATCGCTTTGGGCTCTTCGATGTAGTGGGGAATGTGTGGGAGTGGTGCCTGGATAGCTTTCGGAATTACAACGTAGGCGATGACGAACCCAGCGTCAAGGTGGGTTCAGAGGACGATTTCATGCCTGGGTCGAGGGGAGGGAGCTTCTTCAACGACGCTATCTTCGCCCGGTCCAGCATCAGATATTTTCGGACGGTCCCGGGAGCCAAGTTCAACAATCGCGGTCTCCGTCCAATGAGAGATCTGAGATAAATGATGAGGGTATTTCGATGGGGCGAGCACAGAAATGTCAAAAGATAGAGTGATATTGGAAAGCGCCGATTCAATCAAAGTTGAAATGTACCCAGGTTTTGCGCGGCAAGTCCTGGTACACAACCAAGAACTGATGATGGTCTTGTTTACCTGGGGGAAGGGTGCGGTACTCCCTGAGCATTCACATCCGCATGTACAAGCGGGATTTGTTGTCTCGGGAGCCGTAGAACTGACGGTTGAAGGCACCGAATACACTACCCGAAGCGGATGCAGTTATTTGATCCATGCGAACGAACGACACTCAGCCCGAGCGTTGGAGGATTCAGTCGTCCTGGATGCTTTCACTCCATCTCGTCAGGACTACATTCTTCGGGGCGTGTGAAGGCCTACTAATGCCGAGGCTGGGATCCTCTCCAAGCTCTTGCCGGCGAGCGTCCAAATGACCGCGAGAGCAACACCTCTTGATCAGGAACGGCTTTCTCAGGGCGAGGATCTTGTGTGAGCGTCCCGGCTTGAGTGACGTTCGAGCCAGTGAGATGGCCTACGCGCGGCGATTGGCGCGAACCGCCTGCGCGACTGATCCGCCGAGGTTCTGTTCTGGAAGAACTTGATACTATATCTAGAGAGCCGGGATGGCGGAACAGGCAGACGCAGCGGACTCAAAATCGTCCAAGACAGCGTCTGAGACCTACTCAAATTATTCAAAATAAACGTCTTATAGTGATTAGCGAAGCGCCATTTCCGTTACACAACTCTTCCACACTTTTGTAGTATTTTGGAAGTCGGGAGGTGCTACTGCATGTCCGAACATCACACCATCCTCGGTGGTAAGGTTCACGTCTACAAACGTCCGAACAGTTCTAGCTGGCAGTGCGCGACCTATTTGGCAGGCAAGAACCGGCGCACAACGACCAAAGAAGACAGCCTCTCGAAAGCGAAGGAATTCGCGGAAGACTGGTACTTGCAGTTGCGGGGCAAGCTGCGCGACGGCGAGCTAAAGAGCGGCAAGCCATTCCGGGACGCGGCCAAGTTGTATCTGCGCGAGTTCGACATCATGACGCAGGGACAACGGAACGCAACCTACGCGCGCGGCCAGCACGCGCGTACGAATGGCCATCTCGTTCCTTTCTTTGGCAGCATGGTTCTCCCTGAGATCACTGCGGGCACGATTAACGAGTACCGCATCCATCGCCTTGAGGAGTCGAAGGCGCTACGCGGCAAGCCGCCCGCGCATAACACCATGCACCAAGAGATCGTGACGTTGCGCCAGATATTCAAGACGGCGTTGCGTCACGGATGGATTGAACATCTCCCTGATATGTCCGCGCCCTATCGGGCGTCGGCCAAGATTTCTCACAGAGCATGGTTTTCGCCGGAAGAATACAAGCAGCTTTACGAAGCGACTCGCAAGCGGGCGCAGCACCCGAAGCAGCCGCGCTTTCGCTGGGAAGCGGAACAGCTTCACGACTATGTTCTGTTCTCCGCGAATACAGGGCTTCGCCCCGATGAAGCGATGCGTCTCCAGTTCCGCGATGTGAAGATCGTTGAAGACGAAGGCAGCGGCCAAACAATCCTAGAGATCGAAGTCCGAGGTAAGAGAGGCATTGGCTTCTGCAAGAGCACGGTCGGAGCTGTGCGACCGTTCCAGCGTCTGAAGGCTCGTCTGCGTCCTGATGGCGGTCCGGGGCGTGCGGGCAGTCGCAAGGATTCGTTAGAGAGCGGAGAGTGGCAGCAGCCGGGAACAACCGAGTTGCTGTTTCCAAAGTGGTCGCGCGATCTGTTCAACGCGATTCTTGAGGAAGAGAAGCTTCGGGTTGACCGCGATGGCAGACCGCGCACTGCCTATAGCCTTCGTCACACGTACATCTGTTTGCGGCTTCTCGAAGGGGCTGACATCTACCAGATCGCAAAGAATTGCCGGACCAGTGTGGAGATGATCGAGAAATACTACGCTGCCCACCTGAAGACTCAGCTCGATGCTTCTGCGATCAATGTGATGAAACCTCGTCCCAAGAAGGACTTAGCCAAGAAGGAGCCTCGTAGAGTTGAGTCTCATTCGCTGGCGGAGGCGATGTAAGCTGCTCTGCCCGGATGGAAGCATCCGGGTTTCTTTGGCACCGGATCAGGGCCGCTCCGGCCCGCTTTGATCCGGTGCTGCCTCTGCACACGAGCGTGTGCTTGAAGTCAAAGCCGCCACAGCCTTATATACTAGGCAACATGCTTGCTTTTCACTGCCATTGCCTTGTATATTAGGCAATCATGCTGCCTATATCCGCCATCGCAGAGCAGATAGCCCACAAGCGTAAAGCGTTGGGACTAAGCCAGGCCGCGCTTGCGAAGAAAGCACACATTGGTCGTTCCACATTGGATGCTCTCGAAAATGGCCGCATGGGAGAGTTGGGATACACCAAGATCAGCAACATTCTTTCCGCGCTGGGCCTTGAGATGAGGATTCAGCAGGCCAGCTCCAGCAGGCCGACCCTAGAAGAGCTGATGAGTGAGCAAAGCCATGATTAAGGTCTGGACCGATTCGCAGGAAGCTGGAATGCTTGATCGATCAGGAGACCGGGGCAGCAGCTTCGCCTACGCTCCAGATGCTCTTGCCTCGCGCGCTGTCTCGGCGACGATGCCGGTTCGCCTTTCATCCTGGGACATTCGTTTCGGATTGCTGCCAATCTTCGAAATGAATCTTCCCGAAGGCGTGCTTCGTGAGCGTTTGCGCTTATCGTTTGCTAAAGCTACAGGAAGCTTCGACGAGTTTGATCTCTTAGGTGTTGTGGGGCGTTCGCAAGTGGGACGCATTCGATACACCGGTCAGCGTGAGCAGCTTCAGGAAGACGTTCCCTTCCAATCGGTAGACGAAATTCTGGAGCATCGACGCGGTGGCGATCTCTTTCGTTATCTCATTGAGAAGTTCGCGGCCTTCTCCGGTATTAGTGGAGTCCAGCCTAAGGTCCTCGTGAGAGACGAAGCCGCATTCTCTGCGCTCGACGGTTCCGGCCAACGCTTTTCTGAAAGCTACCGAGGTGCAACGCACATTGTGAAGTTCTGGGAGCCGAACGAGTATCCACAGCTCGCGGCGAATGAATACTTCTGCCTCGAAGTTGCCAAAGCGTGCGGGCTCGAGGTGCCTTCCTATCGGCTTTCGGAAGACGCGAATGCCCTGGTGATCGATCGCTTCGATTTACGTCAAGATGGCGCGTATAGAGGTTTCGAGGATTTTTGCGTGCTGAACGCCAGACGCACCGATGAGAAGTATCGCGGCAGCTACGAAACGTCGATCATGAAGCGTTTTACGCAGTTTGCGAATTCATCGCATCTCGTCGAGGATACGGAGCGTCTCTTCACTCTTATCGCTCTCAACTGCGCCTTGCGGAATGGAGATGCGCACCTGAAAAACTTCGGCATTGTCTATGACGATGTTCAAGGCGAGGCACGACTCGCTCCTGTCTATGATCTGGTGACAACGGCAGTCTATCTGCCGAAAGACAGCATGGCGCTCACCTTGAACGGATCGACCCGCTGGCCAAGCGTCAAAGACCTTCAGCGTCTTGGTGAAACTCGCATGGGTGGCTCACCCGCCAGGATCACCGCGATCCTCGAACGCATCAATGATGCGATGTCCGAAGTTGTGTCGACAATGAAGCGATACATTAGGGCCAATCCCAAATTCGAGCAGATAGGCTCTCAGATGCTGTTGCAGTGGCAGGTCGGAGTTAAGTTCTCGCTGAGATCGAGTGATTAGGATGTTTAGCTAAGAATGTCATCGAGGCAGATACGCGTAGGACGAGGCAAAGATATACTCGACTCTTCCCAATCGTATAGTTGCTCATAAACCATTACTTGACGCGGAGTACGTGAAAGCATGACGAGCGGTCTCAATCTGACAGGTTCCTTCTTCCCGAGCTATAAGACTGCCAACCCAGGCTTCAGCTCCGACACGTTTCATTGCGCCGAAGAGACAGTAGCGGAGCTCTTGCAAAAAGCAACCAGCTCTGATCATCCCGGAATGCTGCTAGGTAAGGTTCAGAGTGGCAAGACTCGAACGTTCATTAGCATCTTGGCGTTCGCGTTCGATAACGGCTTCGATATCGCAATCGTTCTCAGCAAAAACTCCAAGGCTTTGATCGAGCAAACTGCAAAACGTTTGAATAGCGAATTCAAAATGTTCGTGGATGATGGCGAATTGGACATCTACGACATCATGCACGCGCCAGATTCCTTCGGCGTCTTCGAGCTAGATTCCAAGCTCATCTTCGTTGCCAAGAAACAAGACGACAACTTGCGTCGACTCATTGATCTTTTCAAAAAGAACAAGCTGATGGCCGAGAAGCGCACGCTCATCATTGATGATGAGGCCGATAATGCATCTATCGGTTACACAAAGAAGGCAGGACTCATCGAGGCGAACAAGATTGCCAGCAAGATCAATGATCTTCGTTCCGTCATTCAAAGCTCTTCATTCCTGCAAGTCACGGCGACACCCTATTCGCTTTACTTGCAGCCGAATGAGATTGAGGTAGCCAACGTCCTCACGTTCAAACCGACCCGTCCGGCTTTCACGAAGTTGGTTCCGGTACCGGCCGAGTATGTCGGCGGTGAAACCTACTTTGGCGAGTCGGCCAAGAGCGAAGCTGACACCCTCGAAAGCCTCATCCACCACACCGTCGATCACCGAGAGTTTGAACGACTGAAGAAGCCAGACGCCCGATCTCTGAAGATCGATCAGGTTCTCACGTCGCCCGCCATCAACGGTTTTCGGACAGCGATCATCAACTTCATCGTCGGGGGATGCATACAACGGATCAACCGAACGAACGCTGGCGAAAAGAGCAAGAAGCTTCGGTTTTCATTCCTTCTACATTCCGAGGCCGGAAAGGAAGCTCATTCCTGGCAAGAGAAGCTCACGAAGGCGATCATCAAGAAGTTGCAGGAAGCTGCCGAGTCCAAGCACGATGAGTTCATCAGCCTGGTTACAGAGGCACATGGTGACTTCGCAAGATCGTTAGCGCTCGCACTGGAGCCGATTCCCGAAGTGGACGCAGTGATTGCCGCAGTCTCGGAGGCTCTTGAGGACGAGCACATAACCGTAGCGAAAGTGAACTCTGATGATGACGTGGCCGCGCTGCTCGACAGCTCAGGTCAGCTCAAGCTGAGAAGTCCACTGAACATCTTTATCGGTGGTCAGGTGCTTGATCGTGGAGTTACTCTTGCGGGTCTGATTGGGTTCTACTATGGCCGCCGTCCAAACAAATATCAGCAAGACACGGTCTTGCAGCACTCGCGTATGTATGGCTACCGTCGTATGGACTTGGCAGTCACGCGCTTTTACACCTCAAACGTGATCCGGTATGCCATGAGCCAGATGGAGGAATTTGACTCTTCCTTACGGGCTGCTATTGAGTCAGGCGGGGATCACGCCGTTCAGTTCATCCGAAAGGCTGCCGACGGAACTGTGGTGCCTTGCAGCCCGAATAAGATTCTGGTGGCCACGACACAGACACTTCGCCCTTATAAACGCATCCTGCCTATCGGATTTCAGACGGGATACCGGACCGGAGCGAATGGCATTGGTCAAGCGATCAAAGTTCTGGACGAGCAGATCACCGCCCTTTGTGGGTTCAATGCGGCGGCTCCCAAACTCATTCCTGTTAGCGATGCGATTGATCTGATTCGAGCCATTGCGCCGACCATGGAGTTCCCGGAGGACGATGCGCCTGACTTTGACTGGGACGGGGCTGTTGCAGCTCTCGCTCATCTTTGCCAACAGCACCCGGTTCCCGCCGAACGGGGTCATGTCTTGATCTGGGCCGCCGATGGCCGCGATTCAGCGCGGCTCGCGAGCGCCGGTTCTCACGCCACCTATATTGAGACGCCAGACTCGGAACGAACCGAAGGCAAGCTGGCGAAACAGTATGCGATCAATCATCCGATCCTGTTTTTGCTTCGCCAGGAGGGCTCGGAGGCGAAAGGTTGGCGTGGAACGCCGTTCTATTGGCCGGTCATTCGTGCTCAGGCGAATACGCCTACGGCCATTTATACGGCAGAGATTATCGATTGAGCGCGGCCAGAGCAAAAGCGCAAATCGCTTGCTCCATCCGTGCTCGGATGCACAGCAACAAAATACCCTAAAATGCCCCATACCCCAAATGAGATTCAAGATGGGACTTTAGATGGCTGGAAAGAAGAAACAGGCTAATAATCACGTCAGCGGGGCTCAGGGCGGCCTCGGCAATGTAACCGATTATCGGCACGACGAAGCGACCCGAAAGAATAATCCGCCCGCAAAGATCGCTGCGGAGGGCACGGTGCCGCTTATGCCGAAGATTCGGTACGAGTACAGCCCGCGCCTCGCCCCGGCGCTGCGGTTCGATTCCGCAGGCGCAGCGGATCAGCTCCCGGAGTTGCTACAAAAGGCTCAAAGACAGCCGCTGACTGCCGCCGAGGCGGAACAACTAGGCGCGGCGCTTCGCAATCAAGAACCGTGGCTGGAGTGGGCGAATAAGCGCGAAAAGCGTTGGTTTGATGTGGACCCGGTTGCGCTACACATACACGAGCGCGTTAGTCCCCAGGCAATACTTCGTGTCGCCGCACGCCAGGACATTGAGCCGTCGCTCTTTGGCGACCCTCAGCAGTCTTACCAAGAGGCCGTTCAGTTCTACCGGCATGAGATCCCGTGGACGAACCGGTTGATTCTTGGCGATAGCCTCCAAGTGATGACTTCACTCTCGCGTCGTGAAGATCTGGCTGCGAAGGTTCAAATGATTTACATGGACCCGCCGTACGGAATTCGCTTTGGAAGCAATTTTCAAGTCTCTATAGATAACAGGGACATGACGGACCGCGAGAGCGACCTGACCCGTGAACCGGAAATGATAAAGGCCTTCCGAGACACATGGTCGCTTGGTCTGCACTCCTACCTGTCATATCTTCGCGACCGCCTCCAAGTCGCGAAGGAGCTGCTCTGTGATTCGGGGAGCATTTTTTTACAGATTGGGGATGAAAATTTGCCCGCCGTTTCTCTGGTTATGGATGAAGTATTCGGCGGCTCGAATCGAGTCCAAGTGATCACCGTAAAGAAGAAGTCGAGCACTCAAAAGGGGCAGTCAGTTGTTGACTACTTGCTGTGGTACGCACGAGACAAGAGCAAGGTAAAAATGCCGAATCTGTACACTGATCCGGGATTGCCAGAAGACGCAGAGAAATACAGACGAGTGGAGTTGCCCTCTGGAGAGAGACGCAGCGGGTCGCTTCTGTCTGCGAAAGAATTGGAGCAGTTCGCGCCTTTTTTCGTGCGCGATGATTACCCCGTAGTGAGTCAGCATTTCAGCCCGACCCGTACCAAGAAGATCAGCGTCGAGGGTAAGACTGTTTTCTGTGGCTCCGATAAGCAGTGGCGATATGACATTGAAACTGGTATGCGTCGACTTGAGCTTGCAGGGCGCTTACGTGCAGGCGACAAATCCGCCTTCGGTGTGGTCTTTTGGGGTGACAGTCGGTTGGCAGCGATCCATAACGTGTGGACGGACATGCACGGTGAATCAGACCCGGTATATGTCGTCCAGACAAACCGAAAGATTGTAGAACGGTGCATCCTGATGAGTACCGAACCAGGTGATCTTGTCCTCGATCCAACTTGCGGAAGCGGGACCACTGCGTTTGTTGCGGAGGAATGGGCACGTCGATGGATTACGACAGATACGAGTCGAGTCGCCATTGCGATCGCCCGTCAACGTCTGATGACCGCAAAATACTCGTTCTTCCGGTTTAAGAATCCTAGTCTTGGGCCGAAGGGCGGGTTTATCTGCAAGTCTGTTGGACACATCACTCTCAAGTCTATTGCCCACAACGAGAACTTAGATCCTATCTTCGCTCGACACCAGCCCGTCCTAGATGAAGCTCTCCAACTCTGTAACCAAGCGCTCAAGAAAGTCCCGAGTCTCACAGCGGGAAAGCTGTACTCCAAATACATCATCAAGCAGAAAACTGAAGGTCGCAGTGCAATGACAGAGGGGGATCGCCGTCGCTGGCTGCTTCCCGAAGCTGGTGAACCTTGGGAACATTGGCAGGTACCGTTTGATACAGACTCTGACTGGCCCCCAGAGCTCGCCGATACCGTGAAACGCTATAGAGATGTTTGGCGATCCAAGATGGATGAGGTGAACGCATGCATTGCGGCGAATGCAGAGCAAGAAGAGCTAATTGACCAGCCGAAGATAGAAAGCGGAGTTGTACGCGTGAGCGGCCCCTTTACTGTCGAAGCTGTGCAGCCCCCAGAAATGTCGCTTGGCGATGCGGAGGTATTAACGGTTGGCGAGTTCGCAGGCGCTCCCAATGAATTGGAGACGTTCGAAATACGCATGGTCGAGAGCCGCGTAGATCAGGAGGCACAGAATCTGGATGCGTACCTGGACCAAATGATCCGCTATCTCAAGTTGGATGGCGTTATGTTCCCCAACAACAGAACTATGAAGTTTCATCGACTCGAACAAGTGATGGATGGAACCGTCATCCACGCCGAGGGGCGTTGGCAAAACGGCGGTCCGGACGCAGACCCTGAGGGCAAATCCAACATCGGTGTCGTTTTCGGGCCGCAGTACGGACCCATCACTGCAATGCAGGTCGAGGAAGCTATTCGACAATCGAGCCGTCGGGGCTATGACCATCTCGTGCTTGCGGGATTCAGCTTTGATGGTACGGCGCAGGCTGTTATTGCAGAAGGTTCGCATCCAAAATTGAAAGTTCACTCAGCGCACATTCGACCGGACGTAAATCCTGCCATGGCTGGACTACTGAAAGAGCAGCCCGGAAGCCAGCTCTTTAGTGTATTCGGACAGCCAAGAACTCGGCTCGACGGACCGGACGCTCAAGGTGAGTACACCGTCACGATGGAAGGCGTCGATATCTACAATCCCGTGAATAACACGGTGACGCCAACCAAGTCGGATAAGGTTGCAGCATGGTTCGTGGACGGCGACTACGACGGGCGCACCTTCTGCATTACCCAGGCATTCTTTCCTGATAAGAGTGCATGGGAGAAGTTGAGTAAGGCGTTAAACGGTGTTGTAGATGCCGAGCGTTTTGATGCACTTAGTGGAACGAAGTCGCTACCGTTTCCAGCCGGAAAACATAGCTGCGTTGGAATCAAAGTTATTGATCCGCGCGGTAATGAGGTGATGCGGATTCACAAGCTGGAGGCCGGTCGTGGCCGATAAGTCCGGACAAGTTCCGATCCAGCCGGTAAAACGCCCCATCCTGTGCAGTCCTTATGAGGTGCCGGACGCGCATTGGCTGTATGACACCAAGACCGGCGAGCCAAGGGAGCAACCTGGCCGACGCGATGCGGGCTACTGGTACAAGACCGACAAGGTGGGCAGCGCTCAGGGGAAGATGTTCGTCGAAGAAGAGCGAGACGACATCGAGCTGGTGAATGCTCTGCGGAAAGACGTTGATCGTTGGCGTGAGTCCAAATACAGAGGTGCGTCCAACGTCACAAAGGATCTCCTGAGCCATTGGACGAGCAAAGACCGTGGTCGCCGCTTGTTTTTCTGTCAGTTGGAAGCAGTCGAGACGCTCATTTATTTGGCTGAGATTCGGATTCCGGGTCGGAGCAGCCGGACGCAATTCAAAGACTTTGCCGTTACAGACGGGGACATTCAGCAACTGCTAAAGGGAGACCGGCCAAGCTTTTATCAGACTCCCACGGACTACTTCCCGACATTGGTGGATCGTTCGACTGACCCCGATATACTGCCGTTGCAACGACTGGGCTGCAAGATGGCAACGGGCTCAGGCAAAACGGTTGTGATGTCGATGCTGATCTCGTGGGCCTTCTGCAATCGAGGCGTCAATCCAAACAGCATTGAATATCCCAATGCTGTTCTCGTTGTATGTCCGAACCTGACGGTGAAGGAACGCTTGGAGGTGCTGCGTCCCGAGAATGCTAACAACTACTATGTTGAGTTCGACATTGTTCCGACAAAGTACCGCCCTTTGATGCAACGAGGGAAGGTGCTCGTGACGAACTGGCATTCATTCAGCCCACAATCAGAGCACGAAGAAGGCGGCAAGACATACGCCGTCGTCAATAAGGGTCCAGACACTCCTGAGACATTCGCTCGGCACCTACTCGGTGACGACCTCTATGACCGAATGCCGATCATGGTTCTGAACGACGAAGGTCATCATTGCTGGCGTCCCTTGGCCGATGGCAATAGAGATGCCCCTAATCCCGGCGAGGCCAAAGAGCTTGAGGAAGAGGAGGAAGAGGCCACAGTCTGGG
The DNA here is from genome assembly GCF_025685565.1 of Granulicella aggregans. Lineage (NCBI taxonomy): Bacteria > Pseudomonadati > Acidobacteriota > Terriglobia > Terriglobales > Acidobacteriaceae > Granulicella > Granulicella aggregans. The sequence continues at coordinate 179,300 of NZ_JAGSYE010000004.1, forward strand.
TCGGTGGGTTGGACAAACTCAATAACTCCAATCCTCAGGGTCCGAACGTCAAGGGTATCGCGCTGTGTGTGGATCTGTCGGCGACCCCCTTCTATATCAAAGGAAGCGGCCATCCGGAGGGTCGTCCGTTTCCGTGGCTGGTTAGTGATTTTGGTCTTGTCGATGCAATCGAGAGCGGCATCGTGAAGATTCCGCGTATGCCGGTCATGGATGTGACAGGCCTCCCCGACCCTAAATACTTCAAGCTCTGGGAAACGATTCGAGAAAACCTTCAACCGGCAGACTTTCAGCCCGGGAAAGCTCGAAAGCCTAAACCACAGGTCGTGTATCGCGATGCTGAGGGCGCACTGCAACAACTCGCAGGTCAGTGGAAGGAACGGTTCGAGTATGTCGAGCAAGCCACGCCAGGACAGGAACACGTTCCCCCTGTGATGATTGTTGTCTGCGATAACACGGACCTTGCAGAAGTTGTGTACCAGAAGATCAGCGGAGAGACCCAGGTTGAAGTCGTAACGCAAGCCGACGTTGAGGCAGATGAGGACGAAGAGGACAGGCCTACTAAGGCTAAGTCAAAGATCAAATGGGCGACCAGCTATGGTCAAAGTGAAGTCCTGCCGCAATTCCAAAACACCGCTGAGAGAAAATACACCATCCGAATCGATTCGAAGCTGTTAGCCGAAGCCGAGAGCGGCGATCCTAAAAAGGGAAAGAAGGACTTCGCCGAAGATCTTCGGCAGGTTGTCGCAACGGTGGGAAAAGTTGGGCAACCAGGAGAACATGTCCGCTGCGTGGTGTCAGTGGGGATGTTGACGGAGGGCTGGGATGCGAACAACGTGACCCATATCCTCGGTATCCGTGCATTCGGGAGTCAGCTACTTTGCGAGCAGGTGGTTGGACGAGGTCTTCGCAGGATGAACTACACTCCGACCATTGCCGAGAACGGCAAGGAGCTTTTGACTGAAGAGTACGTTGATGTTTACGGTATCCCGTTCTCTGTCATCCCATTCAAAGGCAGGCCTCTAACTGCGAGCGCTGCCGAGGATAAACCGAAGCAACTTGTCATGGCGTTGCCGGAGCGGAAAGCTATGGAGATTCAATTTCCAGTTGTCGACGGCTACGCATTTGCCCTTCGGAAAAACCTTATCAAGTGCGACGTTGCCTCCATGGAGACGCTTGTTGTGGAGCCTCACAAGGAACCTACAGCGACGTTTCTCACGGCGACCGTTGGCTACAAAGAAGGCCACGCGGCCTCGGGTTCACTCGTGCTCCCCTTAATCCAACAGGACCGGCACACCTATTACGAACAGAATCACATAGAAACAATCAAGTTCAACTTGGCCCGGATCATAGTTGAGCTGTTGTCCGACGCGTCACACCAGGGTAGCGACAGGAAGGCGCGAGTGTTCCGCCTACAATCCAAGCATCAACTGTTCCCACAAGTGTTTGCGGTTGTGGACGAGTACGTTCGGACCAAGGTCAACTTTCAAGACGAACATCACTCTGAACTTGGCCTGGGTATCTATGTCCAGCGCATCATCGAACGATTGCTATCTCGGATTGAGCCGGATGACAACAGCGGAGAAATGCCGCTCATGCCAATCCTTGACCGCTACAAGTCCATAGGGTCTACCGCCGACGTTAAGTTCCCAACAACCAAGCCGTGCTTCGCCACAGCGATGAGCCACATCAATCAGGTTGTTGCGGACACACTACAGTGGGAGCAGAGCGCGGCATTCAGACTGGAAATGGCGGCTAAGCATGGCATCGTCCAGTACTACGCAAAAAACGACCACCTCGACCTGATGATTCCATATGAATATCTTGGAGTTGAGCACAACTATCTCCCAGACTATCTTGTGAGACTTGTGAATGGTGTCACCCTACTGCTGGAGATCAAGGGGTATGAAGACAACCAAGCAAAGGCAAAACATGATTCCGCGAGAAGGTGGGTTTCCGCAGTCAACAATTGGGGGAAGCTAGGAACATGGGATCTGCACGTCTGCCGTAATCCTCAGGTTCTAGAACGAGAGCTTAGGCACCTAATTACGAGTAGAAATAGCGCAACGATGTAATTGCGATTGACGGACAGACAGAAGGCATTTGATGGATGGATTGGCGATATTACTTGAATCCCGAAGTACCGAAGGAGAAGTGCGTTTTGTGAGACGCGTTCGACCAAACTACTCTGGGACGCTAGTGACTGTATTGAACTGGAACTCTTTCGTTTCCACGTCAGACCTAAAGTGGAACGTATATCATCACTGAAATGAACGAGATCTTAGACCTGGCAACGCAACGCTTTTCCAACTTATCTGAAGCAGAGAAGCGCGTACTGCGGGCTGCGGCAACAGGTGATGCTGCCATCTGCGGATCGAATGGCAATGACAATGACTCTACGAACGAACCGCGTGACAGTGATGGCTGGCATTCCGAAAGAACGATTCAAGCGGAATTCCTGGAATGGCTCTGTACGACGGAAAGTATTTCGGGAAAGGTCAACAGGCAAGGTATTCACATTTATGCGGCAAGAATTGCTGGAGTTCTGAGTTTTTCCTATAGCTCTATACCCTTCCCCTTAATGTTCCAGTTGTGCGCTTTTACGCAAGACGTTTCATTCAAAAATGCACGCCTTCCATCGCTAATTTTCACATCATGCGTTATGCACTCCATCCTTGCGGATGGCGTGGATGTAGCGAACAACGTGCTCATGAATGGCCGATTTGAAGCAGTCGGACAAGTCCTATTTCGCAACGCAAAGGTAGGTGGTGATTTTCGCACAGACGGCGCGACTTTTAGGTACGCGCCAGCAACATCGTTCAATCTCCAAACCGGTAACGCGCTTGGATGCGACAGAATAAAAATCAGCGGCAGCGTATTCCTCTCTCAGTCAGCATGCCAGAGTAGTTTTTACGGGGAAGTTGGGTTTGCTAGTGCATGGATTGGGAGCAATTTCGAGTGCGATGGCGGGACTTTTAGCAATTCGGGTAAAGATAAATTTGCCATCAGAGCGGACCGGATCACGGTAGCAGGAAGTGTATTTTTGCGTAAGGGATTTTCAGCGGTAGGCGCCGTCCGTCTCCTGAACGCAAATATCGGGGTGCTTGACTGTACACGCGGAAATTTTTCCGGGAACGGCCTTACGGCACTGAATGCAGAGGGCGCAAGAGTTGCGGGGGCCGCTGTGCTCGATTTGACCAAGACATCTTCGGGCGGCACACAGCTCCGAGGTTTGGAGGCAATGGATGTGAGCTGTCTCCACGGAGAATTCGATTCAGTGGACCTTCGCCATGCGACTATCCGCCGAGTCTTTCGGTGGAAGGAAGTCATTGGAGCAAATGAAACCCAGCTGGACTTGAGAGATGCAACGATTGGCGGTATTGAAGATGACCAAGCAAGCTGGCCAGATTCTGGATTCCTTCTATTGGAGGGGCTCTCATTCGAGGGATTTACCAATTGCACTAGAGACATTGATGCACGCCTGAAGTGGATTCAACGCGACGCGTCGCCTTCCCCCAGAATTTATAAGCAGTTGGCAGGTGTCTATTCGAAGACTGGAGAAACGCGGAATTCGCGCGAAGCGCTTTTCTATCTTGAGGAACTGCTCCACCGAAAGCAAGAGATGGCCGCTCGGCCCAGGATGCTGAAGCCGTTCGTATATCTCTGGAGGCAATGTCTGAAATGGACAATTGGTTATGGCTACAAATTGGATAGAGCTTTCATCGGGATGCTTCTTCTGACGTCAATCGGCATTGTGGCTTCAGCTTGGGGTTACCAGGAGCGAGTAATCGTTCCGACTGATAAGGATGCCTACGTCTATTTCGAGGCGCATCAGCAGCCACCAGGTTCATATCAACGGTTCAGCTCGATCATGTTTTCCATCGAGCACTCTTTACCGGCAATCAACCTTGGGGTTTCCGGCAGCTGGACATCGAATCCGTCGTTTGAACTTCCGGGTCGAGCACCGTATTCCTATCAACTACGTTGGTGGTTTTGGATCCAAACAATGCTTGGTTGGGGCCTGTCGATATTTTTCATTGCGGGACTCACAGGGCTCGTGAAAAGCGACAAGTAGCAGACTCTAAGTCGTCTGCCAGATTCTGCAGAGGTTCTCGGAGGTCGACTTGTCTTCACTAAACACCTTATGGATTGGTGATAACAGGCGAATGCCTTCATTTCGGGCATACATGATGGTTTTGCACGCTTGTATAGCGAATATCCCTAGGCGGCGCGGTTCGCTGCAACCATGCCCCGTTTGTTTTGTAAAGCATGTCCCCAGGACACTCAGGGGTGAGTGTACCGGGACATGCGTTACGCTGTGGACCTGAGACATCCGTTACAAGCCCCTTGCGGTGTCGATAATTCGGGATTTCGGGGGGGCGCGAGAATAATATCCAGTCTTCGTGGCCGTGGGAATGTGGGAATCCCGAAGGGATTTCCAAAGAGTGTGGGAAGGGTGGGAAGCTGGCATCATGGCTTTCCAAGCTTTCCATACTCTGTCATTTCCATGGCCTTGTTTCCGTGCGCAAGATGCCAGATAAACCGATATGCTGCCACCCAGCGCAACGTGCTGCACTTGCCGTGAGGGGCTCATCGGTCTTCATCGATCGTAATTGATTGGATCTGCGATTACGCAAGCGCTGAGAATCGGTAGGCCTGACGCGCGAATACTCCGATCATTCATGCGCACGAGATTATTTAGGGCAGTATTGGAGAACGAGCCACTCTAGAAGCTGTGCACCCAGCTACAGGTCGCACAAGAACCTCAGCACAACGAAGCTCTACAACAGCCCCGTCTGACGGGAAGGTCAACCTGTTTTTTGTGCGCTATTGGCGGAGAATGTGGCAATAGGTGAGCGAGTGGCAACCGTGACTCATTACGAGTGATGACGGAAGTGTAAATAAGCCGATCAAAAGTGCTTAGACACGCGGTCCTCCGGAGGTCAACAATGCGAGCAGTTCGACCTGCCTGTAGTACAGGTCGTCAACCAATAAGCGGAGCGAATCTATGGTAGAAGAAGTCGACGAGCAGTTCGTGGCTCGGAGAACTCTCTGATGTCGGCTTAACGGAGCTAAAGTGATCGGTATCGCGGAGAGCTACCGGTGCGCCAAAATATCGACCCGCACTCTCAGCAGTTACGACTTGAGACAAAGGTGGCAGCAGCTTACGCTTAATTATGAAATGTGATTCATAAGCTTCTATTCCCGTGAATCGTTTAATAGTCCTGCTATCCACTAAGTCTTTAAATCGCGCATCAAGGTCTCGTACACTCCAATGCCCCCATTGCAATTGTTTGCCGACGCTATGATTAAAAAATGCAGTCAGCAGGCTGAGATGGTCTGCGTATCGAGACCCATAACTCGGGGAAGCTATAAGTATCAGGCCGACATTCTTATTCTTTAATTCAGTCTTATGGCTCTCGATTAAATAACGTGCAACAATGCCTCCCGTACTGTGGCCAAGAAAGATGATGTTTTCATACTTCAGTGGAGCTGGGGAGCCATCAGCCTGCGGTCTCACGAGTGCACTGTAAAGCTCTTCGGCGCAATTTCTGATTTCATAGTCATTACTCTCTAGTTCCGTATAGTATCCTCCCAGATAGACTGATAAGGCCGCAAGGCGCCGATCTTGCGCTATTAGTTCTGGCCAGTATGCTATTGGTTTGTCATCACTATCTGTGGCCAACCAGCATCCCCGGCTGTCGGATAGCACTCCATGAACCATCACTAAGACCGTGTTGCCGTGCCCCTTGTGGTACCAAAGATTGTTGGTACCAGGTTCGGGAAGTCTGGCAAGCCAATTGCTTTCTGGATGCGAGCTTGTAGTCTCATTGTCGGTGAACGAGGCGGCAAGTCCGTCGGAAGTAGCTTCTTTCAGTAGCTCTGCGTCAAAGTCCTGTTCTGCAAGAACTATGCGCAAGTTCCGAGAGCCAGGCACCGAGATAATTTCGGGAACTAAGAACGGGAATCCTGAGCTGCTTTCAAATATTTCTATATCCGAGTTGTCCTTTATAAGCCTTCCACGTTGTCCAGCTGCCACAAACAGGGATATCAAGAGGTTGGTTCTACGGCCGCATGGAAGAATGTCACAGTTCAAGTTTCGCGCGAGCAGCAAAAGCCGAACGGCATAACCAAGCAGTTCTTCTGTCGACCTCGTAGGTGATGCGTCACATTCGGCAAGCGCTTTTATGATAATCGGAATTTTCGCGGCCCGCTGCACACTTGCGACTAAAGCGTTTTGTTCTTCTTCAGACTCAACCAGGTCAGGGGCGGCCGGCAGGCTGACCAGTTTGGTGCCGGACACTCGCCGCGATAGAACTCTCGTGAGTTCGCTCATCCCCCCAGCCTCATAGTAAATTCTGTTATAGCTCGCAAAGAGGAGTGGTAGATCGTACCGATACCCGAGATCGCCACTATCCACGGCGATTCGTATAATTGCTGCTCGGTCTAGGAATAGATTTCGTTTCATTTGGTCGCGTCGTCAATCAAACCCCAGGTCTTGTATGTTTCCTCTACTGTGCCTAGACATTTCCAGTCGACAGAGCCATTATTATTTTGCGCATGTTTCACAAATGCACCTACTTGTTCTAACTCCTTGGTCAGCGAATATAGATGAGCATCATTGCGCTCGATTGATTGCTTCTCGACGTGCTGCTCCCATTGAGCGACCTCGAAGGCAAAACTGGTACAAAGGGTATACAAACAGCGATACTGCTGCATTGATACTGCGGTTGCAGCAACTTCGAGGTTCCTAGTATCGTCTCTACTGTGACGGGCATTGGCGAAATGCTTCAGGGTAATTAGCGAGCGCCGATTGATCGTCATTGCCCTCCAAAGCCAAGTCCATAACGTGTTGGAGGCATTTTCGGCGGCAGATTTTGCAAACGCATTGTGATAAATGCTTGCAATCGAATTTTGTAGGCCGATCATTTGTAAAGAACCCGAAAGCTCCCCTCCTTCAACTCCTGGATCTAATTGTGGCACTCTCCAACCCATAGCGTAATCATCTGCAGCAATCGTAAGGCAAAGACTTTCATCACTTTGTGACGTCAAGCCGATCAATGCTTTACGGAGTAGAACGGAAAATTGTAATAGCTGACACGAAAATGTTTCATCGCTCACCACTGACTTGTGGTTCGCTGCCAGAAAAGCGAGCCCGTCGCAGAACAATTCGATGAAGCGTCTGGCTTGGACATTGTCGCCCGGATTCGGAATGGTCGCGCGAAGACATGACAGCGACTCCGCGGTCAAACCTCTTTCTTCAGTTCGCAATCCCCGCAGTGCCTGTCCGAGGGATATGGTGAAACCAACAAGAACTGAGATTTCATCTGGATTGCTTCGAGCCTTATTATTTGGCGCCAGGCTGATCGTTGGATCGCAACCGCAGAACGCGATTGCGGCAGGAAGAACTGCGGCCTCCGGAGTAGAGGGAGCCAAGTGTTTGCCGCGTGGTCCGAATTCAACATCAATGCCTTTGAGGTGAGGTCGAATCGTTGCATCAATCTCATCGACAGCCGCGATCCAAAGATCTGGTCGTCTGCTAATGGGAGGCAGATGAAGTCGGCCACCCAACTGTCTGAGCAGATCAGCGGTGAATCCCGGAACGATCTTGTCGATCGTCAGTCGTGAGTACTGTATATATCCACAAAGCAGCGAGATGAACTCAGGACGATCGAAACTGAGGAAAGGGGTAAGAAAATCCTCGCTCATTCGCTGTGCAGAGATATCACCCATCGTGCCACTGGCAAAGTCTATAAATTGAGTTTTACCTGACGCAAAGTTGAAGAAAACATGATCTGGGTGGAGATCCAAATGCACGAAGCCCAAGCCATGCATTTTCCCCAGAGTCCATCCAGCTGAACACTTGGCAAACGCGTCGGGATGTAGGTCGAGCTCGCTTAAGCTGTAGATCTCGTCGGCTGCGAAGAGCCGACGGTGTTCGATGTTTGACGGGACATCCCAGGGATTAGGCATGTTGGCCAGGATTATAAATCAGGTAGAGAGGCTTCGTGCATTTAAATAGGAACGACGCGTTACGACCCTGCTTGGCAAACTTAAACCACTCGCCTTGCGGCTCTAAAGCGAAGCTCTTCCACGTTGAGTTCTCCGAGCTCCATGTCTCAAAAGAAGACTCTATAGAGCCCGGGTGTGATCAGCTCGAAAGGCAGTCTGTTCAAATCGAAACACTTCACTGATGAAGACTCTGCTTTTGTGCCAGCTGATATCCTCGCTGTTGTTCACTCGTCTCAGAACGAGTCCCTTGGGGTGCGTGAACTCCGGCAACGTGCGTGGTAGTGGGGTAGAGCTGGGGATGTAGAGACTTGCGGGAACTTGGTTGTTCAGGCCTTCGTGCGGGCGCTCGTTGTTGAATACTTGGCGAAAGTTATCGAAGCGGCTCTGCTGTGCGCGAAGGGTGGGCGCAGGCGGTTTCGTCGTGTCCTCCTTCAGCGTGCGATGCATCCGCTCATGGCGACCGTTTTGTTGCGGTCGGCCTGCTTGAATGCGCTCATGCACGATCCCGAGCTTCATCCAGCCGAGTGAGAGCTTGGACAGCCCCAGTAGCCCCGTACCAGCAAATGGTGCGCCGTTGTCTGTCCTGATCCGTGCTGGCACTCCGTACTCCCGCATGGCTGCTTCGCAGATTGCTCGGACTTGGCTGAGATCCATACGCGAGACAATCTGGCAACGAATCAAATAACGGCTATGCGCGTCGGTGATCGTGAACGGATCGCAGCGTTTACCGTCACCGGTGACAAAGTAGCCCTTAAAATCCATGCACCATAGCTGATTCGGACCCGTGACCATAGAGAACGGCTCTGAGCATGGCATAGTGCGTTTTCTCTTCCTCTGCGGACTAGTTAAGCCCGCACGGCTCAGGATGTTGCCAAAAGTACTAGCTGCAGGCCACACCATGTCTGGCTGTAGCATCTCCAGCCTCGCCTTGAGCTTCCGTGCGCCCCAGGACGGATGCTTGGCCCGAAGCGCAAAGATTGCGTTCTCGACCGGCTCTAGCGTCGCGTGGGAACAACCATGCGGGCGGCGACTGCGATCTACGAGTCCTTCCGGCCCCGTTTCGTTGTAGCGGTTGATCCAACGGTAGCCCGTTGGGCGGGAGATCCCGTATTCACGGCATAGGTCCGCTACTGACATCTCCTCTTTCTGATAACTCGATAAAAACTGAAGACGTTGATCCATGATCCGACTCTCTTTCCAGGGCATACAACATCGTCGTGCGTAGCCCAAAGCTGAGGAATTGTCGCCGTCGCGCTCCGCTGTAAACCATGTCTCCGGTCTGTTTTGTAACGGAAGTGCTAAGTACGCTCAGTCTGTATGTCTCTGCTCGAGTCGAAGCCCGGCTTCGGTTCTCCTGTAGAGAGGAGGACTTGAGACATGCAGACAGTCAGATCATTCGTTGGGATGGACGTCCATAAGGAGACCATCTCGATCAGCGTCGCCGAAGACGGGCGGAACGGCCCCGTGCGGTTCATCGGCGTCATCCCGAACCAGCCGGACGACATCGCGAAGATGGCCAAGCGGCTTGCGAAGCACGGCGAGCTCGACTTCTGCTATGAGGCCGGCGGTTGCGGGTACAACATCTACCGCCAGCTCACAGCGCTAGGCCATAGTTGCACAGTGGCGGCGACCTCGCTCATTCCTCGCAAGCCAGGTGAGCGGATCAAGACCGACCGGCGGGACTCGCAGAAGTTGGCTATCCTGCACCGATCCGGCGATCTGACGAAGGTATGGGTGCCGGATGCGACGCACGAAGCTCTTCGCGATCTGGTTCGTGCGCGTGTGGATGCATCCATGCACCTGATGCGGGCTCGCCAGCAGTTGCTCGCCTTCCTCTTGCGGCATGGCCGCTCCTACGCGGTCACGAGCCATAGCAGCCAGGGCCAAACAGCGGACCGTGTTCTGATCCATGTGGACTCGGCAGAGGGGCACGGCGAATTGCTCAACAGCCGCATGGCTTATGTTTCGGTTTCGCGTGCTCAGTACGACGTAAAAATGTATACAAACGATGCGAAGACCCTTGGGTTTGAATTGAGTCGAGATGTCACGAAGACGACAGCCCTTGATCATCCCGAGGCGGGAGAAAGGATCAAACCGCAATCTGTAGGTTTGGACATTTCATTGGGCTTAAGCCTCGGATGAAGCCTTCACCGTACTGCCCATACTGGGATACAATCTAGGTAATGGCCGAGTGGTGAAATTGGCAGACACAGCAGACTCAAAATCTGCCGAGGGCAACCTCATGTCGGTTCAAGTCCGACCTCGGCCACCATATCTACACCTCATCCCAAGAGCATTTCCCTCACAATTGATGATGTATTTCTCGCTTGGGATACTGAGCAAGTGGAAATACTTCGGCTTTCATGCGGTGCTTGGCTTGCGTGAATCTGCATCAGGTAAGCAATGCGACTTGTAGTTCTTTCCGACACACACGGTCAACACGACAAGATCACAGATGTCCCTGAAGGGGACATCTTGATCCATGCCGGGGATTTCATGAACTCTGGCACAGACCTGTTGGAGATCATCTCTTTTAATCGTTGGTTAGGAGAGCAGCCGTTCAGGCATCGTGTGGTGTGCGCGGGAAATCACGACAAGTATTTCGAGTCTGATCCGGGAACGGCGAGAGCGCTGCTCATGAATGCGCACTATTTGGAGAACTCGGAAATCACGATTGAGGGGATCCGACTCTGGGGTTCACCGTACACTCCAGAGTTCTTTCATTGGGCCTTCATGTATCCTCGCGGAACTGCTGCTGCGAGGTATTGGGACAGCATTCCCGAACATCTCGACGTGCTGATAACCCACGGGCCGCCGTTAGGAATTCTCGATCAGACCGCGCCTCAAACGTTACATCTCGGATGCGCCGAGCTGCTCGATGCCGTTTGGAGCAAGAAGCCAAAGGTCCACCTATTTGGGCATATTCATGGTGGCGCAGGCGAGTTAGAACGCGATGGCATCCGTTTCGTAAACGCGGCATACCTGAATGAGCGCTATAAGCCCAGTCATCCCGGGGGCAAGATTCACTTGATCGACCTTTAGCCCAAGCGGAACCAGCGGAAGCGGCATCAGTACCAGTTTGGGTGCGGGTTGGTACTTCTGATCTAGGCGTCTAAGCGAAGGGGTGGCGTATGAGGCAGTGTGTAAGACCTCCCGGTTTGTCTCGGCACTGCTGAGAAAATTGCAATGGATCGATCTGTCGCCTGATCACCCTCGGCCATTGCAAGCGGTTGGAAGAGCACGCTTGGTTGAGGATTTTGGGCGAAAAACGTCGCCGGGGACCGTGCTTGCCCAGCACTTTTGTCTCCTGACTGATCTAGTGACGTGTTGAAGGTAGAAAAATGACGGCACGTTCTGTCGGGTGGAGAGATCGCCCGAAGACCTGGATAAGGACTTGGGGGCAATCCATCGAAAGATTCCAGGTGGCGGGACTCGTCGCTATGAAAGGCTGCCGTTAGCCGCCTTTTAGTATAACAAGCAATATCGCAAGCAAAATCAGTATATTTTGTGTATTATATTGCTTGTTATGGGGAAGACGACACCATCGCTTGTACCACGGGTTGCCCGCTTGCTTGATGGGGTCGGCGCTCATCTAAAGCTCGCGCGGCTCCGACGCAAATACTCGGCGGAGATCGTAGCGCAACGCGCAGGAATCACTAGGCGCACCCTATCCAAAGTAGAGCAGGGAGACCCGGCGGTTGCGCTGGGGGTCTATGCGCGGGTGATGCAGGTGTTGAGGTTGGAAGACGATTTGGCACTGCTGGCCAAGGACGATGAACTGGGTCGAAAACTGCAAGATGCCGGAATCACCGCCAAACTTAGAGCCCCTAAACGCCTCGCCGCTGCGAAGAATGAGATCGCACTAAATCAAGCAGAAGGACGTGGCTGATGGCGGCTATAGAGACGGTCGAGGTCTATCTGGATGCCGACCAAACAGCCGAGCCAAATCTTATGGGAACGCTCCACTGTCAGCGGAGCGGTAAGGGGGAACTCTTTTCTTTCAAGTACGCTAAGGCCTGGCTTGATCAGGCGGAGGCCTTTGCCTTTGACCCTGACCTCACACTAGGCGAAGGTCATCAGTATCCGTCTGCGGATCGATCGAACTTCGGCATCTTCACCGATTCGTCCCCGGACCGCTGGGGACGCGTACTTATGCAGCGCCGGGAAAATGCCCGTGCGCGTCATGAAGGAGTTCGTCCACGGACGCTGACGGAGTGGGATTTCCTGTTGGGCGTCCACGACGAAACGCGACTCGGCGCACTGCGATTCAAACGGCCAGGCGGGCCTTACGTGGATAGCGATACAAGATTCGCCGCGCCGCCTCTGACATCGTTGCGGGAGTTGCAAGCGGCGAGCCTTCAGTTTGAGCGGCACTTGAACGACGAGGAACATCCCGACTACGCGAAGTGGCTCGCTCAGCTTATAGCCCCTGGCAGCTCTCTCGGAGGAGCGCGTCCCAAAGCTTCCGTCCGAGATGAAAAGGGAGCCCTCTGCATAGCCAAGTTCCCGAGCCGCCAAGACACGCGAGATATCGGAGCTTGGGAGCTGGTGGCCCATTCACTTGCGCGTAAATCAGGTATCCAAGTTCCAGACGCCAGAGCACTCCATTACGCAGAGAGTGCATTCACGACCTTTCTTGTTGAACGGTTTGATCGCACGGCGAGAGGGGGGCGTATTGCTTTCGTTTCAGCGATGACTCTCACACAGCGCAAGGATGGAGAAGCAGGAGCGAGCTATCTTGAGCTCGTTGATCTTCTCCAATCCAGAGGTGCCGATACCCTGGCTGATTGCGAGCAACTGTTCCGTCGAGTTCTGCTGAACATACGCATTCACAATACAGACGACCATCTACGCAATCACGGCTTTTTCGTTGATGCGCAGGGGATTCGTCTTTCGCCGGCTTACGACATCAATCCTTCGGTCGATCGCAATCAGCTTTCACTTGCCATTGACGAAACAGAGAGCGTATGTGAAACTTCCGTGGCTATGGCTGCCTACAAGGCCTACGGAATCTCCTCCGCACAAGCGAATGCAGCGCTAGAGTCTGTCGAAGCGGCTGTGGCGGAATGGAGAACAGAGGCGACCAGGTTCCGAATCCCTAGAGCCGAGCAGGAGCTTATGGCAGCCGCGTTCGAATAGAGCTGCTTTCGCGCCACGTGATCTCATAGGGTTGTTCCATCTGCCGTGGGGGTAGCTCATCACGTTCGCAGGTTGGAAGCTGGAAAGAAAAACTTAAATTTACACATTTTCTTACACACTATTTCGCCGATGCAGGCCAAATAATTGATTATAAGAGCGTTATTGGTGTCCCGGAAGGACTCAAATCTGGGGGTTCGGCCGATGGCGGTTGAAGGTTGGTTGAAAAAGCTCGATATGGCTCCCAAGTCCAAGGCCCATATCGCGGTGTCATGCATTTGCTCTTTGAGTGCGTGGCACTGGCGAACTAGGAGGATTCTCAGCAAAATGGTGAGTCATTCAATCCAACTCAGCCAGTTCAATGAGGAGTTCGACCAGCACATGGACGCGAGTTGATGGATTTTCCCGCTCGGGGGATGGACAGTTCGTCTCGTTCCAGTACCGCTCCAATTTCTTGGCGTTTCTGATCGCGATCTCTTGACGGTTTTTAATCTTTTCGTAGAAAGCTCCATCAGCTTTTTCGTAGACAAGACCTCGATCTGCGAGCATTTTTGCATAGTCTTTTCGGCTGATTGCTGCGTCGATGTAATCGAAGTGAAGAAGATACCAGAGTTCGAATGCTTCGTTTGTCCAAGCAAGCTCAATATTATTGGCTTTGGCAAGGGAGAATGCGGCAGCATAATTTTTGAGAGGAAAACTATCTCGGTCAAAGACACACCACACTTCGCTATAGGATTCTTTGGCGGTAATGGCTTTTTGTTTTGCCTTGACGGCAGCTTTGATCAAGCTGTCGGTATTCATTCCCGTTCCAACGACTTTAACTTCTACGCGCTGACCGTTCGTTGGAAAACAATTCAGATAATCCGCCGAACTCTTACTGTCTTCGCAATAAATGAGCACACGACGCCGCTTTCGCGTGCCTTCTGCAGCCCGCTTCTTAGGGCCACGTGTCCATGGCTTACTTTTCGCCATTGAAAATGACCTTCGGAAATCCGGCGAGATTCGGAACGCCTCCGAATTGCCCGAGCAGATATTCCTTCTCAAAATTGGAATCTTTCCTAACGCCCGGTATTTGCGCTAGGCTGAACAGCTCAGAAGCTCCCAGAGAATTCTTCTCAGCAAACCATATCTGGTCCCGCCGGATTCTTCGTTGATTGAGAAGCCCCTGGTCGTGCGTCGCAAAGATTAGCTGAGCATTCTTCTGATTCGCGGAACTGTTAAATAAACTGACGAGGCGTTTGGTTAAATTGGGGTGCAGACGTGCATCGAGTTCGTCTACTACCAGTACGGAACCTTCGCGGAGGGTATGCAAGAACGGACCAGCTAATGCGAGGAATTGACGAGTACCGGCAGACTCTTCCTCCCCGGCGAAATCAAATTCAACTGTCCCGACAGCCTTTCCTTTCGCATTGAACTTCTGATGCACAGCGAGGATGGTGGTCGCACCTGAAGAGTCATGTGCGAGCATATCGCGGACGGGTTGCGGCAGACTCTTGGGGATCGATGCCAGATATGTTTCACGATCTATATCCTGCCGCTTCACGTTCTCTATACCGAAATCTGCATTCCGAACGAGGTCACGAATCTGCCTACCATATACGTTGTCATCGAGTAACCCTGCTGTGAAGCTCATGTACCCGGCATCCTCGAGCCCCGTAATTACTCGACAGTTCGCTATGTGCTCAACAACTTCGCCAGAGATTTCCCCGTTGAATTGAGCCACTACGGATAGAAAGAGCGCATTCGAACGAGTCCGTTGTTCTAGACCCTTTCCTTCTCGAAATGCCTCTTTAGAAGTAATTGTCTTTGCTTCACGCGTAAACAAGCAAGTTTCACGTATGGAATCCTTCTGCCGAAATAACCATTCGGAGATCACTGCGTTCGCTGTCGCCTCAAAGCCGTACCGGTAGCGTGTTTCATCTTTCAGAAAGATGGCTTCAAAGAAGGTCGGCTCCTTCTCAGTTTTTGCGCTAAGGCGGAATGGCACGACTGGGAGAGATTCGCCTTGCTGCGAGTCCTTTGATGACCCGAGCACTAAACTACGGAACGTCGTAAGGGCGTCGATGAGATTCGATTTTCCACCAGCGTTTGGGCCGTAGATGGCTGCAGCTCGAACGAGTCGAAGATCTGGCTTCTTGAGATGGACAACATTGTCTTCTTCCAGCCAGTCGTCGCTCGTAGCCTCAAGGGAGAGCGTTGTCCGCTCCATAAAAGACTTGAAATTCGCCACAGTGAACTGCAGAAGCATGAGATTCCCTCTAAGAATCAGATTCTACGGTCGAAAGCGAGGATTTTGCAAATTTTCTTCAAAACACCGCTTTTCCGGAATGATATGGAGTCGTCTTGACGGTCATCACGCACTTTTGGAAGGCAGAACGGATCGCTGGACAGCTTGAAGTGCTTTGTGCGGTGACCCGGCGTTGCGCTGGTGGTAACCACGGCTTCTTTGTTGATAAGCCGGGGATTGGTCGTTCGCCGGCTTACGACATCAACCCTCCGGTTGATCGCAATGAGCTTTCACTTGCCATCGACGAAACAGAAACCACATGTGATATTCCGGTGGCCATGAACGCCTACAAGACCTACGGTATCTCCTCCGCTCAAGCGGACGCAGCGCTAGAGTCTGTTCAAGCAGCCGTGGCGGGATGGAGAACAGAGGCGACCAGGTTCCGAATCCCCAAAGCCGAGCAGGAGCTTATGGCAGCCGCGTTCGAATAGAGCGACTCTCTCGCCATGTGCTCTCACAGCTTGAACCCCGTAATTCTGCCCCGACAAGGCAGAATTACAGGCTTGTTCATCGTCGGGCGGGGGCATCTCACCACGTTGCCACGTCCGGGGGATGGAGTGAAAAAAGTGGAAATTTACACATTTTCTTACACACTCACACGTTAGCGATCGGTAACTATAACATTACAAATCGCTTACTTTCTGTCATGAAGGACTCAAAATCCGCCGACCGCAAGGTCGTGGGGGTTCGACCCCCCCTCCCGGCACCATAAATCAACAACTTAAATCGTCGCCGGCTCTATGCCAAGCGTCGGCTTGGTCTATTGTTTGTCCAAGCTTTCGAACCGAGCTGAACGGCCCACGGGACCACCCATCGTTCGCCCCTCACTTCGGAAGTGTCTTCGATGATAGACGCATCGGATGAACTCTGTGGCGACGCGATTTCAGCGGACACACCGAACGGCAGTTCTGTTACGGCGTGGTTAATAGGTCGGGGAGTCTTTTCAGCATGCGTTCGAAGCATGCCGTATCTCCCAGGACCCTCGCGAGGATGAGGGAACCTTCAAGGCGAACGATGGCGTCCTCAGCTTTCGACCGCGCCGCCGCCAAACCGTGTCCGCTCTCCTTTGCGATCTGCGTAAAAGCGTTCCCCAAAGCTTGCATCGCCTCCTTGAGAGCGAGCTGCAACTCCTCGGAACCTCCCCGAATCGAAAGAGCTTCCATCACACAGGACTTTGATCCCCCAACATAAAACTCTCGCAGTCTCTCCGCGACGAACGACACGCGCTTGCGTGGTGATCCGCTTCCAACCAGTGGGTCGAAGACGTTGACCTGAAGCCACGTCACGACGCCACCCGCGATCGCCATCGCGATCGCATCCTTACCGCCGGGATAGCGGTAGTACAGGCTCGCCTTCTCCAGCCCGGTCGCGTCCGCAAGTTGCTTCAGGCTCACGCCTTCAAATCCGTAGGTGCGAAACAGATCTAGCGCCGTTGCAAGAAAGACTTCGTCACTGACGATACGGTGTGCCATGGGACCCTCTACACCTAATAACCTAATATATGCCGAACATTCGGTTGGGAAACAGCATTTAAATTTCGGAAAGATACGTGAATATTTACCGAACGGTCGGCAGTCATATGAGGGCAGCAAGGGAGCCGAGCTCAGACGGGCCGGTCGAAAGCTCAAAGGAGAAACAACATGTCACGTTTGAAATCGATAGACCCCGCAGCCGCTACCGGCAAAGCCAAGAAACTGCTGGACGCAGTGAAAGGCAAACTCGGCATGGTGCCGAACATGACCAGAGTCATGGCCAGCTCGCCGGCAGTGTTGGAATCGTACCTCAACTTCAGCGGAGCGCTCGCCGGTGGACTCCTGGACGCCAAAACGCGCGAGAAGCTTGCGTTGCTGACGGCACAGGAAAACAGTTGCGACTACTGCTTGTCCGCGCATACGGCTATCGGCAAGATGATCGGACTCAAGGCTGAAGAGATCGTCGCCAGCCGCCAGGGAAAGAGCAGCGATCCCAAGACGACTGCCGCGCTGACCTTCGCAACGCAGGTCCTGGACGCGAAGGGCCAGATCAACGACGCCGAGCTCGCCGCGGTGCGTGACGCAGGTCTCACTGACGGTGAGATCGCCGAGATCATTGCCCATGTCGCACTCAACGTCTTCACCAACTACTTCAACATCGCGGCTGGTGTGGACATCGACTTCCCGAAGGTATCGCACGCGGAAGCCGCCTGATACGAACTCGAAAGCAACGGGGCGGCGGTTCGATGCGCCCCGGCTAAGGCTTGTTCAATATCCGGCGTGGTCTGCGTAGTTCTGCCCGTCGCTCAGGACTCTATGACGGTAGCGATTCCATATGGGCGCGCATGGAACGCGCCACGTGCTCATAGGGCACCTCCAATGATGATGAATGGGATGATCCACCCGGAGTTCGTACTCATGAGGCTCTCCCTTGTGTTTAGTGCTGTCCAACCAGCATGTTCATCAGGATCGCTCCGCCCAGAGCCGCAAATAGAGCCACAGGCATTGCGACTGCACCCATTTTCAAAAACTTCCAAAAGCTCACATCGACCTTCTCCACGCTTGCGTCTTCGGCAGAGTCTCCGCGAAGTGCAAGCAGCCAGAGAATCGTAGCCAGCGACCCGGTGACCGAAAGGTTTGGTCCCAGATCCACGCCGATCAGAACGGCATTGGCCATCAATCCCTTCGTATGAGCGGCATCGATCGTACCGCCCGCAATCAGCCCCAGGGGCAGGTTGTTCACCAGGTTGTTCGCTACGCCCACTACGAACCCGACGACCAATGCACCGACGTTCTGTTCCAGGTGTGACGCCCAGGTAAGCCAATGTTGGGTCAGGATCAATGCTCCCTGACTCTCGACAGCATCGACCATGACAAACAGGCCAGCGACAAGGAGTAAGGTAGCCCAGCTAATCTCGCTTGCCAGCTTGAGGGGGTTGCTTCTTGCCTTCATGGAGACCACTGCAGCAATCACAAACGCTGCGAGGCAAGTGGGCAGTCCCAGATCTCTTTTGAACGCGGACGCAGTCAAGAGGACGCAGATCATAACGGCCAGGCCCGCAAGAACCAGCTTGCCGTTGCCGCTCAGTTCCACATCCTCAACTTCGCAATCGATGCTCTTGCAAAGGTCATCTCGAAAGAGAACACGCATGACGAAAAACGTTGCAACGATCGAGAGCAGCGATGGGACTGCAAAATCGGCCAACCAAGTGCCAAGCGCGGGCATGCCGGTATGAAAGACCACCAGATTTGCAGGGTTTGAGATCGGCAGTACAAAGCTCGCGGCGTTCGCAATCAACGCACATACAAACAGGTAAGGAAGTGGAGAAACCTTTGCCTTTCGCACCGCCGTCAGAATCGCAGGAGTCAGGACGACTGCGGTGGCATCGTTCGACATGAATATGGTCACCAGCGTTCCCGCTCCATAGACAAGCAGGAACAGACGCGAGCAGCTACCGTTGGCCCCGCGGACCGCTGCGGATGCGACCCAGTCGAAGACTCCCTGCTCCCTTGCAAGAGCACTCAGGAGCATCATGCCGATCAGGAACAGGTAGACGTCGGTGCCTTTGGCGACGGCCTGTCCAGTTGACTCCAGCGATTCCAGCCGAAGCACAATCAAGAGCAATACTCCGCCCGAGATCCACCAGACTTCCGGAATTCCACGCGGGCGAGTCAACATCAGAGCGATGCTGACGGCGACAATCAGAGGCAGCACAACGTGCGCAATTTCTATCGGGATCATTACCACCTTTTTTCGTTCTTGTTCGGGCCGAGTTGGGTTCCGAGCAGCGAACGCAACCGAGCTTTAGGGACCGTAAGGTGATTTGATGCCGGGATCGTACTGGTTGCCGAACTTGTTGCTGTGAGTTTCGATCCCGTTTGGGATGTTGGGAACCACCAGTGCCCCAAGATCGACACTTGCGCCCGACAGGCGCACCCGACGCGAAAGCTGCTCTGTGACCGTCTGCGGCACGCCTTCTATCCAGATATGAAGAGTGTAATCGCCGGCCGGAATTCTGGGGAGAACGAAGGCGTCCCTCTGGTCCGCGAGAGCGTAAAACGGCGTTGAAAGTGACAGTATGACCGCGCTCATCTCCGGATGAATATTGCAGAAGATGTAGGAGACGCCCTCACGCGAGAAGGTCACTGACTTACTCGAGCCGGCCTCGTAGAGGCCTAGATCAAAGCGCTTGCCATTAAAGAGCGAGAAGACATTGTGGAAAAAGGGATCGGCGTTAGGAAACTGGACGACTGTGCCCACGGGAATGACCTGCAGATGCGGCACGAACATGCGGTTCTTCTGCAACAACGTGGCGTGGCCATGGGGCGGTGCGCTAAGCGATGGGTTCGGTGTCAAAGGTTCCAGCCAGGCGACCGCTGGCACCGGGCGATGCGTGGCAGACTGAGGCGAGACGAGATGCAGTCGGAGCTCTCCTTGCGAGTTTGGCGAAAAATTGGATTGGGCGGTAGCCAACCCGGATGCCAGGCTCATGCTGAAAAGGATCCATTTACTGAAAGATGCCATCTTCATCAGAACCTATACCCCGCCGCAAGCCCAATGACGTTGCTTCCAACCGGCGAGCCGATAATCGGTGAGCTCCCAAGATGACGGTATTCGAGGGAAAAGAGCAGGTACGCGCTTGGGCTATAGATGACATTGCCGGTATACGTCCGATTTCTTGCGAGGTTCTGGTAGCTTGTGCCGCCGGGGACGGCGTAGGGACGAAGCTGGCTCGCGAAGACGTTGTCGAGTCCGAATGCGGCGTTCAGCTCCAGCCTTTGACTGAGCTTTTCTTTCAGTTGTGCCCATCCGCCCGCGTCGTCATACGGACGGAAGTAGTAGTTGCCGGTGCCAGGGTCCGCGACAAACCCGAAGTCCTTGAATCCCCCGGCTCCCAGGCCGCCAAGCGCCGCTCCGCGATAGAAGCTTCCGGTGAATGAGAGACGCCAAGGCAGTGCCAGCCTGGCGTCGAGCGTTCCAGCCCAGGCATCGAAGCGCCGTCCTACTGGATTCAAGTGAGGCGAAAAGTAGCCGCCAACGCCGAGGTGGCTTCCCTCGTCGCTCTTCGATCCAAGCAGCGCGATTCGTGCCTCAGCGCCCGGCCAGCGGCTCTGTTCCGCGCCGGTCGCAGGAGTTCCACCCGTAGCCGCTGAAGTCGTCACGACCGACCAGGGAGCGTCGCCAACATCGATCAATGCGCTCTGCAGCCGAACGGAGTGGGAACCGATGGGCAGGTCATGCGTCAGGCCAAACTGCGGGTTCCACGTCCACAGGTTGCCCGACCACGCGAGAGCCGGTTCAGCCACCGCCGTCAGAGAGGTTGGCGAGTCCGGGCTGAGAATGGGGTGGTCCAGGGAGAAATAGGCTTGCGTGTGCTGCCATTGCAGGCCCGCATGGGCCGTTCGCAGGCGCAGCAGCGTCGCGTTCGATGCGTTGTACCCGGTGTAGTTGGTCGTGGTAGCAGGAGATTGCGGATTGCCGTCAAAGTCTATATTGAGGTCCGCATAGCTGGCAGCCCCGAAGAGATGCGCTCCCCGCGCGCTGAATCCAAGCACTGTCTGCCGCACCGACGCACCCGTGTTGCCGGGACCACCAACCGCCAGCGTGGGCGTGGCCGCGGCGTCTACGCCCTTTGTATTGACAAACCCGTTGAGCAGCAATAGCCCGGTTATCTTGACCGGATACTTCGACTCGCTCTCCACCTTGGTCTGCTCGTGGGTTTTGATCTCCGACTCGATCACCGCCTGTCGTTCGCGGATGTCGTCGATCTCGGCATGGGTAACGGGTTCCGCCGCGGGTGCGGAAGAAGAAGACGAAGCCGTCTCTGGAGCCGTAGCGGAAGCGCCGCTTTGGGCAGCTAGAGCTTGCAAGGCGTTGAGTTGCTTTCGCATCTCTTCGAGCTCATGCTGCGACTGCTCGACCTGGGCCTGAGTCCGCGCCATGGCCTCAGTCAGCTTCTGAAGTTGCTCCGACAAAGTGGGGTGAGCCGTTTCCTGAGCATATACGCTGCGCAGGGGCGTTCCGCAGAATATAGCCAGCAAGGGCATCGCCCGCCAAAGATTCCGAAGGACTCGGGAAGAACGTCGAATTTTCTTAGGACCGTATCTTCTCATGTTCGATAAGCCCGCTCTGAGGATTTGCTTGCTGTGCAATCTTTTCGTCCCAGGGCCGGAGAGCGCGCGACAGGATCATCTGAAAGACGGTCTCACCCGGGCGAGTGCTTAGAAGGACGACCTCTCCTCCATGCTCATTCGCGATGCAATGAGCGAGCGTCAATCCCAGGCCGGTTCCTTTCTGTTTGCCTTCGCTGACAAAAGGATCAAAGAGACTATCCCGAATGACCTCCGGAACTCCCTCGCCATTGTCGATCACGCTGACGATCATCTCCGTCTCCCGGACTTCAAGAGCCAACGTAACAGTCAATGCAGCCTCCGCCGGACGTGTTGCCTGGCATGCGTTGAGCAGGAGGTTGCAGAGGGCGCGTTCGACCTGTTTCCCGTCGGCAAGAATGCTGGTTTCCGCCGGGTCGCCATACCGCACGGTGAGCGAGACGCGCTCCGCATCAGGGTGGGCGCGGACCACAGCGACGGCCCGCTCCAGCAGAGTCGTCATCAACTCGGGCGAGCGCTTGATGCTGGCACCGGTCCGGCTGAAGATCAGCAGCGACTCGATCATATCGGTGGTGCCATTCACCGCCGTGCGAACGTCGGCGAAGATCTCCGCGCGCTCCTGATCGGAGAGCCGATGGGAGGCGAGGAACTCCGAGTTGGCGTAGATCGCAGCTAGATAGTGCCGCAGATCGTGTGAGACGGAACTCGCCATGCGGCCGATCGTCGCCAGACGCTCCGATTCAAGGAGCGCCCTGTTCTTTTGCTGGATCTCTTCCCGCATTCCCGCGAAGGCAGTGCTTAGCTGACGCACCTCCTGCGTGCCGTATCTCGGGATCTCAAACTCCCCATCGCCCACACCGAATGCGACGACACTCCGCGAGAGCTCTTCGAGCGGACGAGTTACCAGGCGGGAGAGAGCGATCATCAGTGCCGTCCCTGAGAGAAGCGCGAGCAGCCCTGCACTCAACACGACCCGGTCAATCCGATGGATAGACCGCTCCGCCGGCTCGAAGGATTTCAGCACGACGAGCCTGAGCGGAGACGTCGCCGCAGCCGACAGGTCTTCTACGTCCGCGAGAAAACGCGTCTTCCCCAACATGACCGTGGAAGACTCACGCTGTGCTCCGGGCAAGAGCATGGGCTCGGCGGACAGGCTTGCCTGGTCCGAAGCACTCAGCGTGCTGGCGACCACCTCGTTGCCGCTCAGAAACGTGGCCTCGGCTCCTGTGGGCTGGCTGATCTGCCGCACTGTGCGCTCGATGGAGATCCCACTGACGACATAGCCAAGCAGGGTGCCATCGTCATCGCTTCCGAAGTGCAGTGGCCGCAACGAACAGACATAAAGTCCCGGGCCATGAATCAGGTAGTGCTTATCCGGCGAAGCAACCAGAGTCTGAAGTCCGCGGCGAAGCGCAGCGTCAGGCACTCTGCTCTTCGTATAGACAGCGACAACCCGGCCACCGGGATCGATCAGGGCGAAGAGATCGTTTCCGCTCAGTTGCCAGAACTCGGTAGCGCCATCCTGAATCGTAAGGTCGTCACCGCTCGTCATCAGCGCCTTCAGCGTCGGAAGCTCAGCCAGCAGCGAGTTCTCGCGCTCGAGCGCGCCGATGCGTTCGGCCTGCAGGTTCTGGAAGGTGATGACGGAGTGGTTCAGGTCCTGCGACAGGTCGCCGGCGACCTCAGCGCGCAGACGATGACGGATGAGCAGCAGCGAGGCGCCCGTAACCACGGCGATCACGATCGCCATCGCGACGACCAGCAGGATGTGGGTCCGAACCCCTCGCCCTACGTTTGTCCCCTCTTGTTCGTTGGTCATACGGTCGTCCTGCCATCACCCCGGTGAATGCTCATGGGACAAATTTATAGCCTGCACCGTAGATCGTAAGCAGATGCTTTGGATTGGCAGGATCGGATTCCAGTTTTTGACGCAGCTTGAGGATCTGGTTATCGACCGTTCGCGTCGTGGGGTAGGAGTTATAACCCCACACCTCGTTCAAGAGCAGTTCCCGCGTAAGCACCCGATGAATGTTGTCAGTAAAGTACTTCAGCAGCTTGAACTCGTTTGCGGTCAGCGTCACAGGCAGGCCGTTCCGCCGGGCGGTCATGCTCTGGTAGTCGATCTCGCAGTCGGCAAAGCGAAAGATCGAGGCGCTGGCGGGTTTACGCTGTCTTCGGATCGCTGCCTGAATCCGGGCCGTGAGCTCACGCGGGCTGAAGGGCTTCGTGACGTAGTCGTCCGCGCCCAGCTCCAGCAGAAGCACCTTGTCCACGACTTCGCTGATGGCGCTGAGTACGATGACCGGAGTCTCCGCGGAGATCGACTTGAAGGTGTGGCAGAGTTCGCGACCGGAGATGCGGGGCAGGATGAGGTCAAGCACGACCGCCAGCGGACGAGTAGTCCGAAACAGATCCAGCCCGGTCTGCCCATCTCCTGCAACCACGACAGCATAGTGCTCTTCGAGGAAGATTCTGCGCAGCACCTTCTGCATCCGGGGATCATCTTCAATGATGAGAATGGTTCCGAGATTCGCTAAGGCCGCCGCATCAGACTCAATGTTGTCTCCCACAAAATCTGCGTCCATCACCATGATCCGCACACCTCTGTTACCTATTTTCGCCGAGCGGAGTCCGAAGAGAGGCGGTTGACCCCACAAATGACAATGGAATGACAATTGCCGGGGAACCAGCCCCAGGGATGGTCTCAAATCCGCCGCCGCGCAGATCGGACAGAGGCGTTTCCCCGAGCGCTGGCTGCGTGACCGCATCCCTCCTTCCGGTCAGCGAGGTGACCAGAACGATGGCCCACAACGGAAGCAGCAGATCGAAGGGTTCAGCCTCCGCCAGGCCGCGGACAATCACAAAGAGCAGCAACCCGATGAAGATCACTCTATGTGCATCGCCGGAACGTTTGCGAATCTTGCGGTACAGACTGCCGTAGAGCCCGCACAGCAATACAAGTCCCGCCATTCCGTAGCAATAGAGCTGCTCCAGAACTTCATTTTCCGCGTGCCGCGCTTCGAAGGTTCCGAAGACAGGTACGACCTTCCACATGGAGTCGAAGCCGTGTCCGAGCCACAGTCGGGAAGACGCAGCATCGACCACGTAGGCCCAGATCGCAGTGCGCCCAGTCAGGGTCTCCGATTGATTGCCATAGGTTGTGTAGAGGTCGTAGTACCCCTCAAACAGGCTCCAGAACGCGATGACGACGACGGTCACCCCGATCATCACGTACATCTTGGTTCGACGACTCATGATCCGGTCCTGGACGAGGAGGTACCCTTCACCGATCAGGAAAGCCACGATCGCCGTCTTGCTGAGACTGCGTACAAGCGTTAAAGCGAGAAAGAAGATCGCGAAACTCCAGCGGCCACTCTTGGCACGCATCAGGTACTGCGCGAAGAAGACGCCAAAGGCGCAAAGATTCCCGATTGTGTTCGCATTGAGATAGTCCTCATCTCCAAGACGCATATCGTACTGGGAAGGCATGACCCACGAGATGACGGCGACAAAACCTGCTCCCCATACAAAGCCTCTCATCAGGGATTCGGCAGTTCCCGGCGCAAGATAGCTGCGGAGCAGCAGAATCACGATCGCGACATCGGCAGCTGTCCCGCACCAGTACGCAGCCGAAACGATGGGCGATATAGTTTCGCTCCATAGCAGGCTGCACCCTGAAAATCCCAGGAAGAGAAGCACCCATCGAACTTCCGCGAGATGGAAGGCCGAGTCCGTCTCGCCCCGCGCTGCCCCCATCACCGATAAGCCAACGAAACCAAGCAGCAGGGAAGTTGAGACCAGCGTTGCTACGGCGCCCGCCTGCGGCTCCATCCCGGCGATGCGGACCAGGAATACTGTCGCGATCACGCGGGCAGCAAAGTAGAAGCCGACGCAGAACGCGAGAGCCGCTCCCCTCGACGTTTGCTGTTGCGGAACAGCCCTCGCGTTGTGATCGATCGTCATCGTTGATTCCGCAGCTTCGAAGAACTAATGCGTATACATCTCGGGAGTTCCCTGACTTCCTGCGGGCGGCAGATGGCGCATGAAGACCACGATCGACCAGAGTTCGTCGTCGCTCAGCGTGCCCTTCGAGCCCGGCATGCCGGACGGCCAGATCCCGTAGTCCAGGATCTCTTTGAGCTGGCCGTCTGTGTATCGTTGGACGTCTTCCGAGGCCAGCGACGGTATAGGCGGCGAGATGTGGTCCGTGAAGGGTACGCCGGTTTTCTGTCCATCCATGCCATGGCAAGCCACGCAGTAGTGCGAGAACGCTTCCTTCCCATCCGCCCAGGTCTCGGCATTGGGTGCGAGGGGATTCTTTTGGTTCTTGTTTCCGATAAGGATGTGGTGCTTGGCGAAGGTCACTGTTTTTGTCTCGATCTTGCCCGGACGACTGGCTTTGCAGCCGATCAATGTCCCCGCGAAGATTGCGACGATCAACGCACCCCGCAGACGCATGGCTATTCGACCACGTGCAGCATGAGAGTCATCTCTCCGTGACCGGAGCCGCAGAATACTGAGCAATGGCCGACGAAGTCGCCCGTCTTATCCGGCGTGAAGCTCAGCCGAGCAGTGCCGCCCTTGTCGATCTTCGCATCCAGGTTCAGCTCGCGAAAGCGAAGACCATGGGCGACGTCGGCGCTCTTAATGAGCAGCACCACGGGCTCTCCCTTTTTCAAAGTGATCTCGCCGGGAGCATAGGCGAAGCGCTTGGCGGTAACTTCGATCTGCCGCGGACTGCCCTGCGCATGGGCCGCGCGATTCCAAGTCCCGCTCGCCATCGCAAATACCAGCAACATCAGCATCAACTTCTTCTTCATCACTCTCTCCTTGGTATGCGGGCTTGCATTGAATTGCTCTCAATGGGAAATCGCTTTCAGCGCCTTGATCTGGTTAAGCCAAACCTTAGTAGCGATACCTACACTAGCGATCTCGGGTGCTCGAGTTGTCATGCCCCGGTTGGAAAATTGTCAAAGTCTTGTCTTGTTACGCAGCGAGATCCTGCGTCAGCGTATCTGGACTTGATGCGGCGTCTCGGGTTTCCTTGTCTCCCAGCTTGATTCGGTCTTCCGCTCTCTTAACAGCTGTCGCGTGATGTGCCATATGAAGGCAGGGTTGTTGCGCAGATAGCGTCTCCATAGGCGTCTCGGATCCTGTAGTAATCGATGCAGCCACTGCAGACCAGCGCGCTTGATCCAGTCGGCGCAATCGCGAATGTGGCCCGTGTGATAGTCGAATGCGGCCCCTACGCCGAACATCAGCTTCGTCTTTAACTCCGGCAGATGACGGGCCATGAAGACCTCCTGCCGAGGACAGCTGATACCGATCCATATGATGTCTGGCTGCAGCGCGGCTATCCTTGCAGTGAACTCCGCCGCTTCGGTCTGCGAGAGCTCCCGGAACGGAGGAGTGTAGGTGCCGACGATCCTGGTCCAGGGAAACTTCGCCCGCATCTTGTCGCGCAGCTCTTCTGCGATGCCTTCGCGCCCGCCGTAGAAGAAGTGGGTTACGTGCGCGAACTCCTTGCGCCGAAAGATCTCCAGCATCAGATCAGGGCCAGTTACGCGCTGCATGGCGTGGTGTCCCTGCATGTGGCCTACCCAGGTCAGCGGCATGCCATCCGGAATCGTCATCTCGGAACCGGCATAGGCGTCGCGCAGCTCTGCGCTTCTCTGTGCCTCCATCACTCCATGAACTCCTGCCACGCACACATAGCTTTTGCGAGAGCTCTTCAGCGAATTCGCAACCCGTTTGAGCGCTCCAGGCATATCGATTGCATCCACACTTACTCCGAGCACATGGGCCGCGGGCCTGCCTTTTCCTGACTTCATAGGGACTGCCTTCCTGCTGTTGCTAGTTGAATCGGAGCTGCCGATGCCGTGCTCTGTGCATCTGCGGCCTGTGGTATCAGGCCGCGATAGAGACCCGCGTATTCCATTGCGAGAGTCTCCGCGGAGAGATGTGGGAACGGCACGGGTTCTTTGGCCGGTTTATCCAGCGCGGCCCTGATTCCAGCGGCAAGGTCGATCTCCGCGTCTGCCCCCAGGGCAACGTATTCACAGTGCGTGCCGCCGATCTCCCGGAACGCCGGTATCGCCGAACAGACGACGCGGCAACCTGCCAAGAGAGCCTCTGCGGCCGGCAGTCCGAAGCCCTCGGTCACCGATGGCAGCACAACGGCCTCGCAATGCGAGTAGCACCACTGCAGCTCTGCCTGCGGCAGACCTTCGAGGAAGAGCACGCGGTTTCGCAGGCCTAATTGAGAGACCAGCGACTCGATCGTCTCCGTCTCAGGTCCCTTGACTCCCAGCACCACCAGCCTCGTCGACGCGTGTATTCGTCCCTGGCGCAGCAGGCGATGAAAGGTGCGGATGAGCAAAGGGATGTTCTTATTCCGACGATGTTGCGCGACCGTAAGCAGAAACGGTTCGCCCTCCCATTCCGGAAGAGGAGACCGCGTGGCGCATACGGGCTCCGGCTCAACGCAGTTATAGATACGTATGGCTTTGCCATACGACTTGCTCGAAGCGTATTGCTTCAACTTCGACATCGTCGTATCCGACACGCAGGCGATTGCGTCGACGCTGTGCATGCAGTGCCATAGGATCACGCGGTTGAAGAGAAACTGGTAGGGTCCGAAGTTCCTCGGGATCTCGTACGGATAGAGATCGTGCAAAGTTAGTACCGTCGGACAACCGATGGCCTTCGCGTCGATGGGCATCGGATAGGAGAGGTGAACGAGGTCGGGACGCAGGCGGAAGACTAGCTCCGGAAGTTCCCTGTAGTACCAGAGGTTTCTGGCGATCGATCCTCGGCCCATCTCCGGATAGTGGATCGCCAACCGGCTGTCAGAGCTTAGCCCCGACGCCTCGGCCATTCCACGCTGCCAGGGAGCGAGGATCAGGTCCACTCTCGAAATCTCAGGATTAAGTAGAAGGCAGCGCACCAGATTGAAGGCATGGCGTTGAACGCCTGAGATGTGCGCAGAGGATGAAGCGGCGGTAACGAGAATCTTCATAGCGTTGAGCCCTCGTTGAGTTCGCGACCGACGGTGAGTTCGTGGCCCGCAGCGAAAGACGATGCACCTGCTGTCTTGCTGCGTCCCATCCCCAGCGCATTGGCCAGGGGCAGGTAGACGATCAGAGCGACCGAGCCATAGAACACACGTGTAATGGCCAGGCCTTGAATCCCCATGTGGCGCAGGAGATAGATCATCAGGGACAGCACCGCCGATCTTCCGGCAAGACTGATGCAGGCTACTGTTCGGAACAGTCCCAGGGCCTGCATAGCGTAGGTTCCTGTTACTCCTAAGCCCATCAGCGCCGACCCGATCACGATCGGAGGCAGAATGGCGGTGGCGCTATGCGCGACTCCGGCCCCGGCCCATATGCGGATTAGTCGTGGCCCGAACGCAAGCAGCGCCGCCGCCCCCGCGGAGACCAGGAGCAGGTTGCAGGCGAACGACTTCAACACCATTCGCTTCAGCTCCGCCTGCGAAGCCGTAGCCGTGCGGCTGGAGAGGTAAGGGAAGAGGAAGTTCAGGCCGGATGCGGTAAGCCCGAAGATGGGCTGCGAAAACTGTATGCATAACGCATAGGGGGCCAGGGCGGCTGCGCCGAGATAGACACCCAGCATCACTCGGTCAAGCTGTCCGAAGACGATGCCCCACAGAGCTTGCGCCCAGGCGAAGACGCCGAAGCCAAGCAGCGCTCGTGTCTCGTCCGGATGGAAGACCGGCCACAGGGAGCGTTCCCCAAGTAGCCTCCAGAGCTGGCGAAACTGTAGATAGGTACCGCCGATCAGGAAGACCGACGTGGCCACCAGGATGGCGATGATGCCGCGATGAGATAGGACGATCAGCGCGGCTGAAGCTAGCGTCAGAAGCCGCACGGCGACGCTCACCCGGACTGCATCGCGATACTGCTCGAAGGCGCGCTGCGTGCTTACGCTCACGCTTTCAACGGCGCGCACCAGGATCAGTAGGCTCGCGATACGCAGGCAGATCAGGCACTCTCGAACCGGCGTAAGGGACGCGACCGTAATGTGGACCGCCGCGTAGGGGGCGGCAATCCACGCTGCGATTGCGAGCGCTACGCCCAGCACCAGGTTGATCCCCATCATGCTGCGAACAGCGTTCACCATGGAATCGAGTGAGCCTGTTCCGCGAAGCCTGGCGACACGCTGAATGTTCGCATCGCAGAAGCCCGAGGCGATGATGCCGCCGGCACTGACGACAGCGGTCGAGATCATCCACACCCCGTATTCGGCCGCTCCTAGTCGATGCAGCACGATTGGCGCTACCAGCAGCATCCCGAACGGATGGGCACCGTAGTCCAGCACACCGTAGAAGCCATTGACGAGGTGTCTCCTCATGCGACACCATCCCGCGTTCCGGCAAGCTGGCCCAGCCGCCTGCGTACAACCGAGAAGACCTCGACTGCGAAGGACTTGCGCGGATCGCGGGGGTCAACCGCGCGCCATTGCTCGCGGATCAGGATCAACGCCGCCGTAGCCGCAAACGTAAGTAAGGTAAGCAGTAAAGTCAGCAGCAGGCGTGGCGGAAAAAACTTCTTCTCCGGTATGCCAGGCGAGTCAATTACAGAGACGATGGGAATGTCCTTCGCTTCTTCAATGCGGGCCAACTCGAACTGCTGTGTAAGCAGTTCGAATACGGTCTCCTGAACACGCACGCGGCGATACAGATCTGCATACGGGACAGCGAGACGGGGAAGCTGTCTTAACGGTGGATAGAGAGCTGCCTTGTCTTCGGGGCCAGTCGCGGAGGAAGAAATGGCCGCATCCGTCGCAGGCAAAGGAGCAGACGTTCCCGCCATCTTTTGCAGATCCTGCCGCAGCGATGCGATGCGCGCCTCGGTCTCGCGAACCCGCACGTTTCCGTCGCCGTAGATCTGACGCAGCGATTGAAGCCCGGACTGCTCCACCAGCAACTCTCCCTGCACGCGCGCTCCTGCATCGACGAGACCGCGGGTCTGTTCCTTGAGATCGATGGTGCTGTTCCTGCTGGAGAACTCACTCAACGCAAGTTGAGCCTGTTCGAGGTCCGCGCTCACCGACTTAAGTCGGCTCTCGATGAAGATGCGCTCCTGCCGCGCGGAGGATGAGCTCGTTCGGGTGAGCAGATTGTTCAACTCATCCAGATAGGCTTGGGCCAGGTCGCGGGCCCGCACCGGATCGGTGTCCTCGACCGCGATGGTGATCACACCGCTCTTCTTGTCGTCCGTGATCTTTGTCATTCTGGCCAGATGCTTTGCCGTCGTGAATCTATAGCGCGAGTGGTAGACCCTCTGCAGATCGAACCGGTCGATAAGGCGGCCACCGATGGTGCCGCTCTCAAGCAGGCTCTCGTAAAGCGCCGTATTGGTATGGGTGCCGAGCAGGCCACCCGCCAAACTGCCAAGGCTGCCGAGCCCCCCGGAGCGCCCCGCGAGCGCTGCCAACAGCATCGCGCCGGAGCCCTGTTGGTCGGGTGGCATGATGCTTGCGACGGATTTGTACTGCTTGGGGATGACGAAGGCGATGCCGAGACTCACTATCATCGCGCCGGTAGTGACGCGCGTAAGCGTACGGCGATATTGCCAAAGCAGAACTCCGCGGCTCAGCCAGTCTGCGGGAGCGGTGGCCGCTACCTGCGCGGTGTACTCGGGGGTTGGTGTCATAACGCTGGGGCTCATGGTTTGGTTCTCGATAGGGGGCGGTAGGAGAGCTGAAGAGTGAAGGCATCGTTACGCTGGGGCGCGGCCGAAAGAGCCGGAAACCGCCACCACTCCGCCTGGTTCTCAAGTCGAAGATGCCACTCGGGCCGGAGCTGAAGATTGGCAGCCACCTTGAAGTCCCGCAGCGCTCCCCCTTGCAGGAACTCGTGGTTTACGTTCATGCCGCGAAAGCTGGCTTCGATGGAGGAGCGTGGCGAAAGACTCCATGTCGTCCACACCTGTTCGCCATCTCCTTCGCGGCCGATCCAGCTTCCCATCAACTGGCGATTGTTGGTGTATCCACTGAGGTAGTGAACGTTGAAGTAGAAGAAGCCGGGAAACGCGAGGTCGCGATGCGGCGATAACAGGCCTTCGGCGCGAACGGTCACGCGCGGCAAGCCTGGCACACAGCGCAGGTAGAAGCCGGATAGCCATGCACTCTCGGTGGGATAGACAACTGGAAACGGCTGGTCTTCCGAGAACCCATCGACGTATCCGGTCAGACAGTTGCGCAGGCCGGGTATTCGATACTGAGCGTCTACAGCGATGCGGCGATCGCCCGGATCGCGTTGTTCCTCTCCACCCGAAGTGGAAAAAAAGCTGCGCAGAAAAGTATGTGTCGTTACTGGAACACCGGCGCCACCGAACAGGACGGTACGCGAGACGCTGAACTCAAAGTTCTCCGTCGGCTTGAAGGAGACCTTCTGTCCGTGGATGAAGGGCTGATCGTTGAGTGCGGAGCCTGGCCGTCCTATGATGCGGTCTTCAGCCTGTACAAACTGCGCGCCGGAGAGCCGCCCGAAGAATGCCTGGGCCCGGATCTCACCCAGCAGTGAGAGAAACCCCGGAAGCACGAAAGGCTCAACGCGGTCGTAGCGCAACATCGTCAGTGGCTCTGCGTTGTTGCTGAACAAGGTCGAGCCACTGCGAGCAGGTCCCCACCACAGGCTCTGCTTGCCGAAGATGAACTGATTGTTCGCCCAGGTGTACGAAACATTCGCGTCGAGCAGTCTGCCACGCGTGAAGCCGGAGGCAGGGCCAAACGCACCTGCCGATGTAAAGTCGGCAGCGACAATCGCTGTCTGGGTCGCCGCGTTCGGGCTCGGCGCCGATGCAGCTTTCTGTACCTCTGCGTGGACATAAGCGGCGAAGGTCCGGGCGGTTGCGCGCAGGGAGACGCCTGTGTAGCTGTTGTCGCCCTGACCGAATGGTCTGCCATAGTCGTTCACAAGGGTCTCGGCAAAGTGGTATCCATCGGTCAAGGGCCGGCCGGCAATCGATGTGCTTCGCTGGTCCACTGACTCGATACGGAACTCAGCGTTGCGTGCTCCGTCCATGCGCTGCAGCTCCGGCAGAAACTCGTCTTCGAGACTGCGCGCGAGTGCCTCAGTGTCACCCTGAGACTGGAGATCGTGGCTGAGGTTCAGCTTCGCCTCGATCACCAGACGTGCGCAGGTCGTGCGGGTCCATGGACGCAGACCTGTAAATGCGCCGGGTAGATATCCTTCGGCCGCAAGCCGGTCGAAAGCCGGGTAGATCCAGCTTTCGATCGGCACATACGTCGACACGGAATCCGTGCTGTGGTGCGTCTGGGGACTGCTCGAGTTGGGAATGGCTTGAGGCATAGCGTTTCGATTAACGAAAGCAAGAACGAGTGCGGTAGTCAGGAATGCACGCATAGCGACCTAGAGATTCGCTACGGCTGCGGTAATGGCGATCGACGAGGCCAACTGTGCCGCGGTCAAGAGATTTCGCCAGAAGAGTGAAGCCCCGATCACCTTCTGCGGTACGACCACAACGTCGCCGGGATCGAGCTTCGTGGCGAGAACGGCTGGATCGAAGAGTCCGCCCGAGTGCCGCCCGATGACCGAGCCGTTCGCGCGGACAACGAAGATGTCCTTGCGGTTTGCCGTGTCGCTTGTTCCACCGGCATGTTGCAGATACCAGGCTGCGGTCTTGCCTGGGGTGAACGTAAGCGCGGTGGCGTTGTAGACCTGCCCGGTGACGAGAACAAATCCCGGACGCTTGGGAATGGTCAAGACGTCTCCCTGGCGCAACTCGATATCGGCAGGAGTGCTTTCCCAGCTGCTGATATCCGCGGTGATGTGCAGCACGAGACGGCCGGTGGGAGGTTCGCTCTTCAGGCGCGCCAGCACCTGGTCCTGCTGTGCCTGGATCAGCTTCAGCGTGGCTCCGGAGTCGCCCGATCCCAGGTTGGGCGCGAGGCGGGCCGAAGCCGAGCTCGTCTCAATCTGGCGTATCAGCTCCTCGCGGCTCTTCTGTTCAAGCTCGCGCACCTGGTCGCGCACCAGCACCGCGCCAGCGGGATAGGCTGTCTCGCGGAGCCCTCCGGCTCGGCGCAAAACGGAGCTGAGTCGCTCCCCTTCGCGAAAGCCATACGTGCCCGGATACGCTACTTGTCCTTCGAGCCGTACCGACTGGCCAATCTCGTTCCAGCCAGTGATCTGATGGATGGTGAGAATGTCCCCTGGCTTGAGCGGAACATCGGCTCCCGGCTCGGTCCCCGCCACCGCCGCACCGATATGCACCGTCGCGATGCTTCCCGTGACTCGGTCTCCATTCAGCACTCCATAGCTGGTGAGGTCTGCCGTGGCGAGCAGGGCGTCGCGCTTGAATCCACCCGCCATACGGACGAGCTGCGCGACCGTCATCCCCTTGGACATGGGATAGGAAGTCGGGCGCAGCACCTCGCCCTGGATCGTCACCTTGGGAGCATCGACCTGATATCGTCCCAGAACCCGGATCGTATCGAAGGGCTGAAGATCGACATTCCCATTCCCGATCAGCACATCCGGCACGCTGAAGTTGATCGTCTCTGCGTGAAGGTCCGGCGGTACCAGTCGGATGATCTCGCCATTCGACGCCGGCTCCGGCAGCAGGTCCTGATAGCTGCGCAAGACATCGCTCAGGCGCATGCCCTCGGTAAACGATCTCCGGCCGGGACGCAGGACGTGTCCTTCAAGATAGATGGCGCGCTGGCTATAAGGCAGGATCTGCGCAACTCGAATGCGGTCCCCGTCTTTCACCTGGAATTCGGCTATGGCGACGTGGTCTGCGGCTGCGTTCTCTATGCCGGATGTCTTCAGCGTCACCGTCTCGCGCTGCCGATTGGCGTCGATCCGCTCGATCGTGATGTTCGCAAGCGAGGCCGCGGCAGTAAATCCGCCAGCGTCGTCGATCACCGCATCGAGAGTGGTTTCGCCCGGCTTCACTTCGTAGATCGCCGGACGCCTGATCGCGCCGGAGACTGCAACCTGCGCTCCTGCGGGAGGCACCAGCAAGGTATCTCCACTCTCGAAGTGAGCATCCTTACTGCGAACTCCGTGAAGCAGGAAGTCGTAGAGGTCGATGTCCTCCACAAGCTTCTCTCCGCGAAGATGCCGTGCCACGCGCAGCGATCCAGCCCCTGTGGGGCCGCCCGCCGCAAACAGCGCGCTCAAAGGAGTAGCAAGCGAGCTGATGTCGTAGCCGCCTGGCCGTTGCACATCGCCAACGACATACACCCGCACCGTGCGCAGGCGAGACACGGTAACGGTGACCTTCACATCCCGATACTGCTTCTTCAGAGCGTCTTCGATCAGGCTCTGCGCGCGTTGCAGCGGAAGTCCCGACACGTCGAGCGAGCCCGCATCCGGCAGCAGGATACGGCCGTCGCGGTCAACCACGCGGTTGAGGCTTTGCGTCACGCCGCCCCACATATTGACGGTCAGCGTATCTCCCGCGCCCAAAACATAATCCGGACCCAATGGAACGTCCAGCGGTGTGTCGCGGCCCGCGCCGTTGCGAGATGCCGCCGAGACATCGCGGTTTACGAAGACGTCTGAACCAAATCGCTTGAGTGAGGCCGTCTGCTCCGGGACCTGCGTGTACAGATCGCGCATCGACTGCAGGTTGTAGGGCGCAGGCTGGCGAAGCACCTTAGGCGCATCGGTCGAGGCGTTCACCGCCTCGCGTCCTCGCGTCTGGTCGTTATCGGGTGCATTGCCAGTAGATCTGATCGACCGGATCGTGTCGGCCGATCCGTCTCCGCGCAGGGACGATGAAAGTCCCAATGCAGCAAGCTTGTCCGGGTCCGCTACGCCCGCCGTAGTACCTCGCCCAGCGAGCCCGGCAGCTGCCGGACCACCGCTCGGACTCGAACCCAGGCTCTGAAGATCGTCCTGCGAGACATATCCCCGTGCACGAAGAAACGTCGTGATGTTTGAGCGAAGATCGCTGTTCGTTGCGATCTGGCTGTAGAGCATCTGGTCAGAGATATCGTTGGCGTCGATCGGCGTGCCCTGCTGCTGCAGGCGATCCGCTACCTGCGACTTCAACTCCACAACCAGGTCGGGGTTCTGCTGCAGGATATGGATGATCTGGTCCGACGATAAAGAGGCCGGAGCCACGAGGCTCTCAGCGTTCGAGAGTCGGCTCCGATCGTCCTGAGGGCTGTCGCTCTGCGGCGCGTCCGTGGCTCCGAGCCCCGAACTTGAAGTTCCGAGTTCCGGACTCGAAGACGATTGAGATGTGCTCTGAGGAGACGAAGCAGGCAATTCTTCCTGCGCGTGGGCTGGTTGCGCCAGCATCCCCACAAATCCCAGAACGGTCGCCAATGCAAGACGCGGCAACTTGCCGAGGTGCTCAGCCTCGGGTGTGACCGAGCTTCGAATCTTCTTGCGGATAGTGAAGAAGGTGAACAATGTGGGCATACGCTTTCTCTTTTTCTCTTCGTCTCATACCGTAAGGACTGGGGAACGAGCGGGTGTCATGGGAACGTCTGGCAAATGTCATTCTTTTGTTGAGCGCTTTTCTCTTCACACGCCGATAGGTCATAGCGAATCACCCAAGGCAAATCGCAGCGTTCGGGAAGATCAGCTCCGGCTTAGCAAGCCATCGTCGACAGACGAAACGTTGGATCGCATCTCCGGTACTCGACCAGCTCCGAGATACTCAACGTGACCAGGTCGTACCGTCTCGCAAACCGGCTAACCTCCGTTCCCTTGGCCATGCTTCCATCCGGGTTCGTGATCTCACAGATCACAGCTGCCGGCTGAAGTCCCGAGAGCTGCGCTAAATCGACCGATCCTTCGGTGTGTCCTTCGCGTTCCAACACACCGCCAGGCGCTGCACGAAGAGGAAACACATGTCCGGGCCGGACCAGGTCGCGCGGCTGAGCATCCGCAGCGACGGCGGCACGTATCGTCGCAACCCTGTCCGCTGCGGAGACGCCCGTCGAAATGCCATCGCGCGCGTCGATCGTGATGGTGAAGGCAGTCTGGTGACAGCTTTCGTTCGTCGACACCATCTGGGGCAGATCCAAACGGTCTAGCGTCTCGGACGTCAGGCATAGGCATACGATCCCGCTGCCTTCCCGGATGAACTGGGCCATCGTCGGTACGGAGATCGTCTCGGCTGCCGTGACCAAATCAGCTTCGTTCTCGCGATCGAAGTCGTCGACAAGAATGATGGGACGCCCCAGGCGCATCTCTTCGATTGCGCGTGCGAGCCGCTCTTCAAAGGGAAAGAGCAGCGATGGAGACGTCATGACAACGGAAGAAAGCGGCGACATGAACAGACCTCGGCGGGGTGAGCGACAGCATCACCGCATTGACTCGACCTTGTGAGGACGAGATAGTCCGACTCTAGCCAGCCCTCGCGCGCCAGTTGTCACATGGGAGTAAAGCAAATGTCACTCTCCTGTTGCACCGGCTTGCAAAGAAAAAGCGAGAGAGCCGAGGCTTTGAAGACCGAGGCGTAGCTCCCTTTCGAGTGTTCGCAAATGCGCTCGCTGAATTGACAATGAAGTGACAATCCCCAGACGATCCCGAGACACGACGCGCCGGCGACCCCGCTACAGTTCGTGCTATGGCACACCCTTTCAACAAACTCCGCCCCCCAGGATTGGCGAGGCTCTTTCAGTTGGCCACTCTATCTTTGACCGCGCTGGCCCTCGCGCGATCCGGGGTCGCCCAGGATACGCCGCTGCTCTCCGGCGGTGTCGGCTTCTTCACAACAACCAACGCGGGTCAGACCAGCTACTCTCCGATGATCGAGCCCTTGATCGCAGCGCCCATCGGGTCGCACATCCTGGTGGAATCGCGTGCGATCCTTCTGGAGAACTTCGCACCCAACGGAGGCAATAACCCTGGCTATGACCACAGCCACTTCGTCAGTCTCACTTATCTTCAGGGCGACTATCTGGTTTCGCGTCGCCTGACGATCGTTGGCGGCAGCTTCCTCATCCCCTTCAACACCTATAACGATCGCCTCTCCGAGATATGGATCGGCAACTTCCAGGGTGGTCCCCTGACTGCCGGCCTCGGCACCGAAGGTACAGGTACAGGGACGGGCGGTATGCTGAGCGGGTCCGCCATATCCCGCCATAAATACTCCATCAGCTACAACGCCTACTTTTCCAGCCATGCGGGCAACCAATACTTCGCTTCCAACCGGTCCGTGGGAGGACGTTCGAGCCTCTACCTGCCCGATCATCGTCTTGAGATCGGGCTCTCTTACAACCGCGTCCTGCAGGGTACACACGAAAACTTCTACGGTGGACACCTCTGGTGGGAGCCAGCCAACTCCGGCTTCGAGCTCCGCTCAGAGTTCTCTCGCGGTCACCACGCCCAAGGCTTCTGGATTGAAACCGCCTATCGCACCCCGGCCTTTGGCGGATTCGATAGCATCGTCGGCCGCATCGAGCCGGTATTTCGAATGAACCAGAGCTTCCGCCGCGACACGTTGTTCAGTGACAGTCTGCCACTGGTCAACACGCAGCGCGCGGACTTCGGTATCGACTACAACCTTCCGCACAACACCCGCATACTCACCAGCTATTCGCGGCAATTTGCCTCGACTGGAAACTCCAATATCTGGCAGACCGGGATCGTCTATCGCTTCCTCTTCCCAGCTTGGAAAGGAAAGTAAGATGAACACGAAGCAGATGATTGTTGCCTTATGCCTCTTTGCATCCTCAGTCTCGTTTGCGGAGGCGGCATCGCAAGCCTCGCCCCCCTCTCGCCAGGCCGGAAAGAACAAGACAGCCGCGCCGTCTCAACCGCAACACGAAGAAGAAGGTGCCCGCATCTTCCATCAAAATTGCTCACGGTGCCACAACACTCCGGAAGGCTTTTCGCCGAGCATCTCTGGAACCGTGGTAAAGCACATGAGGGTCCGAGCATCGCTAAGCGCGGAAGATGAAAAGCAGCTCCTTCACTTTCTAAATCCGTAACAACGCGTTTCTCATCTATAACTCAAAGCCCTTCCGGCAAAGGTCGGCAGGGCTTTAATCCTGCGCCCGCACCTACTCCAGTTGGCTGATCATCCTGAGATACCTGGCGCGCTTAGCCGGTGCCGCGGCCGTATCCGCAAGGCTTGCCAACTCGGCCTTCGAAGGCTGAAGCGTCAGCGGCAACTTCTTCCAGTAGAACTTCAACTCGTCCGAGGTCCAGCCGGCATAGGTCTTCTCCCACGACTTACCCGATTCGCCAGCGAATACAAGATTGGCCGGATTGAGAGTTCGGCGGGCATCCTGAAACCTGCAATCGATCGAAAGTCGCATCTGGTCCGACAGGTTCAGCGAAGCTGCGTGGACTGTGAGGCTATGAAAGATCAGGACGTCGCCCGCATTCACCTGGCCACCAACCCACTCGATCCCAGCTGCCGCATCCTCCGGGATCTCAGGCACGTGAAGGTTGTCGCGCTCGTGATGTTGAATTCCGTGACGATGCGATCCCTCCAGTATCCGTAACGGACCGACTTCGACGGGACAGTCGTGCAGCGGAATCCACACCGTATAAAACTCTGGGTCACCTCCCATGAACTCATAGTCCTGGTGAGCATGCGTCACCAGGCGCTCGCACTTCGGGAAGATCAGTCTGCCGATCGGCTTGGGGTGAACCAGCACCTGATCGCCCGCAAGCATCTCCATTACGTTCCGCAGGGAAAGACCATGCGGCAACCGGTGCAGCGACTCAAGGTTGAAGACCTCCTGGTATACGCGTTTGAATCCCGGATCAGGATCGCCGCATGCCGCTCCTGCCGCCGAAAATCTCTCTCTTGGGTCATGCTCTGTATCTAGCCAACCTGCCCGCGAGAGCACTCGTGTTACGTCGTTCAGCGCGGTGTCGATGGCCTTTCTGTCGAGCAGATCGCGGACCAATAAATAGCCCCTCGTACCCACTTCATCTTGTAGAACCTCAGAGGTAAGCTCAGATCGGCTTACTTCGTGGAAAGCCTTCACGCCTGTCTCCTCCAGTCACCTCGATCTCAATCAAGGCCTACTGGCGACGATAGTGAATCGCATCTTCGGAGGTGTCTCTCGATGGTCTTGCGCTTGTCAATTGATTGTCACGGTCGATCGTCACCAGGAATTGCCGCGTGAAACACGTGACAATTCCGTGACGTCAAAATGACAAGCGCCGAGCGCTTTGTCGCTATCCTCGAAGAAGCCTTCAGAGCCTCTCAAGGCAACTAAAGGTTCATTGCAAAGGACGGCGGGATGGCAAAAATGGCGGCTCTACAGGGCCCACAACAGAGCGGCGTCCCGCCCGTACCGCACAGGCCTCAGGACGCTCTGCTCTACGATATGGAGCTTCCACTTCGCGCTACGTTCTACCCACTTGGCTTTGCGGTCGACGTCCTGACGAATGACCCCGCCGTCCTCCTCGCCGCTCAAGAGAGCTTTGGTCATCGCCGCCTGCGCCACGGCAACACTGCCTTGCAGATTCGCGTCGGAGTCAGCGCAACCGGCGGCGATGCCTGCCCGCCTGAACCTACGCGCCGCGAGTACAACCACCTCTACTCACTCACGGCCGATCCTCAAAACCACGCGATGCTCGATCTCAAGACATGCACCAGCTTCGTCTGGCTCAATCGTTCGGCGGTGAGCAACAGCCTCTACCTTCGCTATAACTTTCTCGAGAAAGTGGTCTATCTCCTGCTCGGCGCGTCGGTCGTTACGGATCTCCACGCCGCATGTGTCAGCAAGAAAGGGAAGGGAATTCTTCTTTGCGGTGAATCCGGTGCTGGCAAATCGACACTCGCCTATGCCTGCGCGCGAGCCGGATGGACCTATACCTCCGATGACACCAGCTACCTCATCAATGACTCTGCAACTCCTCGCGTCGTCGGACACGCGCATCGCATACGCTTTCGCCCCACAGCCAAGGACATCTTTCCGGAGCTGGCAAGCTACGAAGTGACGCCACGGATGGAGGGCAAGCCGTCGCTCGAGATTCCTTCCTCCGAGCTGCCCGTCCACTCGACGGCGGTTGAGGCAGGAATCTACTCCATTGTCTATCTGAAGCGAAGCCGATCCCCACGCACCAGGCTCATCCCGCTGCCCGCAGGAACCGCGACGGAACGCACTCGGAACGAACTCTTTTCGGCCGGAGAGATTCGCGCAAAGCACGAGAAGATCCTGGAGATACTCTCGCCCGTGCCCACCTTCGAACTCCAGTACAGCGTCCTCGATTATGCGATCTATGAACTGGACCGCCTGGTCCAGAAGTCATAGTGCGCGGAGTCAGGGAACAATTCTCCGCCGGGCCACTGCGGTAAACCACAAGCTCCGCCCGCAATCGGTGCTGTAGAGAACTGTCTTCGAATCCTCTTCCCATATGGGTTGAATCTGATTGCACGGCACATCTGCGATACGCCGCGTCATTCCGTTCTCCTGGTCGCGAAGCCATAGATTCCATCCGTTGCCATCGAACCGGCTGTATACCATCCAACGTCCGTCCGGAGAGATTGCAGGATAGCGGGATTCGCCGAGATGGAGCGGAATGTTGTCATGCATAGCATCCATCAGGTAGATCTCCGGCGCGCGTCCGTCCGCGACCGCAGAGAACGCATACTCGTTCTCTGAAAGAAACGATGCCTCATAGACATTCAGCGAAGGTTCTGTCAGTGCCAACTCGCGCACACCATCTTCCGCAAACGCTGCCCGCTCCATCAATCGTCCATGCCCATGGTCATCTCGAATGTAGGTAAGGTCTTTTCCATTCGCGGAGAGCATCGGTTCTCGCGCGTCATCGACGACAACCTTCCAACCACGCGGTGCATCGACGATCTGCGAGTGCGGACTCGTGGCGTGCTCCACCAGGAGGCTCTCCGGCCCGCTGCTGGCAAATGAAAGATCGTCCGGGAGTCCGGCAACCGCGGTCGGTGCCAAATCATTCTGAGCGTCTGGAACCAAGTGGTAACCTGCGAAGGTGAACGCGATATAGCGAACTCCCCGGCCTGCGGGATGTGGCTGCGCATTCAGAAGTCCCTCGCCCTGTAACGGCAATCGATAGGCGTACTCCGATCGCGCGGAACCTTCTCGCTGAAAAGTAGAGAAGACGCTGACGACTGCGACGGCTGCCATCGCGGCGGCCCATAGGTAGGTCTCCACTCCTTTCGGAGTCTTCTCGGCGTCCGGATCACGCCACAACAGCCAATAGTTCGCAGCCAGAAAAGCAAGCAGCAACGGAAGTCGCGCGAGCTGTAACAGCGCCAACGCTCCCGCCATCTTCTCTGGACTCGGCAATGGCAAGCCAATGCCAAGATAGAGCATCGCCAAACCAAGAGCCCAGCCGTAACGCCTCGCCTGTATCAGCACCGCAGTCAGCACGCAGAGAGGCAGCGCCATCAGAATGAAGTTGTAGAGCGCTGGCACAGTGGAGATCGTGAGCGATGCCGTGAGCAACGCCGACAGTTCAAGCTGGATGCGGCTCCGGCTGGTGTTTGCTCGACGGATGAGCAGAACAGCCGGTGCCAAAACGAGCATCTGCAGCACCGGCATCAGCAGTGCAAAGCACAGGAGCGAGTTATGCCACGGATGCGGATTCCACTGCGGCTCCGAGAGAAAGAGCCGATGAAGAATGCCCGAGATGGAAGCGCTCGGCACATACGGCGGCATCGCCTCGCCACGCAGAGTCCACGGCAAAATCTCATGAAGATAAGTCCGATGCACATTCCAGCCAAAGACCGCGATCGAAGCGCCAGCAGCTAGCAAAAGTGTTAGCAGGGCCGACCCCAGTAGCTGCCACTCTCTGCGCCGCAGAAAAAATAACAGAAATAAAACCGGAAATACCTTGCAAGCCGCAGCGACTGCTATAAGCGCGCCTGCCGCCACATGCCATCCTCGAAGATAGGACCAGCAAGCAGTAACGAGGAGCAGCAGCAGAATCACATAGTACTGCCCGAACTCCAAGTTTCTATGGAATGGAAAACACAGGGCGAAGGCGAGTCCGACACGCTGGATACTAAGCCCAGTCATCGACCTAAGCATCCAGACAATCGGGACCAGCGATGCCAAGCTCAGCAGAATCCACGCATGCTTAGCAGCCAGTGGTGCAAGTCCCGCGAACGGTAACATTGCCAGCGTAGAAAACGGTGTAATCGGCAAAAGGCCGATGACCCTTATGTTCACGGCGCGATGGTCCTTCTCACGCTCGATCCAGGACCAGTCATACATCCGCGCGGAATCATAACCTTCATGCACCAGCCGAGCCGACATGTAGTAGTTGGGGAAGTCCGTGTTCAGGGTCTTCCATGCTCTGGGGAGTGTATGGGCGGCAAGGTAAAGCAGCGCCAGCGTGATGACGATGCGTTCTAGCCACGAGGCCGCGCGTTGATTGCAGGTGAGAGTCATGATCGAGTTCCTTGCCGTCTCAACGACAACTCAATGACATCCGCCGCATGTGCGAGTCCATCCGAGGCGCAAACTGCTGCCTTCATCCGCATGGCCGCATCGCGATATCCGGGTTGACCAAGTAGAGTATGCAGTGCAGTGCGGATCGCTCCTGCGGAAAGATCCTTTGCCGGTAGAGCCAGAGCAACACCGCACCGCTCCAAACGTGCCGCCACCGCGGGCTGATCGAAGGCCCTCGGGATCACAATCGTTGGCTTGCCTTCCCTCAGTGTCTCGAGCGCCGTATTGAGGCCGCCGTGGCTGATGACGATGTCGGCCCTCTTCAAAATCTCAAGCTGTGGAAGGGCTTTCACTACGATCGCGTCTCCAGGAAGTCCGTGAAGACTCTCAGGCCCACGGCGCCCACCGAGCGAGATCACCAACTGCAGACAAAGTTCGTTACAGGCCTCTGCAATCAAATGGAAGAGCGCCAGGTCACTGCGGCGAGAGGTTCCAAAGGTCGCATAAACCATCGTTCGACCGTCGAGGCGGCCCCATGGAAAATCCATCGCTGGCCGCGTTGCCTCATCCACGAGTGGACCTGCATAGTGGAAGTTATAAGGAAGTGTGGTCCGCGGAAGATCCAGGCACTGTGGAAGCTGCGTGATGTGTGCAAGCTCCGGAAACTTCCGCTTCACCTGACCTATCGGACCCAGCCCCACGGTTCTCCGAAGTGCGTCCAGCCGACGCCGGACGGGGCCTCGCATGCGCAGCACCGACACCTGATGACACTCGCGTTGCACTCTTTCTATGAGAGTTTCCCTGGACGCAATACTCCGAGGTCCGTCCCATCCGAAGTTGTGCGGTACGGATGTCGAGATAACAACATAAGGCAGACGTAATATCTCCGCCACCGTAGGGCCCGCGAGCGCAATCTCATCCATGATGATCGCGTCGATCCCACGGCCTGCCATCGCCGGCGGCACCTGTCGCAGAAACAACTCCATGTCGAAGACGATCCGATCGATGCCGTCACGCAGCGCGACGATCTCCTGCATGAACTTCCATCTGTACGCGAGTCTGCTGCTCGTGGCAGGACGAGCGGCAGAGGAAGTGATGGAACAGAACTCCAACCCGTGCAGGCGTACGTGCTCCTCCAACTCTGCTGTCTGGAAGAACGTAACCCGATGCCCACGCGCGACCAACTCTCTGGCCAACGCAATCAACGGATTCAGATGGCCGGCTCCCTTGTAAGACAAGACCCCGAAGTGTGACATCTAGGCTCCAACCCAACGAAGGGCCGCACTTCTAAGTGGCCGACCACCTAGCCGCACGCTGTCCTCACCCAACACCGCTTCGGCCTGCCGCAATAACTCGTAGACAGGCGCACGCAGCCATCGAATTGTTCCATCAATCCATAGCGGTTCAAGTCCGTCTCGCGCCGTAGGTGGCAGCCTATGCCAGACACTCTCAGAGGCAAGTTGCACACAACCGCCGATCATCACAAACTCCACATCCTGCGTGGAGAGAGACGCCAGCGTCTCTGCCGGGCTGCGACCCTCATCGAGAACCGCAATCAAATCACCCACCCCATCCTTCTTCACCGCTCCCTCACCGTCACGCAGTCGCAGAGCCCTAGCCGGATTCTCGGTCACCATGGCGTACATCTTGGTAGGCGCTATCTCGCACTGTCGCATTCCAAATCTGATCTCATCCAACAGATCGCCTATGGCAGTCAGTGGAGAATCGTTTCCCAGCGAGAGATTCTCCATCCCATTCATAAGCTCCATGTCAGGCAGGCGATGGAACAGGAAATCATTCGACGAAGGGCAGACGATCAGCGACGCTTCCCGCTCCCGCAACAGATCGATCCCCGCTTCATCGAGCGCCAGCCCATG
Source organism: Granulicella aggregans (assembly GCF_025685565.1). Taxonomy (NCBI): domain Bacteria; kingdom Pseudomonadati; phylum Acidobacteriota; class Terriglobia; order Terriglobales; family Acidobacteriaceae; genus Granulicella; species Granulicella aggregans. The sequence goes on from NZ_JAGSYE010000004.1 coordinate 224,047, forward strand.
GACAAGGACGGTGTGCGTGCCCAGAACGCCGAGCCGATTTAGCTCAGCAAGCTCCTGCTCTGCTTGGGCGTCGATTCCTTCACAAGCATGCAGGATAAAGGGAGCGTCTGCTGTCGTGGCTTCATAAGCCTTGAGAAGGTCGCCTCCTAGCGCGACGGAGTGACTCCATCCGTATTGCTGCACCACTCTGACGGGAAATTTTTCTTTCTGCAACTCCGGCCAGAGAGTGTCGTGATGACATACCGTAGTCACACCGCAGAGAAGATTGCGAATCCCGCCCCACCACAATCGAACGCGCTTCGGAACAGAGTGATGGGTTGCGATGACATCCGCAAACTTGCGATGAATTTCCTCTCCCCACTCCACGTAATTTCCATAAGGTCGATCTCCGAGCCGCGGATAAAGTGCGAACTGCAGATGATCGTGCGCGTTCACCAGTCCCGGCAGAACCAGGTGCCCGGTCAAATCGATGTCGATTGATGAGCCTCGCGGGGAAGACAATAGAGACGCATCCGTTCCAACATGCACTATCCGGCCCGCGTCGATCTGGATCGAACCCCAATCACTATCCATCGACCCATTCGCATAGCGGACTCCACGAAGGACCGCATCGCCTTGCCTCGGTCTGTGGGCAAGCTCACGCATCTCTCTTCGCCACATAAACGCGAAACCGTGATGGCTCGCGACGACGGCGCAACATCGCAACGATCGGACGCATCTTCCACTTGAAGCCGTAGTTCGGCGAATGCGCGGTCCACTGAATCGACAATTGTGTCTCGAGCTTGCGCAACCGCTCGTCCGTCAGATATTCCAAGTTGGAGACGGAGTCGGAGGCAGTCCCGTAGCGCTGAATGAAAGCGGCCTGACGTTCCGCGATCATCTGCTGCCCGCTCTCCTCTCGCGAGTACCAGGGAGTATCGCTGATGATCACACGTCCGTCGTCCTTCAGGCATCGAAGCGCCTCGCGTAGCGTCGCCTCGTAGTCTTCCGAGTAATGAAACGATGCGTTGAACACAATCGCATCGAACTGTCCATCCCGAAAAGGCAGGCGCGTCATCTCCGCTTGAAACCGCGGTATGGATTGGGGCAGATGTCTGTCGTAGTGCGCACCCGCAGCCAACCCATCCTGCCTGTTCGTCAGCAGGTCCACCGCCACAGGTTGATAGCCAGCAAGGGCCAGGCGAAAACTCATCCAGCAATTTCCCGCGCCGAGGTCTAATACTTTAAGCCCGGACCCGGCAGGTCGGAGGACACCGTTCATAAGATGTTCGAAGCTTCTCGCACGAATCTCCCACTGCTTTTGATTCCGGCCCGATGCATCGTGATAAGGCAGGCCAAGGTAGTAGTCGTCGGTATCGCTGCCGCGGCCTTCAGCCGCGCGAATTCCCTCGTAGTCGTGGATGAAGTCCGCATAGTGCTCCGCTCGTCCCGGAGGCAGCGCCTGCACCACTCCGTCTGCGATCCTAATCTGAAATCCACACTTCGCGCAGTCCAGCATGTCAACATCAGCGAAGCAACGAGGACAACGAAGAGCAACTCCCACGGCATAGGCGTCACTGGCTGCGATGCTGTCTTGTAAGCCTGCCTCGATCACGCTATACCTCCCGGTGTAGGTACGAAGCTTTCAATCTGCACTAGCGCGGGCGATGACAGCGTCAACTCATCGAAGCCTTCCAGTGCCTCAAGGTCCCGGCACTCCGGCTCCAGCTCATTCACCGTCTTCCAGAGTTCATACACTCTGGCCGTGGTCGCGCTTGAAGTGGGCACCTGGCTCCACGAGTCCACCTCTGCATGCAGCGCATTGCGTACAGCGCGATAGAAGTCCGTCGTATACGCGGCCTTGAACATGATGCACAGATCGTCGCTGTGGCTCCAATTGCGCTTCTTCCCGAGCTGAGTCCGCACCTTCTCATAGAACGCGGTGCCGGGCAGCGGGTACGAGAACGAGATTCCGATATCGTCAGGCCGATTCTCCCGGACGAATTCGATGGTCTCCTGAATCTCGTTCCGGCCCTCCCCCGGATAGCCGAACTGCAGAAAGAAACACGCTCGTATGCCCGCCTCCTTCAACCGGCGGCGCGCGACGACGACCGCAGGCAGGCTGAGCCCTTTGTCCATCGCGTTCAGCACACTCTGTGATCCGGATTCCACGCCCATCCATACCTCCGCGCACCCTGCCGCTTTCAGATGCTGGACCGTATCCTTCGTCATCAGGTCCGCACGCGACTGGACCTTGAATGGCACGGCAGCGTCACGCCGGGTTACCTCTTCGGCAAACTCTTCCACCCAATGATGATTGAGTGCGAAGACGTCGTCGCCGAACCAGATGTGCTGCGCCCCCGCTCTCTTCAACACCGCCATCTCTTCAGCCACAGCCGCAGCCGCACGCAGGTGAAATTTATTGCCTGAGATCGGCTTGGCACACCAGTTACAACGATAGGGACATCCGCGGCTCGACACCATGTTCGTGGAGAAGTACCCATGGGCATCCATCCAAGCTTTGCGATAGGGCTCGAGGTCGATAAGATCGCGCGCGGGCACCGAGAGCTGCGACCATTCAGGATTCTTCGCCAGGTGATTCCCACTTCGCACTGGCTGACCAGTCTCATCTCTCCGCACCAGCCCATCGAGCATTGGAATTGGAATCGCGTCACCTTTCAGCACTGCGGCGCATAGCTGTGTCAGCGTCTCTTCGGCCTCGCCGCAGAGCACATAATCGAAACCGTTCTCCAGGAATAAGCCAGGGTTATCGGTCGAGTCCGACCCATGCACGACCGTCAGGATGCGCCGGTTATGCGCCACTCCCGCCATCTCCCACGCGACCTCGCGCATCCGCGTAAGACACATCTTCGAGAGGAAGTTGAAGTCGTCTTCGTAGACCGCCACGATCTTCGGTTGCTCTGCGTCTAGCATGGCGACAAACGCAGCCGAGGGCTCCTCAAGCATCGAGTCGAAGACCGCTACTGAGATGCCCATCTCGCGTAGCGCGGAAGCCGCATAGAGAGTGCCTATCGGAGCATAAGGCTGCATCTTGCGCAATTGCTTGGGGTCGTAGCCCAGATGATAGGAATGAGTAATCAGGACATCGGCCACAATTCACCTCGAAGGCTAGTGCGGCGGTGGCACTTTGGCTGGGACCGCCGCAGGTCATCCTTGCAGTGAAAACAGCCGGATGACCCTTTGATTGACTTAGCCTATTTGGGCGGGAGCAGAGAGTTGTCTCATGATTGTCAGCTACCTGTCATCTGTTTGCTGCTATCTGTTTGAACTGTGCGTGAGCAGCGAAATATGGATCTATCTAGCAATAATCCGGGGCCCGATTCTGCTCGTCAGCATGGAGAGATGCCCCATCTTGTCGCGTTTCGTGGCTTGATATAGGGCAGCGTGTTCCGTCACGGCAACGTCAGCACTCAGCCTCTCCACGATCTCGATCCCCGACGACTTCACCGCCTGAATCTTCTCCGGATTGTTCGTCATCAGGCGAAGAGATCGCACCTTGAGAAACCGAAGGATGTTCACCGCCAGGGCATAGTCTCGAAGGTCGATCGCATGCCCAAGCCGAAGATTTGCTTCGATCGTGTCCAGTCCCTGGTCCTGTAGCGCATACGCTCGGAGCTTTTCCATCAGGCCAATGCCACGCCCCTCCTGGTGCTCATACACCAGCACTCCAGCCCCCACCTCCGCAATCGTGTGCAGGGCCAGTTGAAGCTGGTCGTGGCAGTCGCATCGCAGAGAGTGAAAGATGTCGCCAGTCGCACACTGCGAGTGAATCCGCACCAGCGGCGGTGTGCTGTAGATTTCTCCCAGTACAAGTGCAACCGCGGTCTCAACTCGCGGTTCTCCTCCATCCACAGCCGTGTCGATACCCTCAAAAGCATGCAGGCGATATGTCGCTGATCGAGTGGGAAAGTTTATGTCTGCGATTTGCTTTAGTTTGATCAACTCAATTCATCTCCGGGTTCGTCGCCGTCTTCCACCTGTCGGGGCTATCACTTTGTTGAAGGAACGCTCGTCCGGCGGAACTGGTAGAGCACATGATCTCCCAGCATCGCAAGCGGACCCGCAAGCCCTCGATCAAGCGTCTCCATCGCCTCGAGCAGCCGCGGGTGTCGCGATACCCATGGCTCAGCGGCGCTGGGTGGCACGGTGACTCCGATGCCGATGCGCTTCTCCAACACAAACCACGGCGCGAAGGCGCGCATCATCTCGCGTTTGCGATGGTAGACCACATGGAACTCGCGCTTGGCCAGCATCGCCGGAGCCTCACCGCGCATCAGGCGCCGTAGTGCCAGATGGTGGCGCCCGCGCAATACCTCGGTCACCATCTCGCCCGGGCAAAGTGTGCCGAACAAGACCAGCATCGCCGGTGCGCCGGGCTTCATAAGTTGCGCCAGGCCACGTGCGACCTGAGATAGATCCACAACGCAATTCAGCGGCGCGAAGTTGGAGAACGCTCCTTCGAATCTCTCTCCGCCCGCAGCAAAATGCCTCTCCGCAAAGGTCTGCATGTCCTCCGCGGCAGCGACCTCTGCGCGTCCACCCAGAGCTCTGAGCTTGGCGTTTGCGATGTCCACCATTGTTGGCGAGGGGTCCGTCAGCAGCACCTCATAGCCACGTTCCGCCAGGAAGCTGGCATCCTCACCTGTGCCACCGCCAAGCTCGAGGATTCGCCCTGCCCTCGGGAACTCCCGCACCAGAGCCGCGCGAACCGCGCGACGCTGTGCCGCGACGCTGAGCCATCTCCCGAAACGGGAGTCGAAGGTTGGAGCGATCGCATCGAACGCGATAGCTGCTGGCCGCAGAGAGGTCATCCTGTCAGCCCCTCCGTCTGCCGGCCCCAGCGATAGGCTGCCCAGCTATAGCGAAGCCCTTCAACAATGTGAAAGCGGAACCGGATGAGCACGTACTTCAACTGCATGCGATATCTTCTCGCCCGCATCCACAGGCTCTCGCCTTCGAAGCCAAGCACTACCTGCGGCGGCAGACGACGCGGAAGCAACGACTCCCATAGCGAGCGCCCCATCGCCTGGCCGGAAGGCTCAAGCTCCCGCACCAGCAGCAGGTAAAGCTTGCTGCCGGGAACGTCTCCGAACACGGTGCGAAGTCCGTGAAGCCTTACCCACAAACGTATCGCCGGCGGCAGCGTATCGACCGTCCACTCCGTCAGTTTGACTGGGGCAAACTCCCCCATGACGCTCGTGATGAGCAGCGTAAGCACCCCGAGCCCCAGCGATACCTTGGGGTTCCCTTCGGCCCGCGACCGCAACTCGCTCCAGAAGATGTCGTCGTGCCACCGCGTCATCACGTGGCGATAAAACTCCAGCAGGTGCGCCGCGCGCGAGAACTCTCCGCAGATGTGTTTGTACGCATGCATACCCTGCCCAAGGAACAAGTCGACTGGGGATAGCACCGGCATATCGATGCCATAAAAGTCCCGCTCTTTCGCCCGGCTCAACACCGACCCGGCTTCCTCCCCACGCGCTTGAAGATGAAGCTCGACTGTCCGGCCGGAGGTGTCCTTGTAGAAGTCCTCCATCGAGATGCCGATCTTCTCTTCTTTCTTGAACTCCCAGCTCTTCCCGCTGACCGCGTACAAGCGATATCCTTGCCGCTCGAGCACAGCCCGAGCGGCTGCGATGGCTTTTTCCGTGATCAGAAAGTCCAGGTCGAACTGATGACGCAGCTCCAAGCGTGGGACCGACTCCGGAGCGAGAGAGAACCCTTTCAGCACCGCGTACGGCACTGCGGCTGCCTGGAACTCTTCCTGGATGGCGACTGACTCTAGGATCATGCCGCGGGTGCGCTCCGTGTTGTCGAGCATGTTCTGCTGCAGCCGGGCAAGCACGTGTTCCGGAAGAATGTGAGTCAGTTGCGACCTGCGCATGTGGTCCAGAAAGTACAACGCCAACCCGCTTACGTCCAGCCAGTGTGAAAGGCTGCGCCACTCCCTCTTGCTGACCTCGTAGAGCTCGAGGCACTCTGTCGGCAAAGGATCACGGAAGCTCAGCAATACCGCCCGGCGAAGTCTCTGCTTACGGCTCAGGACAGCCGTCCGCTCCTGGGCCGCACTTTGGCGAGGGGCGTCGCGCGGTGCGGATGAAGGCGAGGAACCTAGAGCCTCAGAAGCAGTTAGAGATCGTTCCTTGGCAAGCGTTGGCAAGACTTCATCTCCTCGGGCATCTGGCGAAGCAATGCGATATGTCCCGCAAATTGCGGTATATCTGCGGTCTTGGATCGAGAGTAGCCGAGCGCCAGCCGGGTATTGTCACGTCGTGGTCAGGAGATTGTCATCGTATTGTTGCGAAGCCCTGGATCGAACCTCGCGCATCTCATCACGGAGTCAGACCGCTCGACGTACCTGCCGCCCATACCCTCCTGACAGAAATGCCCTTCGGGAGTCTTGCTCGAAGTTTGTCGATCGGGCCACAGCTCCCACGACTCTAAACACAAAGCCAACCGCCCAATCTTTGGGGACGGGAAAGGAGGCGTTAAGCACAACAGCCCTTCAGTAGAAGGGCTGAATCGGTGGCCCTTCTCGATGGGTGCATCGGCAATTTTGCGCACATTGACTCCCCGAGGAAGACGCGGACTGAAGTGCGTTTACCTGGATGATTCTGAGAGTTGCGCGGAACCGCGAACCGATGAATGCTTTAGCCTGGTAGCGACAGTCGCCGTTGAGAGATGTCCGGCTTCCTGCCAACAAACCACCGAACTGTAAGTAGAGCATCAGAAAGTGGAATGCCCGGCCTTTTCTGTACCAGTTAGGAACGATAAAACTGGCGGAGTGAAGGGTCTGAAAAATCTGTACCAAGTCGAAGGTTAGTTTTCAGCTAGTTGTTTGAGTTGTAGCCAGATTGCGGCGGGCTGCGATCTGGCTGGCGAATTCGCCTGGCGCCCTGCCCGCGAGGGATGCGTGAGGACGACTGTCAATATATTCGCGTCTACAGGCTTCGATCAGGTGCTTTGCCTCCTTCAGATTCATGAACCAGTGGGTGTTCAGGCGCGGAAGGTCCCGTTGAAGCTTTCTACGAAGGCGTTGTCAGTCGGCTTGCCGGGCCTTGAGAAGTCGATCTTTGTCCCGTTTTGATAGGCCCACAGATCCATTGCATGACTGGTGAACTCGCTGCCTTTATCACAGAACAACACCTTGGAGACGCCACGTTCGAGTTTAAGCCTGTTCAGGGTGCGCACCACATCGTCGCCCTTCAAGCTCTGACCAACTTCGAATCGCCACCGGCTAAAATTTCAAGAGGTCGAAAATACCGAGGCTGATGATCTCCTCCGGGTTGATCCTTTTGTTCCAAACTGCCGATAGTGAGCGGTGATCTCCGCGACAACGGGAGGAGCAATTGATGCCGTATCGGACGACTACGTGGCTCTTAAGAGCGACGACGCTGTTGCTGCTATGCGAATTGGCTCTGTGCGCCTTCTTTTGCAGCGCCCGGAGAGCTCTGGGCCAGGAGTATGTCTTCCGCGCCTATCGGCAGACATCCGGACTGGAAAACCTCGCGGTAAACTCCATCGCCACAGATCGCCAGGGCTTTCTCTGGACAGGTACCGAAAACGGTCTCTATCGCTTTCTGGGATCTAGCTTTCAGCGCTTCGGGGCCGCACAAGGGATAGCCGAACCCTACATTACGGAGGTATTTGCCGCCAGCGACGGGACGTTCTGGGCCGCAAGTAACGACAATCTTTATCGCTGGGGAGGTCAAGGTTTCTACCCCGCCGCTCTTCAACCAGTCAAAATGAGCCGCAGCTCCAGTCTGGCCTCTGAAGGCTCGGGGAGTCTCCTCGTTATCACTCACAATGAGCTTTACCGCCTCCGGTACAGCCCCGATGGTGACTCGCCCGCTCCGGGACGCACGGAACGCTTCTTCTCCGCGGACCAATTGGCCGCGCATCCTTCTCTCGACCATCTTGGCGCGATCCTCGCTTTGCCCGACGGCACCCTGTGGATGGCTTGCGCGAAGATGCTCTGTTCGTGGAAGCCCAATGGCGTGGTAACGGAATGGGCGGAAGCGCAAGGTGTCCCGACGGAGCTGTACCGTTCCGTCTTTCAGGACCGCCAGGGTACCGTGTGGGCCGTTTCTTTGAATAGCATCGTAGCGTTGCTTCCCGGGGCTTCGGATCGACCCCACCCTACATTCGTCGACCGCTCTCTCCCTAAAACAGCGGGAAATGGGACCTACTCGCGTCTGCCCATCGCCTGCGATCCCATGGGAAGGGTCGTCGTATCGATGGCAGGCGGCATAGCCCGGTGGGACGGGTCCGGCTGGCAGACCGTTGGCAAATCGAACGGCCTTACCTCGACGCATCTCACCGCTCTTCTCTTCGACGAGCGCGGTAATCTCTGGATGGGTGCCATAGGAAATGGGCTCTATCATTGGGTTGGTTATGCCGATTGGCAGGGATGGATCGATAACCAGGGGCTGCCCTCCTCAAACATTTGGTCGATCGGCCCCTTCCAAGGAAACCGTGTATGGGTCGGCACGGAAAAGGGGCTTGCGATCCTCGACACCCGTAGTGGTCTCGTCACTGAGCCTGCCTTTGCCAAGAACTGGGCCTATGGCCAAGTCACGGGGATCATGGCCGCTCCCGACCGTCCTTCGGGAGCCAGCGCTCACGCTAAGCCGGGAGATGTAGCTCCCGATGAAGGTTTGACCCGCGGCGCTCTGCTCATCACTACGCTTCCCGGTAAAGTGCTCAGGGTCGAAGGACATCCGTCCCGGGTTATAGTCCTCGCCGATCTTCAAGACTATATCTACCGGCTCCTCCGCGATCCCTCTGGCCGCACGTTCCTCATCGCAGACTCCGGCGTATTTGATGTTTCGTCGGTCTTCGACGAGGATTCCCGGTCGGGGCTTCAGAACTCTGTCGCCGGACCTGATTCGTGGGCTTCGCTTGGCTCCGGCCATTTACTTCAGTCTGGGCATCGGCCCCTATCGCCTCTCCCCCAGATCCCAGCCCTGCTTGGCCCTCGGGCGTCCACGACACAAGCTTGCCTTACCCCTGACGGGGTCGTCTGGTTCCTGGGAGAGAACGGACTGGTGCGGCTGGCGCGTAAAGGCGATCGGGACCTATGGTCTCGTCCATCGCTTTACGGCTTCCCCGACCCGTTGCCCAGACTCGCCGGTATGGCGTGCGCTAGCGACGGAAGCCTGTGGATCACTGCGGCAGGTGCCACCATTTGGCGCGCTGTCTATCGTCCCGACGGAGAGGCCGCAAAAGGAATAGGTTCCAGCATGGGCCGTCTTACGGCGACCAAATTGGAACTACCCAAGGCTCTGCAGTCGGCAGCTGTAGTCGACATGCTCTCCGACTCTCGCGGATGGCTCTGGGTCGGCACGGATGATGGCGTGCTGGCTTGGAACGGCGTCTCATGGCACCGCTTCACACAGGAAGACGGCCTACTTTGGAACGACATCAACGATGGCAAGATGACTTCGGGGCCGGATGGCTCAATCTGGTTAGCGACCAGCGGTGGTCTCTCTCGCATCCTGCATCCCGAGCGAATGTTAGAAATACCCCTTCCGAAGATCGCTATCATCGAAGCCCGTATTGGGGAGCGTCTGGTCCCTCTCTCTGGCGCGCTAAAGCTGCCTTGGTCCCGGCAGGACATGAGCTTCGAGTTTGCTGCTCCAGACACGATCAACCGTGCCGGTCTGCGCTTCCACTACCGGCTTGCTGGCTTGCACCCCAGCTGGATCGAGAGCCGTGACCAGACTGCGCACTTTGAGAATCTGCAGCCGGGAGAATATTCATTTCAAGTCTTTGCGCTAGATAGCGTCAGCGGCGCGCACTCCGCTCCGATCGCCTTTGGCTTTCGAGTCATGCCGCCATGGTGGCGCACCTGGTGGTTCTATACCCTCTGCGGAATCGCCTGTTGCCTTGTGATTGGCTTGATCTTTCGTCTGCGCACCAGAAACCTGTTCGCTCAGCAGCGCCGTCTCGAAGGCATGGTGCTCGAACGCACTTCGCAGCTTGAGGCGAGCCGCGAAGAGCTGCACCGTCAGGCCACCCACGATGGCCTCACCGGTCTGCTCAACCGCGTTGCAGTTCTCGAAGCCTTCGACCAGGAGCTGGCTCGTGCCCAACGCGATGGCACTCCGGTGACTGTCGTTCTCGCCGACATCGACCACTTCAAACAGATAAACGACACGTACGGCCATCTCGCGGGAGACGAAGCCCTGCGAAGGTTCTCCGCGGCACTGGCGGCCGGCGTTCGCTCCTATGACCACGTCGGCCGCTACGGCGGAGAGGAGTTCTTGCTGATCCTCGTCGGCATCGGGCCAGGTGATATCGACTTAGGCGGCGTCCGCGAACGGTTAACTATGTTGCACAAGTCCATCAGCAGCTTGAGGGTGATCTACAACTCGGCCGAGTTTGCGATCAACTGCAGCCTGGGCGTCGTGCATCTGGAAGCCTTCCAGTGCGGTAGCGATCAGAAGCTCGCCCTCGCCGCCGCCGACGAGGCTCTCTATGAGGCAAAACGTGCAGGGCGCAACCGATTCGTTTTCGGCCATCTTGCAACCGAAGTGCTTCCCTAAGAGATTCCGGGCCATCCTCGTACCGAAAACCTCAGTCAGGACATCCTTCTGAGTGCCGTTAGCGACATTGAGGCTTCAAGGCTCTTCTGCAAGAGCGCGAAGCCGGAAATAGAGCCGACTTCGGCCATGCCAGACTCAGAGAACAACGCATCAGCTCGCCAAGGAAGCGCCCTCCCCCTGAAGAGACCTGGAATTCGATAGCTGTCGGCGGTTCTATTCGATCAAAGGAAACTTACGCAGGGGAGAGTTTGTATTCTGCAGTGTCGGGACACAGACGTTGCGTCTGCCATCAGACATAACGCCGTACTAAAGCTGCTCGTCGACCAGTAGTCGTTTTGTTGCCGTCAAATCCACGTGTTAAGAGAGGAATTCACCTTGAACCGCTGATTGATCGAGCATATGATCTGCTGGTCTCGAGCGGGACGCGCTTTTGCTCCTCCGGTCTGGCACGCGAAGCGTCACATGTACATTCGACCCTCATTTGCCTCTGCACATCGCGGCCGCAGCTACTTATCATCCCATCCCAAAGGACTTTCGGACTTTCCGCAGCCGAGAGACGAAACCATGACCCAAAGCGATTTGCACGTTTCTCAAGCCAACCTGCAATCAGCAAAGCGGCTGATGACACGAAGAGTTCTGTTTCGCGTCGCCACTAGAACTGCCATTCTTCTGGGTGCCACGGCACTGGGCATGGTAACGGGCAGTCTTTTAGGGGTCAGGGTCGCCCTTAACTTCATGCAGCATTCGTTACGGAGCTATGCGGTAGATCGTTTGGGGGAGGTGGACGACTACTCCGCTGAAGCCCTGCGAGTCCTTGCAAAGATGAATGCTTCGAGCCTGCCGCGTTGCTCGGAGGCGGAGCTCGGCAGCTTTCGTAGATTGCTGATGAACGATACGCACTATCTCAAAGACATTGGCCGCATGAGCGGAGGTCGCCTTGAGTGCTCCGCCATGATCGACCGCTCCAGTTTGCCTGAGTACGAGTTTCAGCCTGCCTTCGATGGTTCCGACAACTCCAAGATCTACATCAATGTGGAGCCTCTTCGAGTTGGTCCGTGGACAGCAATTGTCATGCGCATCCAGGACTCGTACGTCGCGTTCGACCCTTATCCGCGTAAAGCGGGACCTCCGGGGAGAGTGTTTACGATCACGATGCGCACCGCCCCCGCCGGTCGATCGCCGTATCTAGGTGGGGACCGTTTTCCTGTGACCAAGGACTTGCTCAAGGAGAATGTCGATCGCCGTGACGCGAACAACCTCTACTCGACGCAGTGCTCGGATCACTATCCGCCCTGCGTAACGGCCTCTATGAATATCCACACCGCGATCCTGGAACAAAGCCGTCAGGTGCGGGTCTGGGTGATTATTGGTGGGTTGTCTGGCCTTTGCCTGGGTCTCGTCTACATGCTCTTAATCAAGCAAGAAAAGGGCATCGAACGACAACTTCGGCGCGCCATCAGGCAGAACCGTCTGCGCGTCGTCTACCAGCCATTGGTAGACCTCGTTTCCATGAAGGTGGTCGGAGCCGAGGCGCTGGTGCGCTGGACCGACGAGGATGGACTCGTTATCTCCCCACAGGTTTTTATACAAATTGCTGAGCAGCGTGGTTTTGTGAACCTGATTACTGCATGGGTCGTCCGCCAAGTGATCGCTGATTTCGGTCCCTGCTTTCACCGAAACAAGGACTTCTTCATTAACGTAAATGTTGCTGCCTCTGACTTGTCCGATACGGCACTCTTGCCCATGCTGGAGGCTTCTCTCCGCGCCGCTGGAGCTTCGCCGCGCAACCTGGTCATCGAGATCACGGAAGGAGCAACGGTCCGGCATCGCGTTGCCATGGAGGCGGTCGCACAGCTTAGAGGCCGCGGCTATCGCGTCTTCATTGACGACTTTGGGACCGGCTACTCGAGCCTCGCCTATCTCAAGGATCTTACGGTTGATGGCATCAAGATCGATAAAGCATTTACGCAGACGATCGGGACTGATTCGGTCACGGTCGGTATCCTGCCGCAGATTTTGGCCATGGGAGAAGTGCTAAAACTGACTGTCGTCGCTGAGGGCATCGAGACTCAGGCACAGTGCGCCTACTATCGAGCAAGGGGACTTCCACTCCTTGCGCAGGGCTGGCTTTTCGGCCACGCGGTCACTCTGGAAGAGTTCCATGACCGGTGGTTGGTGAGCGAGAAGCCGCTTATCAATACCTGCTCGGTAGGAGAAACGACCGTTCGCTAGTCCCCTCATGCAGGGGCGTCGCCGGGAGCACTCGAAGGTCGTCTTAAGAGCTTCCGAGGAAACCTCCAGGCCGATGCCTGCGCGGGATTTCATCGGCTCTCCGAAGGTTCGCTTCCGCAAGGGTGCTAAGGCACTTCTTGCAGGCAGGATTCAAAGCGCAGCAGACTCGTTATTGCAATATGCTTCCCACGCCCGTGCTGCTGTAGCGGATGTCGTTGTATGTGTAGCCGAGGATATTCAAGTCATATGTGATCGTAACGGTTACGTATACACCAGAGCCGATGACATTGCCGTTGGGGTAACTTGAAGTGATGGACCCAAGTGTTCGCGGGAAAGCTGAAGACATAGGGCCTGACGATATTGTTGAGGTCTTGCTGGGTTGCAGCAGAGTAACTGGTGGCGCTATGAAGGGTGGAGTAGCGTAGGGCCGCGCGGCTGGCGAAGTTGGTATTCCCGATGCGGAAGATCATGAGACTGAATCCGAAGATCATGAGGAAGAGAACCGGCAGAATCAGAGCGGTCTCAATGAGCGAATTGCCGTCCTCTCGCCGTAGGCCGCGGTTCAGACGTCGGAAGCAACGAAGCGGATTAAGGACGACTTCCGTCATCAGTTCGTTCCCGTCCACGGAGTGGGTGCGATGGCTACTGATTTCACCGTATATGTAAGCGGCAGGCCTTTGATGGAGAAAAGGAGTGGAAGCTGGGCAGTGGCAGTGACTTGGATGTACTGATTAGGGATCCCGTACGAGCCACAGGAGGTATGGCTCGTACAGAGGATTTGAGAGCTACCTGAGGCGCAGAGGCAATATTGGGTAGCATTAATGCTATATCCGGGATGCCGCTTGCGGAGGAGGTTCCGACCGACTTGGTGTAGTTCAGATTGTTGGCCCATGGGAATGTGGTGGCGGCTTCCGCGGCGGAACGTGCGGAATCTGCGACAAGAAGATCTTGATGCAATATGACTCCGAAATCGACGACGGCAATGAGCATCAGGATCATGACGGGAAGGATGAGCGCGACCTCAATGAGGGAACTGCCTTCGTTTCTACGAACAAATTTAGGCGTGAATGTCATTGGACGAGGCTCGGAAAGAGGCGGAGCGGGTTGCCCGCAGGCAGAGGTGCGTAGTTGTTGGCCGGCGTGACCCCGGCGTCATAGTTGTACATGTTTGCCACCACCATATTGAGGTAATTCGGAACTCTGGAATGCAGTGTTCGCTGCCTAATCGAAAACCACGTCGCCAGAAGAACCGCGGCCGTCGAGAAATTTGCACCAGAGCCATCGTGAGATCACGGACGACAGTGCGGTGCGATGACGGCAGAGCTCTATAAGCGCTTGATGGTTGACGGTGGTGCGGGAGTGGAGCGATCGCTCAGCAGCCAGTCGATGTAGGTGGTGACGTCGGTCTCGCGGGCTTCTCCCATGATGCGACCAATGGGCGTGCCATCCTTGTCAAGGATGATGGTTGACGGCAGGGCGTTGCCCAAAGCCAGACGGTCGAGTGTGCCGATGTCGGCACCGGTCCAGACCTCAAGCGAAAGGTTCTGCTCCTGAATGTAAGGACTAATCTTTGAGCGGGTTTTGGAATCGTCGGCGGAGATGGCGATGAAGCGGATGCCTTTGTTGGCGTAGCGCTGCTTGAGTGTGGAGAGGCGTGGGAGCTCCTCTTTGCAGGGACCGCACCATGTGGCCCAGAAGCTGACGACGGTGATGGAGCCGCGAAGGTCGGAGAGCTTCTGGATGTGACCCGTCAGGTCCTGAAACTTAAGGTCGGGAACCGGCTTCGCCCCTGCGGTAAGGGCAAAGCCGGCGATAGCGATGGTGATCGCGAGAGTGAGAAGTTTCTTCATGGATGAGTGCATGAGTTAGAACCTGCGGGTGTAGCTGGCAAGCCAGACGTACTGTGCGAAGGCTGCGTCGCCGTGGGTCCCGTAGACACTGTCGGGGTAGCTGACGGTGCGGTCGCGACGGACGGCCTTGTAGACGCCGGCGGAGAGGATGTTTCCGCTGCGGGTGTACTCGAGGCCAGGACCGAGGGTGACTGCGTAGCCGGGGCGGCGAAAGCCGTCGTTGCTTACGGGGAAGAGGTTGTAGGCGGGCACACCTTCCCAGCGCGGCCCGACGGTGGCGGTGAGGCCGGGAGCCTTGGAGATCGGGAACGCGAGGCCGGCTTCGAGGAGGTACTGGTCGGCGATGGAGTTGAAGTCGTTGAGCGGCGTGGTGGTGCTGGTGGAGCGCTGCACGCCGTCGGTGCCACCGTTCATGGCGATGTAGTTGCCGTCGGTGTAGAGGGTGAGGTTTTGATGCAGGGTGGTGTAAGCGGACCAGTTGAGGACGCCTCCCCAACCGCCGGTGCCGGGCTGAATGGAGTAGTCGACGGGCGCGGTGGTTGTGGTGGTGACGCCGGTGGTGGCGTTGGTGGAGCTGGTGGTGTTCTTTACGTCGTCGTTGCCGGTGGGGAGATACGCGCCGAGGCCGACGGAGGCGTTCCAGCGGGTAGCTTTCGAGGGATTTCGGATCCAGGAGTTGACGGTGACGATCATGTCGCCGACGCCGGTGGCCTGGTATTCGATGGGTGAGCTCTGCGATTTGCGCGAGGCCCATAGCTCAGGGATGTCCATACTGACGCTGACGCGGGGCGTGACCTGGTAGGTGATGCCGAGGGTCGCGAGGTTAATGCGATTCTCAACCTGCGTTCCCTGCTGGGCGCGGTACTCCTGGTAGACGTCGCCGACATAGTGCTGGTAGGAGAACTGATGGCGCTCGCCGATGGTTACCTGCCAGTGGCCGGGCTGGAGATAGCCTCCCTGTTCGGTGGGAAGGCCAGCTTGCTCTGGTGAACGGGCGAGGATGCAACCCTGCGAGTGGGCGGCGACCGCGCCAACGGTGAAGAGGAGGGCAAAGAGAGGGGCAGAGATGCGGTGAAGCTTGAAGCTCATTGGAGATGTCCTTGGATTCATGCAGGCGCAGGTTCGCGATCATGTGGCGGGGTGGCCCGCGTACACGTTGGCGGCGTGCGTGGGTGCATATTTTGTGCTCACGCGATCTTAGGAAGTTGCTATGAAAGGCGCATCCACCGGAAGGATGAAATTGCTGGGCGTGCCGTAGAGGGTGCCACAGTAAGTAATACCTAGTTCTTAACAGGAGGGTTACAGGTGCGTTTGCCGATCGGCATGCAAGCTCGACGGCGGTGCAGTGGGCTGACACTCCCGCAATGTATGGTCCGCCGTCTGACTGCAAGGGAAAAGTTGAGGGTGAAGGAAAGTCTGCGTCAATGTATCCGGCCTTTGTTGGAGGTTGAGTCTCCTGGCCATGATGAGATACGCGCGTACCTGCCCTGCTAAGTCGGTCGGCCGGTGATGGCCATTTGCGGGATCAGGTTTCAGGTCCGCCGTTTTGACTGTTCTTTCATCCTGCTCGTTCCGGTGCAGGCCTCGGTGGGAAACTCAAATTGTAGCCCTGAAGTGACGCGGAACGGCTTAGGCAGCTATTGCCTCAGCTGCACCGCGATATTCCTCGCCGGTTGAGAGGACTGCCCATGCGATCCGCGCCAGCTTGTTCGCAGCCGCGACGATCAGCACATTGCGTGGAGCTCTCGCTTCAAGCGCTGTCATCCATGGACCCATCGCCAGTCGATCTCGCTTGCATCGCAGAACGACTACCCGTGCCCCGTGGATCAGGATCCTGCGCAGATAGCGGTTGCCCCGCTTACTGATGCCAGAGAGCTTCGCTCTCCCGCCAGTTGAGTACTGCTTCGGCACAAGTCCCATCCAAGCAGCGAACCCTCGTCCCTTACGAAACGCGGCACCGTTGCCGATCGCGGCCACAATCGCTGTTGCGATTAAGGGTCCTATCCCGGGGATCTGGCGCAGACGAATGCAGGCAGCGTCGCTCGAGGCGATCTGTTCCACTTCAAGGTTAAGATCGACGACCTGCTGTTCAAGATTCTTCCACTCGTTCCAGAGTAAAGCGAGCAGGTTCCGCATCCGTGGAGTCAGGTCTTGCTCAGCGTTCTCCAGGACCTGTGGTATCCGCTCTCGAAGTTTCGCCGGACTCTTAGCGAAGACCAGGCCACGCTCAAGCGGGAATGCGCGGAGCTGGTTGATCACCGACGTGCGCCGTGTGATCAATCGCTCACGCACACGATGCAGCGCCTGAAGGTCAAGCTGGTCGTATGTCTTAATGGGAACGAAACGCATGTTGTGGCGATCAACAGCCTCCGCGATCGCCTCCGCATCAAGGAAGTCGTTCTTGTTCGACTTCACGAAGGGCTTCACAAACTGCGCCGGAATGAGCTTCACGTCATGGCCTTGTTCACGAAGAGTCCGTCCCAGGAAGTGCGCTCCGGAACACGCCTCCATCCAATCAAAGCGGTCTGCATGTTGGCAGTGAAGATAATCAGCTGCTTCTGAGAGAACTTCTTCCTCAACAGGATCTTGCCGCTATCGCCGAGAGCTACGAGGTGAAAGGTCGTCTTGCCAAGGTCAATGCCAACTGAGCGAATCTGCATGTCGATGGTCCTCCTTGAACCTGCCTTCAAGATCCTCCACACTGTGTGTGGAGTTCAAGCGGCGGACCATCTCAGTCGTCGGGGTTTTGAGAAACTACGTCAGCAACGGCCGACCGAGCCGATCCGGTTTCCCATAACGCCGTTTTCGTGGGAGCGAACTGGTCAATGAGCGACTCGGTCTGTTGCGTCGGTTGAGCTTATTTGCTGTCGATCTTCCTGGCGGTTAAGTCAGAATCGATTGGCCGCCGGGTCACGGTGCGACTTGCGATGGAAGTCACAGGCAACCCGATCTTCTGCACAAGGGACTGGAAACGTGGTTCACTCTGCAGAAAATCGAATGCGGGATCCGTGGCGATCATAAGGAGCCCAAAATCGTGCAGGCGAAATGCCTCTTCAAGCATTGAGAGCGTGGGTTCCTTCTCGCCGAGTTCAGCGTGGTAGGTTGCCAGCGCCACGGGCGAGACATACTCCTTTTGTTGTCGAGCAGAGTAGAAGGCCAACTGCCAGCGGACGACCGCAGGCCATCCGCCTCTGGCGAAGGCGGTGCGAATTAAGGATGCGTCACGCGGGTCGTCAAAAGCAGAAAATAACTTCGCCGCAGCGTCTGCTGCGTCCCTATAGCTTCTCTTGCGGCGCAAGCATTCCATACGGCAATACAGAAGCGTGGGATTGAAAGGTGCGGCTTCGAGGCGAATCTTCAGGTCATCGAGAGCTTCATCGTATTCGCGGTGGTCCATAAAAATCCATCCGAGCCAAGGGGCGTGTTCAAGCGGCGCCATTTCGATTGCCTTCTTAGCTAACTCAATGGTTTCGGAGCGTCGATCCTCAACAAGCATTACATCGGCCCGGAACGCGTAAAATTCGCCGTTGCTTGGGTCGAGACTGATGGCCCGAAGGATTTCGCGGTCCGCATCCGCGGGGTTCCATCGGGCGATGAGATATGTGGCGGCCATAGCTCCGTGCGCTTCGGCAAGATTCGAATCGAGCGCGATTGCACGTGCAGAGGCTTCTTCTTCTAAAGGAAGTGCAACGCGGGGGTCAACTTCGCCGGCCACGACAGCTTTGCCGTAATAGTTCGCCAGGCCTGCCCAGGCCGCCGCGTAGTCGGGCTGAATCTCCGTGGCTTTCTGGAAATACGGCTCGGATTCAAGCTCTCTGTCGCTGTACCACAAGTACTTACCGCGAAGATAAGCATCGTGCGCCGCGGGATTGACATAGCGCTGAGTCATGGCAACAGGCGTCGCACTATCTAATTGTTTGGCGATCTCCTGAGCGGCTTCCCCGGCAAGCGCCGTGTCGCTTGTATCCCGATTGAAGCTTTGGGCCCAGATGTGGGAATCGGTGTCGGCACGAATCAGTTGCAAGGTCATGTGGACTTGGTCGCCCTTGCGCGCAATGGAACCCTCCACGATGCCCTCGACTCCGAGTTCCCGGGCGATCTCGGAGAGCGGACGATGGGCCCCCTTATACTGCATCACCGATGTGCGCGAGGTGATCCGGAGGGTCGAGTTGCGGGCGATCATGGTGGTCAGTTCGTCTGTCATGCCGGCGGCGAGATATTCCTGGCTGGTGTCGCCAGAGAGATTGTCGAGAGGAAGCACGGCAAGCGACCTGATGACTGGGGCCGTGCTGTTCAACCGATGTCTCGCCAGCAACAACGTGAACAGCAGCACGAGTGCAGAGGCAGCCGCGAGCCACAAAACCCGATGCGCATGGGTGCGCGCCGGCGCATGAATTGGCGCAGGTTGAACGATCGGGGAGGTTTCCAGCTCGCCTCTGGGAAGCTCTGGGACCCGCGGCTGAATAACCTGCGACTGGATAAGGACCGGAGCGATGAAACGGTAGCCAACTCCCGTCACCGTCTGAATGAACTTCGGCTCAGCCGGATCATCCCTTAGTGTCTGGCGCAGCTTTCGAATCGCCGTATTGATCCCGTGTTCGGTATCGACGAACACTTCGCTGGACCAGAGCCTCTCCGCGATCTCCGCCCGGCTCACCAGCTGGCCCTCCCTTGAAACCAGAAGGATCAGCAACTCCATCGGCTTGCGTTCCAGTCGCAGCGGTTGACTCTTGCGCAGCAGCTCAAATCTACCGCAGTCCAGCCGAAACTCCGAAAACTCGTAGACCATATCGGGCCCACGAGCGGTCGCAGAACTGGTCTCCGGACTGAACGCAGGATTAGACACGCTTGTCCTCGCCTTGGCAGACATCTATGGTATACGACGGAAATCTACAGATGGAAAAGACTTAGTGGTTCACCAAAACTTCACCTCGGCCTTCACCCTTACTCCATTGCTGCTTTGGTTCGCTGCCGCTAGTTTCGTCCTCAATCGGCCTCTTCAGCCGAGGAGGAGAAATCAAATGAAAACAACACATTGGAAGTGGATGAACGCGGCGCTGCTGGCTCTTACCCTTGTACCTGGCGCCCTGGCACAGTGCGGTCTGCCAGGCAAACCGATCAAACCTGCAGCGTGGCACCCGCTTTACGGAGCGCCCAGTCCGCACCTCATAAGAACTGGCTTTGAAGACTTCTTTGACCACGAACCGCAAATCGTCGGGATGTGGCACGTCGTCTTCACGGCGCAAACTCAGGGGAGCCAGAACACCCCCATTCCCGGTGGATTGGTCGTCGACAACTCGGTTGTGGTCTGGCACAGCGACGGAACGGAGATCATGAACTCCGCGCGCGCGGCTCAGGACGGAAACTTCTGTCTAGGAGTCTGGAAACATACTGGAGAACGACGGTATCTTCTCAACCATATTCCGTGGCTAGGAAATGTCTTCGACCCCACCGCGCCACCGAGTACCGTCGGACCGCCCCAGGCAGGCGCGCAGTTCATTGAGAACATAACGCTCAGCCGGGATGGTGATTCCTATAGCGGCACCTTCACCCTGCATGCCTACGACACGAGCGGAAACGTCTACGCGTCGTTTACAGGTGTGCTCTCGGCAAAGCGAATCACCCCGGAGACTCCGTTCAGCGATCTGCTCTAAGAGAGAGTTGAGTCAGGGAGGTCGCCAGTCTTCGGACCGGCGATGTCCCTGACTTGGAGTTAAATAGAGCGAAGGTCGCGGCGGCGATTCGGGGTTGAACGGATTGGCAGTGTGCAGCAGGAATTAACAAAACCAAAGAAGACACGATCGAGGCGTAGACCCGTTTAACCATGAGAGATTATCTCCCCCCCGGGGGCCATCAATGTTTAAGCTCGTGAACGGCATTTGCGGAAGGTTCAGCGTACCTGCTTGGGGTTCTTGCACTCGCAGGGATTCTTACCGCAGGCAATGCACAACCCATTGGTCCGCCGCTCCTGGGTCTTCTCAAACGCTGGCGACGGGTGGTTCGTGCCTCTGAAGAGGTCCCAATGTTTGAATTTGCCAGAACGGGGATCGCCATTGGGTGGCTCTTTAGGTTTCTTCATACCAAATATCCTAAGGCATATGAACAAGCTACAAACCTAACCTCCCTGGAAACGGGATTATCGCCAACTTCGACCCGTTCGGGTGCCTAGAGAACCGAACTTGCCGAGAACGCCCAGACTTTCGAGGAACCTCTCTTTTCGCTATGCTTGCGAGCATGCAGGATCTGTTACGGACTAGGGGGCGGTGATGAGTCCCCAGTACCGCCACATTGTCGTCAGCGGTGTCCGCGTAGCCTACATAGAGCGGGAAGCGTCCGGAAGACAATATGAAACGTCAATCCTATTGCTCGATGCGTTGCTGGCTACTGCTGAAACGCTGGCGGAGCTAATCGCCGGGCTGTCGACTGACCGTCGAGTTGTAGCGCTCGACCTCCTTTCGGCCAGTTCCTCGGACAAGAAGAGCGTAGATGTCCATCAGGCGAGTCTCACTGGGTTGATCCACGAATTCATGCAGACTATTGGTTTAGTGCAACCCGTTCTGATCGGGCATTCACATGGCGGGGCACTCGCTTTGCGGCTCGCGGCGACGGCTCCAATGGCTTTGAAGGGTCTGGTGCTGCTGGCTCCGGCGCATCCCTTTGGCGGCTACAGAAGCCGCGTCGTGAACTTCTATCTCCGACAGCCTGGCCGCATGCTCGCATTGAGTATTCCGGTTGCTCCGAGCTGAATGATTCTACGCGCTTACAACCAGGCTGCAGGATCGAAGAGCCGAATCAGGATGCGGCAACTGCGGCCTCATCTCACGGTGTTGCGCAATCGCAACACTCTACGCCGAGTGCTTGAAATACTGCAAACATGGGACGGGGACATGGATGGTTTGCGCGAAGTGCTGGAAAATTCCGCGATAGCCACTCCAACTCTTCTGATCTGGGGAGAGGAAGACCCCGTTGTCCCGATCGCCAGTGCGGCGAAGTTGGAGGATCGTCTTTTAGTGAGCGAGCGCGTGACATTGGCTGCGATGGGTCATCTGCTGGTCGAGGAAGCACCGGAAGAGTGCGCGAGACTGATTGAGAAGTGGCTCGTCGGCCTTGACGCGCATGATTTCCGATAACACGACTTTCCGGGAGCTTCACTTGTTGCTGCAAAGCTAAATTGTCGCTGGATCTGCAAAGCGGTTCTGTCATCATAGTGCGTCGTAGTCGTCGTGCGGTGCGTAATGTGGGAATCGACGTTCTCTGTCGATTTCCAAGGACTGCGGGAAGGGTGGGACGGTTTTATCGTTCCACCCTTTCCTGTAGCGTGAAGACTTATTTGTCGTAGAGTTTGAGGCGGTATCTGTCGTATGCGGCAATATCTCAGGCCTGACCGATCACAAGGCTATCCCTGGCGGCTTCAACGATCTCGACCGAGATGACATCAGCGTCGTTGACCGTAGAGCCCAGCCGGCTCTCAATGTCTCCGTTGCCGATCTGGTTGACCGACCCAGCCTGATCGGTATCGAGCAATGTGTCTTCGGTGATCACGTTGACGGATTGTTGTAGCGAGGAGATCTTCAGCCTTATGTCTTCACGCAAGGAGATGGAGGATTGGATCTCGAAGTCATGCCACAGCGGCTCAAACCCCGCCTGCCCGATCTCCACGCGATAGAGGCCGAACGGCAGATGCTGTGATGGTATTGGCGTAGTGATTGCTTTTACTCACGATGCGAATAGGTGCCTTCACTGCGACTCCGCCGGGCCGGTAATCGTGAGCTGCAATTCGCCTTGATTGGCTTGCCCAAAGGCTGTCGCGGAAAGACCTAAAAGGAAGTAGAAGGCCGCTTTCATCGCGAGAGCCACCTCGATTGGGTCACAGCTTTCCACAGGGTCTGAAGCTGTGAGTTGCCGCCTCACCTTTATATATCTCACGGCCCGCTCTTCAATGACCGGCGAGATGCGGGATCTGCTTTTGCCAGACTACGACTCCATCGACACGCTCGATCGAGGAGACAGAGCGAACTCCCCGCAGCGAATTACACAGGAAGATCTCGTCGGCGATCTCTAGATCCTGGAGCTGCAGCAATCCCTCTTCAACACCAGGGAGGTCTTTGAGTAATTGCCTGCGTTTGATGCCGGGAAGGACTCCGCAATCGAGGGAGGGTGTGATCCATTTGTTGCCTCTACGTAGGAAGAGATTGCTGATGGCTCCCTCTGTCAGGCACTCCTCTTCGTTGAGGAAGAGAAGTTCATCGAACCCGTTCTTCCGTGCCTCCGCGAGAGGGCCATCATAAAGACCTCGGTTCGTGGTCTTGTGACGCAGAAACACGTCGGTTGAGCGCGTCCGTTCCGTTGCCACGAGCAGTCGGCCGCGCCATGGAGCGTGGCTCAACGGAGTGGCATCGATCTCCCAATCTCCATTCCCGTCGAGTTCGATTCGTACCCGGCTTTCGACGCTTCCACAGCTCTCAGCAGCTACCGCCAACTCGGTCCGCAGTTGAGTTCTGTCGTATTCGATGCCAAAGTATCTGGCTGAACTGGAAAGCCTCTCCATATGAAGCGCGAGAAGTGGAATGCCGGCGTCGCAACGCATGGTTTCGATCAGGGAGAAGGGTGGCTGCCGCCTGGTGAGAAACGCAGCCTTCAAATTGCATTCCTCGAACTCTTCTTCAGCTTTGGAGCCGGCAGTAATTCCACCTCCGACACCCATCGTCAACTGATCGCCTCGAAGCTTCAAGGAGCGGATCGCGACGTTGAAACAGGATTCGCCCCTTGGACCGAAGTATCCGATCGCCCCGGTGTAAACCCCGCGAGGTTGGCGCTCCAACTCGTGGATGATCTCCATGGCCCGCCGCTTCGGCGCTCCCGTTATCGAGCCGGATGGGAACATGGTTGCGAAGATCTGCGAAGGCGAGACGTCGTCGCGAAGCACTCCCGAGCAGGTAGAGGTCATCTGAAGCAGCGTCTTGTAACGCTCGACGTGGAAGAGCTTGTCGACTTTGACCGATCCGTACTGGCAGATGCGGCCCAGGTCGTTGCGGAGCAGGTCCACGATCATCACATGCTCGCTGCGATTCTTCTCATCCGTTCGCAGATGAAGCACCGCAGCTTCATCCTCTTTGAGATCGCGACCTCGCCGCCATGTTCCCTTCATCGGACGAACTTCGATGCGACCGCGATGGGTGCGAAAGAAGAGCTCTGGTGAGAAGGAGAGAACAGGGCCATCAGGCTCGTTGAGGAAGGCGGCGAAGGGAACAGGCTGCTGCTTCAGCAGAGTTTTGTAGAGAGCGAGTGGTTCAGATGCGGTGCAGCCCCGCACGTTGTCCGTGAAGTTAATCTGATAGGTGTCGCCTTCCTGCAGGTAATGATGGATCTTTTGAATGGCCGCGTCGTAGTCCTTTCTGGCAATGGTCAAGCCACCTGTAAGGATGTCGGCCTGATCCTGCTGGACACTGGCAATGCTCTTGGCGGCCGGGAGTGCGCCTCTGATAACGCCGCTTGAGTGATCAAATTCAATCGGGGCGCTGAAGACTCCCAGACGCGCGATCGGCTCTTGTCGCGCAAGAGCCGCATCTTGCTTTGGAGGCAGCCCGACGAAATGTTCGCCACACTCATAGCTGAACCAGCCCGCCACAAAGAGGCCGTCGGCCAGATGATGCTCAAGGTCCGCGAAGAGCCTATCGAGATCGTGGACGGTCCATGCGATCAGCTCCGAGGTTGGTTCCAGGAAGAGCAGACTCTTGTCAAAGTCTCCGTCCGGCTTCGCCGTCTCGAGGAGCACCGACCCGATGGTTTGCGCTGCGAGTTGGCGAAAGCTCGCTGGGAGAGCATGCCATGCGGGTGAACGGCCGGCGGACTCTCGCTGCAGAGATTCCTCCAGCAATGCGTTAGCACTTCCCACTTGGCTCTTCGACCTCAATCCCATTGAACTTCGTGCATCACGCGAATGGCTTTCGACGCAAGGTTCAGATTCTTAAAGAATAAATCCACCATCCTGCTCAGGAATGAGACCGCGTTCCTGAGTCAAAGAAATGGTCAGTGACCCCGTACGGGAGCCACTGACCTTTGGAGATAGCTATACCCCGACGCTGGATGCACGCAACTGCGCTGCAGCGTGGCACATGTTGGTGAGGGCAGCTACTGTCTCTGGCCATGTTCTGGTCTTCAAACCACAATCCGGATTCACCCAAATCTGTTCCGGTTTGAGGACCTGAAGTGCAAGGTCAAGCAGCTTCTTCATCTCGCTTGTATCGGGCACGCGGGGCGAGTGAATGTCATACACCCCAGGTCCGATTTCGTTTGGGTAACCATGAGCGCGGAAGGCCTCGAGCAACTCCATCTGCGAGCGCGCCGTCTCCATCGAGATGACATCAGCATCCAGGGCCGCGATCGCCGGCAGAATGTCGTCGAACTCGCAGTAGCACATATGCGTATGAATCTGCGTTCCATTGCAGACGCTGCTGGTGGCCAGCCTGAAGGCCATCACGGCCCATTCAAGATAGGCGTGCCAGTTGGCACGGCGAAGCGGCAGGCCTTCGCGCAGCGCCGGTTCATCTACCTGGATGATGCGAATGCCCGCAGCCTCGAGATCGCGAACCTCGTCGCGAAGTGCGAGAGCAATCTGCCAGGCCGTGTCCTTACGCGGGATATCGTTCCGGACAAACGACCATTGCAGAATGGTGATTGGGCCGGTGAGCATGCCCTTCATCGGACGGCTCGTCAGCGATCGCGCATACTCGGTCCACTTCACCGTCATCGACCGCGGACGCGCCACGTCGCCATAGATCACGGGCGGCTTCACGCAGCGCGAGCCGTAGCTCTGAACCCAGCCGTTTTCCGTGAAGGCAAAGCCGTCGAGGAACTCCGCGAAGTATTCGACCATGTCGTTGCGCTCGAACTCTCCGTGTACCAATACATCCAGACCGATTGTTTCCTGCTGACGAATGCAGTCCTCAATCGAAGAGCGGAGGTAGGCTTCGTACTGCTCGGTTGTCTCGTGCCCATGCTTGTGTGCGGCACGATGCTTGCGCACCTCAGCGGTCTGAGGAAACGAGCCGATCGTCGTTGTCGGGAAGAGTGGAAGACCCAGCTCCGCTCGCTGAATCTGAGTCCGGTCTGCATAGACGGCAGCGCGGGCAAAGTCCTTTGCTTCAAGAGAAGCAATTTGCGAACGAACCTTGGGATTGACAGTCGTTTCGGCTGCCTCGCGGTCGGCGATGGCCTCGGCATTGGCAGCAATTGCGTGGGTGTCGAAGCTTCCCAGCGCAACGATCTCGCTGAGCTTCTCTTCTGCGAAGCGCAGCCATCCCGCGAGACGCTTGGGTAGCTTGCTTTCGCTGCGAAGGTCGTGAGGCACATGGAGGAGCGAGGAAGAGGGCGCGACGATCACGCGGTCTTCGCCGAGAAGCGCAACCGCCGCCAACAGGGAGGATGTCGCATGGACGAAGTTCGTCAACCATACATTGCGGCCTTCGACGCAACCGACACTCAGCACTTGTTTGGGCTTGAGAGATTCGGCGACAGTTTGCAGCTGTTCCGGCGCGCGAACCAGATCGATGTGGATACCAGCCGTTCCGAGTTCCACGGCGAGTGGAAGATTGCTTCCAATCGCATCGAAGTAGGTGGTCAACATCAGCTTGATCGGCGTCTCCGTCAAAGCGGCATAGGCCGTCCGAAAAGCGTCTGCCGCGCCCTCGGGAAGATCCGTTGCTAGTATCGGCTCATCGATCTGCACCCATGCGACGTCTTCTGCCGCCAGTTGTGCGAATACTTCGCGATAGGCCGAGATGACACGGGGAAGCAGAGTCAGAGGGGCAAATCCGCGAACGCCTTTCCCGAGCAACAACAAGGTGAGAGGCCCGATGATGACTGGCCGCGTCTCGATGCCGAGCTCGCGAGCTTCGCGCAATTCAGCGACCAGTTTGGAGGGGTCGACCGTGAAGGCGAGACCTTCAGACCACTCCGGCACCAGGTAGTGGTAGTTAGTGTCGAACCACTTGGTCATTTCCATGGCGGTCTGCTCGCGGCTGTTGCGTGCCATTGCGAAGTAGCGGTCGAGCGTGACCGGGCCAGCACCAAAGCGTTCAGGCGTGGCCCCGATCAATACGAGCGCATCGAGCACATGGTCATAGAGCGAGAAGTCGTTGGAAGGGACGAAGTCGATGCCGGCGGCCTTTTGAAGGCACCAGTGTTCGGCGCGCAGCGTTCTGGCAACGTTCAGAAGGTCCTCTGCGGTTCGCTTGCCGCTCCAGTAGCCTTCCAGGGCAAACTTCAGTTCGCGTTCGCGCCCCATGCGCGGAAAGCCCAGGTTCGCCGTTTTAAGTTTTGATGGATATGTCGATTCCGGTATAGCCATAGCTTGGTTCTCTCCTAAGACTTGAGAACCACCCATGCGCAGGCAGATCATCCACGCTTGCGCGCGGAGATTGCATTGGTCACCGGTCCAATCCACGAGAACGGTATCCTCAAGCGCACCCAGGGTGAGCGGATCAGCGCTTCCATGGTGGTGGCGGCAGGCACGGTATTCGGACTCTGGGCGACCTACTATGTTGCGGCTTCCCATCTCAAGAGAGACAGTGCCCGGCTCGCGCCATGCAACCTTTCGTTCCCATCACCGCTGCGGGACAGCGCCGGATTTGCACCGGCTTCCCGTTTAACAAGCTGTCCGTAGACAGCCTGACCTGCACTTCACGATTCTACTTCAAGCCCAGTGGCGTCGAAGCCCGCGGAGAGATAGAGTCTGGAGGAATCAGGCCTCGAGTGTGCCGCCCATGAGCGGATCGCTGAACGTGGGCTTCCCGGTCTCGACACGCCCTGCATAACGCGCCTCTGCACTCGAACCCACAGCCTTAACGGTGAAGTCATACCAGCCGTGGGTGCGCTTCAGATCGAGCACAGCAGTGAAATCCTGGCCTGGATGAAGGTCTCTTGCGATGGGTGCAGCCTTGTACGAGTTGTCTTCGATCGTGACGCTTATCTTCTTCTCGAACCTGTTCTTCAAACGAATCTGCAGGTTTCCTGTGGGCGCCCTTCGATTCAGCTCAAGCTCTGCCTTGGATTCCAAAATCGGCGGTGTAGGGCGGCCTTGGAAAGAGCGGTAGAAGCCATTGGCGCTGACGACCTCGATCGAATAGCCAGTATCGCCGAAGTGCGATAGCGGAATCTGCGTCTTCAGCGTGTCGCCCGCCTTGACCGCATAGCTCGAGGAGATCATGCGTCCAGAGGGATGGGAGTCTTTCAGGTTGCGAAGGTAGACGTTGAATGGAGCTCCGGCCGACCGGCTGCCATGGACCTCGGTTGCGGCGGTCAAGCGAAGTTCGAAGTGCTTGTTGTCTGCGGTCAGATTCCCTTCCGCGTAGAGCTCATAGGGGAGAGCGCATGCAGGCCGGATACCCTTCTCCTGCTTCGCCAGGAAGCTGGATTGAAGAGGGGCGCGATTGATCTCTTCGATCTGCTCCGATGTGAGCTTCTGGAAGTTTGACGGAACCTCCTTGAAGCGCGCCTTCTCGATGCTGACGACGAACTTGTCCCGGTCGAGCGACTCCATGGAGGGCTCGTTGGGATCGTAGGGACGGAACGCGGAAGTGAGATCGCCTGAGACGGTGCGGCGCCACGCGCTGACATTGTCTTCGCGCACTTTCTTGCCAAACTTCGATTCGACGAAACCTTCAAGAAAGGTAAGGACCGAGGTGTGGTCAAACACCTGTGAGTTGACCCATCCGCCGCGACTCCAGGGCGAGGCGATGATCATCGGTACACGGAAGCCCATGCCGATGGGGCCGGAGCGGGCGTCGGCATCTTCCACTCCCATACGCAACTCATCTTCTTTGTAGGTGTACTCAAGACCGGTGTCGATTCCCGATGAAGCGCCGCCGGTTTGCGGGCGCTTCGGGTCGGCGGCGACGAACGACGGCGCGTGATCGAAGTAGCCGTCATTCTCATCGTAGGTCAGGATGAAGATGGTCTTCTTCCATACCTCGGGATTGCTGGTGAGGATGTCCATCACCTCGGAGACATACCAAGCGCCAAACCAAGGCGAACTTGGATGGTCGGAGAACCTCTCGGAGGCCGTGAGCCATGAGACGGCTGGCAGCTTGTCCTCGTTGACGTCCTTGCGGAATTTATAGAGAACGTCCCCTTTGGGAACCTCCATGCTGCGAGGTTGACCCTGTTCCTCGTATGGCAGAGAGTGCAGGGTCTGGTAGTCCGGGTCCGCCGCGTTGGTTACAAAAGCCGCGTTGTGCAGGGCCTTCTGGTGATCGGAGAGCTGCTGGTAGCGCGCCTCGCCCGCTCCGGCAAGCGTCGACTGGATGGCATCGGCGCGACTCCGCATCTCCTGGAGTTCCTTGGCGAGCTTTGCCGCCGCCGCGTGATCTTTCTGTTCGGCGAGCCTCTTCTCGAGCTTCGCGGTACGGGCTGATATCTCACTGAGTTCCTGTTTCGCGGCCAGGACAAAACCCGGGTACGCCTCAACGTTATATGCGGAGAAACATTCGAGCACGTTGTCGCCGAAGTTGGAGAGCCACGCGTCATGTTCCCCTGATAGTCCCGAACGAGTGAGCTCGTTCTGATAGGACTTCCAGGTGATTCCGGCCTCTTCCAGCCGCTCAGGAAAGGTCTTCCAAGTCATGCCGCCGTCATCGATCTGTTCGTTGCGTATATGGACCTTCGCGTCCACACTCTGGTGTTCACGAATCGTGCCGGTCCACAGGTAACTGCGGTTAGGCGAGGTGCTGGTCATCACGGAACAGTAGTTCTGATCGCAGAGGGTAAAGGCGTCTGCGAGTGCGTAGTAAAAGGGCAGGTCCTCGCGGGTGTAGTGACCCATCGTCAGGGGCAGGGGCGCATACTCCTTTTCGCCGGAACGCTTCGCGTCCAACCAACCGTCATGGAGGCCTTCGTTCCAGGCGTCGACCTGGCTCTCACGAGAGTGGGGAAGCGACCCCATCCAGGTGATGCGGGTGTCTTTGATGTCGAGCCGCCATGGAGCGAAAGAGTTCCCCGCCGCATCCGTCTGCACGAAGACGGAGTTGCCATTCTGCTGGCGCAGAGCGCGCGGGTCATTGAATCCCCGGACTCCGCGCATGGTGCCGAAGGCATGGTCGAAGGAACGGTTCTCCTGCATCAGGATCACGACGTGCTCTGCGTCGAGGAACGTCGAGCCCGGTGCCGCTTCAATCGCGTAGGCCTTTTGCACGGTCTCGGTGAAGAGGCCGCCTAGACCGGCGGCACCGGTCACCAGGGTCGCAAGTTTGAGAAAGTCGCGTCGTGTTTGCATAGGGATTACCTCCCAGAGTAGTTGCCAAAGACCGCGCCTGGCGGGTTGCGCCATCCGCCGCCTGGCGTTTTACGATGGGATTGTTGGTCTTTTTACAGTGGCACCGAAAATACCGCAAGGCGACGCCCGTTCAAGGCGATTTCTCTCGTCACGGATGCAGATGGACGGCGACGACTTGTGCCGGCCCAGCGCTCTCGCCCAGAGTATCGGACTCAAGCAGCATCTCGAAGTGGGGCAGAGTGCCGTTTGGCTTGCGGATCTTGGTAAGGATGGGGAGGAGACGATCGTCATCCATCGCAAGA
Source organism: Granulicella aggregans (assembly GCF_025685565.1). Taxonomy (NCBI): domain Bacteria; kingdom Pseudomonadati; phylum Acidobacteriota; class Terriglobia; order Terriglobales; family Acidobacteriaceae; genus Granulicella; species Granulicella aggregans. The sequence goes on from NZ_JAGSYE010000004.1 coordinate 254,249, forward strand.
TCGACGGCCGCCTCGGTCCCGACCATCGACAGCCCTTCCAAAAGCAACACATTTCCTGTGCCACTTAGGTTCGGCAGGAAGGCGATGACGGAGAAAGCTTTCGTCTTCGTCGACGGCGTGTAGGAGCTGTAAACCGGCGACTCGCCCGAGGCGGGATGCTGGTTGAGGAAGACGGAGTGCGTCTCCGGGTTGTCGATGCTGAAGACGAAGTCCATGTGGTTCTCAAAGAGCTCCACCCAGGGCACCGCCTCCTGGGCGCCGATCATGATGGCGTTTCCTGTCTTGAAGTCGTTCAGGTGCATGTCGCGGCTGTAGCGGACGAGAGTGCGTTCTGGAAAAGCTTCGGGCAGGCGCAGTAGATGCGTGAGCGCGTTAGCGTCCACGGTAGAGGTGTACCTGCGATGCAGGAGGAAGCGCGCGAAGTCCGGGTCTACATGCTGGACGTATGGCATCTGTGCGCTTACGTCGTCGTTGAGGTAGTCGTGCAGCGAGACATGACGCCTGGCGACCGCATGGAAGAGAACGAGGCCGGAGTCTCCGAGGACGATGCTGGTGGGCTGGTCGTCGGTAAAGAGCTGCCCCCACAGAATGTGATGGCGCTTGCTCGGGAAATGGGAGCGAAGATGAATACCCAGGAAGACAACAAGGGCAATGCAAAGCAGAGCCAGCAGACCGGTGATGACGCGGTGACGCAAGAGTTCGCTGGCTATGCGCCTCGGGGCCTCCGGGTTGGGGGCGAAGTTCTCCGATCGAGACGGCGGCGGCTGACGATCGACCTCAGACCTGCCTGCGACGAGAGCAGATGGGGCAAGCAGGGACGATTCGGGCGCCGTGATCGCGCTGGCTGGCTGGGCGTGGGATGAAGTCGCGAGAAGCTCGCCTCCGCCGTACTCCGAACGGGGAACAAAAACCGGCGTGTAGCCACCTCGCGGAATGATGAGGAGCAGCGGCTCCTGCTGTCCTGCGGAGCGGAAGAACTGCTCCAGGCGGCGGCGCAGACGCAATGCGTGGGAGCGAACGATCGTGTCGGCGGCGGAGTCGTAGTCGCGCTCACGGCCGAAGACCTCGACGCCGATGTGCTGCTCGCTGAGCAGGTCTCCGCGGCCTTCGAAGGTCGCGGTACAGATATAGAGGAGAAACTTCGCGAGCTGCGGTGAACGGGTGAACTCCGGGGTGGCGAGTATTCGCTGAACAAGCTGTGCCCGCGGGTCTTCGTGAGAAGGAATCGCCTCAACCCCGTCAAGACTCGGATCATCCATCAAGAATCGGCCTGCTGCCTCGGTGCTCACACTCTCCCCTGGTTCGACTTTAGCTTTCAAATGATTACAAACGTGTGAATCACCTGGTTTCACCCCCGCCAATGCGGGTCGTCTGCGCTTGCTGAACTCCCTTTGCTTCCTGCGCGGACCGTAAATCCACCGCAAATCTCGGAGAAATCACTGAACTTCTCGTCAGCGCCTCCTCTAGCTTCAGCGAGGCGGGTAGGTGATGTCGCGCTCCCGCCAACTTTCCAAACTTGAGAACGAGAGACGCACATTTTGGCTAGCGGGGGTTTTGGTTCGATGAAGATCAGGAATCTAAGGACAGGGCGATGGGTCGGCATGCTTTTGATGCTGGCATTGTGCCGCGCAGGGTTTGCCCAGGACACGGGCGCAAGTCTGTTTGGCGAAGTGAAAGACAGCCGTGGGGCCGTGGTGAAGGGCGCCAATGCCGTTGCCACCAACACGGCGACCAACCAACATACCGATGCGACCACCGATGATCAGGGTGAGTACGTGCTGCTCAAGTTGCAGCCCGGAACGTATACCCTGAGCATCTTCGCGCCGGGCTTCAACAGCTACAAACAGGATGGAATCCGGCTGGACCTGAACCAGCACGCGAACCAGGATGTGATCCTGAACGTGGGCGACGTTCAACAGGCGGTCACGGTGACGTCCGACGTTACCGGTCTGGATACGGAGTCGTCGCAGGTGAGCGACGAGGTGAATGGAGCATCGCTTCGGCAGCTACCGTTGAACGCTCGCAATCCCTATCAGCTTGTGACGCTGGTGCCGGGGTTTGCGGGATCGACCGGAGATGACTACAACTCGAACAGCTTTTCGATTAACGGCACGCGACAGGGCTACACGGACGTGCTGGTCGATGGTAGTCCAGCCGGCTTCCCGACGGTGAATGGAAACTCGGGCATTGGTGTGTTTCCGTCGATCGACGCGATCGGCGAGTACCGCGTCCTGGCGCAGAACTACTCCGCGGAGTATGGGCGCACGGCCGGTGGCATCGTCAACGTCGTCTTCAAGGCCGGAGCCAACCAGTTCCACGGGACACTGTTCGAGTTCCTGCGCAACAACGACCTGGACTCCGACGACTACTTCTCGAAGCTGCATGACAAGCCACTGCCCGCCTTCCATCGCAACCAGTTCGGCGGCATCCTCACCGGCCCCATCATCAAGGACAAGACCTTCTTCCTGCTCTCGACCGAGTTGCTCCGCCAGAACGCGTTCCAGTCGCTCACAGCGACCGTGCCCACGGACCTGCAGCGGGAGGGAGATTTCTCGCAGACCTTTGGCGCGAATGGACAACTGATTACCATCTACAACCCATTTTCGACACGCGCGAACCCGAATGGCTCGGGCTACATCCGTGATCCCTTTCCGAACAACAAGATCCCTGCCAATCTTCTGAGTGCCGTTGCGCTGAAGGCACTCGCTTACTATCCCGAGCCCAACACGGTGGGCAACTCGATCACCAACGCCAACAACTACTTTGCCAACGGCAGCACGATCACCCAGACGACCGCGTGGGACGTGCGCGTGGACCACAACCTTACGCCGAAGCAGAAGATCTTCGCACGCTACTCGAACCGCTACTACAGTTCGGCACCGAACGCCCTTTTTCCGGCGCAGGACGCGGTCGCGGAAGGCTTGATCAACGGCGAGGACTACGCACGCGGCTTCACGTTCGGTCATACCATGACGATCAACGACAGGACGCTGCTGGATACGCGGCTTGGCTTTTCGCGAACTCTCTACAACTACCTGAACACGAGCCTTGGGTTCCAGGCCTCAACGCTGGGACTGCCGGGCACTCTGGATGCCGCGGGCGGAACTCCGACCTTCCCCGTGTTTTCGCCCGCGGGCTATACAGGGCTTGGCAACAACGGCGATCGCCACAATGCCTTTATGACGTACAGCCTGCTGTCTTCGCTGACGATGGTGCGTGGCAAGCACACGTTCAAGATCGGCTTCGACGGCCGTCTGATCCGGGTCAACGATCATGAGAGCGCCGATGCGTCGGGTAACTTCAGCTTCGGCACAAACTTCTCGCAGGGGCCAGACCCGAATGCAGCCAGCGCGAATACCGGCAACGGCATCGCGTCGATGCTGCTCGGCACAGGAACGGGAGACCTCATCCAGTCGTACAAGAATGACGCGTCGCAGAGCTATTACTTCGCGGAGTATCTGCAGGACGACTGGCGCGTTACGCACAAGCTGACTCTCAATCTCGGTGTGCGTTACGACCTCGACACCCCCCGCACCGAGCGCTATAACCGCATGAACTACTTCGACCCGAGCGCTCTGTCGCCGCTCTCTGCTGAAGTTCCTGGACTCAGCGGCGGCCTGGTCTTCGTCGGAACCGACGGGCACAGCCGCTACCAGTACCGTGCGGACACGAACAACTTCGCGCCTCGCCTGGGCTTCTCCTACGCTGCACTTCCAAGCACTGTCGTCCATGGCGGCGCTGCAGTGGTCTACGGGCCGTCGGCGCAGGCTGCTGCTGGAACCGTCGGGCCTTATGGGTTCCGTGTACAGAACTCATGGGTGAGCACGCTTGATGGCATCACGCCGTTCAACACTCTCGACAACCCATTCCCGAATGGCTTTCAGCCACCTCCAGGCGCAGCCGCCGGGTTGCTGACCGGAGTTGGCGGGCAGATCGAAGGTGCGATCCGCAACACGCCAACGCCATACGCTGTGCAGTGGGACCTCGATGTGCAGCACACGCTTTCGCGCGATACGACGCTGGAGGTCGCTTACGTCGGCAACCGTGGGCGCAAGCAGCAACAGAGCCGCGAGGGTGGCATCGACTTCGATCAACTGCCGACTGCGGACCTCTCGCTGGGGTCCCAGCTTGAGGCTTCCGTAGCCAATCCGTTCTATGGCTTTATCACCACGGGTGCCCTCAGCCAGCCAACCACAACGCGCGGTCAGTTGCTCCGCCAGTACCCGCAGTTCACGAGCATGCTGCCGCTGTTTCTTTCGGGAGGCAACACGCAGTATGACGCTCTGCAGGTACGCGTGAACAAGCGCTTCAACCAGGGTCTACAGGTGCAAGCGTCCTACGTGCTGGCGAAGAACTTCGACAACGGAACCAACCATCAGGACAGCTTTGCCCCGATGAAGGACTTCGCGGTCAGTTCGCAAGATGTTCACCAGCGCTTCGTGGGCAGCTATATCTACCAGTTGCCCATCGGACGTGGACAGCGCTTCGCTTCCAACATGTCGCGCTGGGAAGACCTCGCAGTGGGCGGATGGCAGATCAACGGCATCACGACGTTGCAGGGAGGCACGCCCCTTCAGATCAGCGCAAGCAACTCTCTCTCCAGCTTCGACTTTCAGACGCTGTATGCCAACACCAACTTCCAGAATGCCTCGCTCTCAGGCGACATCCACAAGCGCCTGAACGCATACTTCAAGACAGCCAATTTCAGCCAGCCAGCGCCGTTCACACTGGGCAACGGGCCGGCCTACTACGACAACCTGCGTTCGCCGAGCCTCGACAGCACAGACCTCTCGCTCTTCAAGGAGTTCGAGACGGTCGAGCGGCTGAAGCTGCAGTTCCGCGCCGAGATGTTCAACGCGTTCAACCATGTTCAGTTCGGCTCGCCAGATACCGGCGTGACGGATTCGACCTTTGGTGAGATTACGTCACAGGCAAACTCTCCAAGGCAGATTCAGTTCGGCCTGAAGCTGCTGTTCTAATTGTGGGTGGCGGGCTGTCCCGTTCTATGGGGCAGTCCGCCGATTTACTCTGAACCTGCATGGAGACTCAAGAAAGTTTTTTCAGGCAAGACAAGGGAAGGGACGATCTTGATTCAATCTTCCGGGCGGCTGTTGGCGAGCGCCCTTCTATCGATCAGCGCAACCATTTGTTTCGCAGCACAGCCTTCTTCACCGAACGCGCCTCACGTGGTGGTGATTACCATCGACGGATTTCCGGCGCGCGCGCTCCAAGACCCGCGCCTGCCGATGCCCACTCTGAGAGCGCTGGCCGCCTCAGGTGCTGTAGCTTCGGGAATGCAGCCGATCAACCCTACCGTCACGTGGCCGAATCACACGGCCATCCTCACCGGAGTCAACGCCAGCCAGCATCACGTCATAGCGAATGGTCTCATCATCCTTCCAGCAGATGGAAGTGCGCCGGAGATCGAACCGTGGACCGACAAGGACAAACTGGTCCATGCGGAGACGCTGTATGAAGCGGCAGATCGCAAAGGGCTGACGACGGGCCAGGTCGATTGGGTCGCCATCTACGGGGCGAACGGAGTGCGTTGGCAGTTTGGTGAAAAGCCCGATGTTAACGGGGAGATTCCGCAGGAGCTGATTGCCGATCACATCGCAACGCGGGAGCAGATTGAGCAGTTTGGAGAGAAGAGCACACCTGCGTGGCGCGATGAGATCTGGACCGATGCCGCGGTCGACATCATCGAGAAGCATCAACCGAACCTTACCCTCGTGCATCTCTTGGAGACTGACTCGCTGCAGCATCAGTATGGGCCTTTGACCCCGGCTGCCTATGCCGCGTATGCGTATGCCGACCAGTGCGTGGCACGCGTCGTCGATGCCGTGCGCTCTGCCGGCATCCGCGATCAGACGACCTTCTTCATCCTCTCCGATCATGGATTCGCAACCTACACGCACACAATCAGCCCAAACGTTGCTCTCGTGCAGCAAGGGTTGCTTCACTTGGAGGGCGGAAAGTACAAGGGAAGTGTTTGGGTGAAGGCGGAAGGTGGCGCGGCCTCGCTATATATCCTCGATCCAAAGCTGCGGGTGAAGTTGGTGCCGAAGTTGAAAGCCTATTTTTCCAATGTGCCTGGAATCGCCCACGTCTACACGAACCGTGAAGCTCTTGCTTTGGGTCTACCCGATGAATCCGATACCGAGCAGGCGCCGCAACTCTATCTTGCAGCAGCAGCCGACTTCGCCTTCGGCGACGACACGACCGGAGATCTGGTGCGGACCAACCCGCCCCGCGGACAGCATGGCTATCTGAATTCGTTATCGGATATGCAGGCACTGTTCATCGCATCGGGTGCGGCGATCAGGCCTGGGGTCACCCTTGGCTCAATCCCAAACCTCCAAGTCGCGCCCACCATTGCGAAGATCCTGGGCATTCAATTGCCAGCGGCAAAGCAAGCTCCTCTGAACCAGATTCTCCGTGTTGATCCTGATGGGCAATAGCTTTCGTTGAAGAGGGTCAAATCGATCTCTGGTTCAGCCGGAAGCTCGTCTTGAGACTCGCTTCCGACGAGCCTCCGGCGCATAGGGTGTAGCTTCCCGGTTCAACGACCCATTTGCTCTCGACATTCCAGATTTACGGAAAGCCATCAAGAATGAACTCCTGTATTCTTTCAACACATGCCGGTGCGCCCACACGCCACAGTTGGCGAGTCTATCGTGTTCGGAGGTGCCTCGCAGATCAATAGGCGAGTACGGTAGGGAGCGGTCAGCGTGGCCGAACCCATATTCCGCCTCGTTATTCTGGGGCAATATGCAACTTCGGACAAGCCACTCGCGTATCGGAATAAGAGGCTCACTCCATGCGAAATCCAGGCAGGCTTCAGGAATGCCGTGTTTCCTCATGCCGGTTGAGGGGCCTTCCGCCGTGACGGTCATTCGCGCAGCACACAGATTCCGAAGCCTCCCGGACGCCACGGGAACCTCAAAGTATCCAGACGGCGAGAGCTGATTCAAGGTGCCCTCGCGGCACCGGAACGGGCGACGTTTAGCTTGCGGCCAAGCTTGCGGCCAAGATTGCGGCCAAGCTTGCGGCCAAGATTGCGACTGCTATTATGAAACCGCTCTTGCGACTTGAGAGCAGATGAATGTGATCGAGCGATTCACTCTCCAGTAGCGATTGTTCTTTTGAGATTTGACTATGCCTTCATTTCCATCGGGGAGATTCCAGACTCTCCTGGCGACTTTTCAGGGTGCAAGACCGGCTGGGGATAGCCGTCACAAGCCGGAACCGGATGGGTCAACCTATGCCAATACCGAAGAGTAGTGTGCCGACGTTGGTGGACGTCGCTCGTGAAGCCGGGGTCTCCCTCAAGACGGCATCGAGGGTCTTGAACAACTCTCCTGAAGTGCGGGAGGAGAAGGCGGCCAAGGTCAGGGCGGCTATGGAACGCCTTGGATATCACGCGAACGCCCTGGCCCGCGGACTGAAGGCGCAGCGATCGGCCGCTGTCGGAATGATCGTTCCGGACCTTTCGGACCCTTTCACGGCGAACTCCGTCCACGGCCTGCAGGAGGTAGCGCGCCGGTGTGGATACGCTGTGATCCTGGCAAGCTCAGGCGGTGATGTGGAGTTGGAACGCACCGAGATTCAGGCCTTGATCGGCCGTCAGATCGACGGTCTCGTGATTGCCCCAGCCGACAGCCGGCATGATACGTTTACCGGCGTGATCCCGGCGGGCGTCCATGTAGTCGCGTTTGACCAGGTCTTGAGAAGTGCCAAAGTCGATTCGGTGACCGTCACCAACCGGCGAAGCGCACGAGAAGCCACCGAGCATCTTTTGGGACATGGATTGCGCCGGGTGGTGGTGATTGGCGCGCGGCCGCATCTTTACACCATCAAGGAACGGGTCGCGGGCTATCGCGCGGCGATGCGTGCGGCGGACCAGCAAGAGCGAATCTGCATGGTGGAGCACGAGAATGTGCTCACGCCCCAGTGGTTCGCGGAGAACATCTTCGCCCTGCACAACGCAGATGCCATCCTGACGTTGAACTGGGTATGCACCATGGCGGCCCTGCGGGGACTGCGGCAGCTCGGCAAGTCCGTTGCACGAGACATTGCCATGCTCTCGTTCGATAATTTCGACCTTGCGGATTTCATCACCCCGGGACTGTCCGTAATTGTGCAGCCCGCCGAGGAGATTGGCCGGGTAGCGGCGAACCTTCTGTTCGAGCGACTAAACGGTAGTTCGGGAAGCCCGCGCTCCGTGGTTTTGCCGGCCAAGCTGGTCATACGGCAATCTTGCGGATGTTCGCTGACCGATGGGAGACATTGAAACGATGGGGCAGTTAACTTGTCGAGCGGGAGCTTTCCTGCTCGTTGCAGCTTCTCTTCTTGGGTGCGCCTCGCACACCGTGAAGAACTCCGTTCCCACTGCAACTGATGTGGACAATCCCGATCTGCGTAGGGCCAGCGATGCGATGGCTGCCTTGCAGCGGTGGTATGTTCCGGCGACGGGGCTATACCAGACGACGGGGTGGTGGAATTCCGCTAATGCCACGACCACATTGGCGGATTATGCGCGGGTGAGCGGAAAGCGTGTCGACTACGAGGGAACGCTCGCGAACACGTTTGCGGTTGCCCAGAAGGAGGCTCCGGGCTTTCTCAACAAGTTCTATGACGATGAAGGGTGGTGGGCGCTGGCGTGGGTGGATGCCTACGATCTGACAGGCGACCCGCGCTATCTGACGATGGCGGAGTCGATCTTCAAGGATATGGCTGGCGGCTGGGACGATACGTGCGGCGGCGGCATCTGGTGGAGCAAGGACCGGGGGTATAAGAATGCGATTGCGAATGAGCTGTTTCTGGCGGTCGCGGCGCATCTTGCGAACAGGACCCGAGGCGCAGAGCGGCACGCGTACGCGACATGGAGCAAGCGTGAGCTGAAGTGGTTTCGCGGGACAGGGCTGATCAATGCGCAGGGGCTGATCAATGATGGGCTGGGCAAGGCCAAGGATCAGACGAGCGGAGGGGGGTGCTCGAACAACGGGCAGACTACGTGGACGTATAACCAGGGGGTGATCCTGGGCGGGCTAGCGGAGATGTCGAAGGGCGGCCATGGCGCGGCGGAGTTGAAGCTGGCACGGGAGATCGCTCGAGCGGCGATGGCGCATCTTGCGGACAAGGATGGCGTGCTGCATGACCCCTGCGAGCCGAAGTGCGGAGGCGACGGAGTGCAGTTCAAGGGGATCTTTGTGCGAAACCTGGCGGCGCTCTACCGGGTTGATCCCGAGGCGGAGTTTGCGGCGTTTGTGCAGGGGAACGCAGAGGCGATCTGGACGAAGGATCGAGGGCCGGAGGATCGGCTGGGGGAGACGTGGTCGGGGCCGTACATGGCCGCGAATGCAGGGGCACAGAGCTCGGGGCTGGATGCGTTGGTGGGCGCTGTGGAAGTGAGTCATAGGCAAGGGCGATCTGCGCTCAATTGACAACGATGTCATCGTTGAGGAACAATCCTCTGCGTTATCCCTTTGAATTGGAGAGAGTACCCATGAAATTCCGTTGGAAAACAATGCCAGCCAGCCTTCTGATGCTTCTGACGTTCCCGAGCCTTGCGAACGCGCAGAAGAAAGACGCTCCGGACCTGAGCAAGGTTCCAACGCTCTACGTAGTGGGTTATGCGCACCTCGATACCGAATGGCGGTGGGAGTACCCGCAGGTGATCGACGAATACCTGCGCAAAACGATGGAAGACAACTTCCGGCTGATCGACAAGTACCCGCACTACATCTTCAACTTCAGCGGCGCGAATCGCTATCGGCTGATGAAGGAGTACTTCCCGGAGGACTTCGCGAAGCTGAAGCAGTACGTGGCGGAGGGGCGCTGGCATCCGGCGGGGTCGAGCATGGAAGAGGGTGATGTGAACGCGCCGAACGCCGAGGCGATTATCCGGCAGGTTCTCTATGGGAACGACTGGTTCCGCGCAGAGTTTGGCAAGGCGAGCGCGGAGTACATGCTTCCGGACTGCTTCGGTTTCCCGGCATCGCTGCCGACGATTCTGGCGCACTCGGGAGTAAAGGGCTTCTCGACACAGAAGCTGGTGTGGGGATCGTCGGCGGATGGCGGAGGTCCGGAGAGCCTCGAAAAGACTCCTGAGGGGACGCCGTTCAACGTAGGTGTGTGGGTTGGGCCGGACGGCGAGACGGTGCTGGCTGGGGTAAATCCTGGAAGCTATGGCGGCCACATTACGACCGACCTCAGCAAGCCGCTGCCGGAGCGTGCTCCCGACCCAAAGATCGGAGACGACGCCAAGAAGATTGCGGAGATGGAGGCCGAAGGCGAGGCTGCCGAGAAGGCTGGCAAGAAGATCGACCCGCAGCGTTACGAGGAGTATCAGAAGCTTCGGTTTGAGCACGATGCTCTGGCCCATGAGCAGCAGGTGAACGACTTCAACCGCTACCAGCACGATTGGGCGGCGCGGGTGGAGAACAACGGCAAGGTGACAGGTCTGTTCACCGACTACCACTACTTTGGCACCGGCGATATCGGCGGAGCTCCGAACGAAGAGTCGGTGAAGACGCTGGAGGCGATCGTCACGAAGGGAAGCGTGAGCCTGCCGGTGGAAGGGATGCCGCAGCGCGACAATGAAGCGCCGACGACGCCGGCGGTGAAGGTCGGTGAAGGGCCGGTCCATGTGGTCTCTTCCAACGCGGACCAGATGTTCCTGGACATTACGCCGGAGCAGGCTGCGAAGCTGCCCCGGTACACGGGCGAGATGGAGCTGACGAATCACTCGGCTGCATCGTTGACCTCCGAGGGGTATCAGAAGCGTTGGATTCGGCACGAAGAGCTGCTGGCGGATGCGGCGGAGAAGTCTTCGATTGCGGCGGCATGGCTGGGAGCTCGGCCGTATCCTCTGCAGCGCCTGAATAGCGCATGGACACTAGCGATGGGAGGCCACTTCCATGATCTGGCGGCAGGCACGGCGACGCCACGTTCGTACGAGTTTGCGTGGAACGACGACGTAATCGCGCTCAACCAGTTTGCCGACGTTCTGAAGGACGCGGTCCAGGGCGTGGTTGCAAAGATGGACACGCAGACCAAAGGCGTTCCCGTGGTCGTCTTCAACCAGCTCAACATAGCCCGCCAGGATGTGGTTGAAGCGAAGGTGGACTTTGCAGGCGCGACGCCGCAGGCGGTTCGCGTGATCGCGCCTGATGGGACGGAAGCGCCCTCGCAGCTCGTCGACGGCAACGTGCTGTTTGTGGCAAACCTGCCTTCGGTGGGCTACGCGGTGTACGACGTCCAACCGGTGCAGGGCGGAAACAATGAAGCAAACTTATTAAAGGTTTCAGACCGGGAGCTTGAGAACGAGTACTATCGCGTGAAGCTGAACGATGATGGCGACGTCGCGAGCATCTTCGATAAAGAGAACAACAGGGAGCTGCTGTCGTCTCCGGCGCGGCTCGCGATCTCTTACGACAACCCCAAGCAGTGGCCGGCGTGGAACATGGACTGGGACCAGGAGCAGGCTGCGCCGAAGGAATATGTCTCGGGCCCAGCGAAGATCCGGGTCGTCGAGAATGGCCCGGTCCGCGTCGCGATCGAAGTGACACGCGACACCGCGGGATCGCACTTTGTGCAGACCGTAAGTCTCTCTGCCGGCGATGGCGGCAAGAGGGTGGAGTTCGGCAACGTGATCGACTGGAAGACGAAGGAGTCGAACCTGAAGGCGAGCTTCCCGCTGACCGCGAACAACGAGATGGCCACCTACAACTGGGACATCGGGACGATCGAGCGGCCAACGGCGAGACCGAAGAAGTTTGAGGTGCCATCGCACCAGTGGATCGACCTGACGGATGCGAGCGGTAAGTTTGGCGCGACGGTATTGACGGACAGCAAGAACGGTTCCGACAAGCCGAACGACCACACGCTGCGCCTGACCCTTCTGGTGACGCCGGGAACTGCGGGCGGATACGAAGACCAGGCCACCCAGGACATCGGGCACCATGAGTTTGTGTATGGCATCGCGGGGCACTCACTGGGCTGGCGTACAGCGCAGACGGACTGGCAGGGGCAGAGACTGAACTCGCCGCTGTATGCGTTTGAGACAGCGAAGCATGAGGGCCCGCTGGGCAAGACCTTCTCGCTGCTGAAGGTGGACAACCCTCGGATCCGCGTGCTGGCCGTCAAGAAGGCAGAGCATAGCGACGAAGTTGTGGTGCGACTGGTGGAGCTTGACGGCAAGCCGCAGGAGAAGGTGACCGTGTCGTTTGCGGCCCCGGTCGCGAGTGCGCGTGAGGTGAATGGGCAGGAACAGCCAGTGGGTCCGGCGACCGTGGAGCAGGGAGCGCTGGTGACTTCGTTTGGTGGCTATCAGCCACGGACGTTTGCACTCAAGCTGACGTCCGCGACCACGTCCGCTGAGGGTGTCCGTTCGGCTCCAGTGCCGCTCAAGTTCGATCTGGCGACGGCGACGACCGATGGCACCAAGGTCGTTGGCGGCTTCGATGGCAAAGGAAACTCGCTGCCTGCGGAGATGCTGCCGAGTGAGATCAACTTCAACGATGTGAAGTTCGAGCTTGGGGCTGCAAAGACCGGCTCGGCGAATGCTTTGGTCTCGAAGGGTCAAGTCGTCAAGCTGCCGGCGGGCGAGTACAACCGTGTGTATGTGCTGGCCGCTGCAGCGGATGGGGATCAGCAGGGAGTCTTCGAGGTTGGCGGCGCGAAGACAGAGCTGAAGGTCGAAGACTGGGGCGGCTTCATCGGGCAATGGGATGACCGCCAGTGGAGCAAGGATGATTACAAGAACGACGACTACGGCCAGATGACCGGTCTAAAGCCAGGGTTCATCAAGCGCGACGATCTCGCGTGGTTCGCGAGCCATCATCATGACGCTGCAGGCAAGAACGTCGACTATTCGTACTCGTACCTGTTCGCGTATGAGTTGGACCTACCCGCGGGTGCGAAGACGCTGAAGCTCCCGAACAATAAAAACATCCGCATCATGGCCATCTCGGTAGCACAGGAAGACCCCAAGGTCACAGCGGCTCGACCGCTGTACGATGTGCTGCCAGCGGGTACGAAGTAGTTCTATGCGGGTCGGCCTGGCGGCCCTTATGGCTGCCAGGCGGCCGCGAATCATCGTGTGAGCGCGGACACAATCTCTTGCCTTGCTCCATCGGGACAGAGTATCTCTGAGAGCCCGCTGGAGCAGTGCGCGTTGCGGCGAAGGGAAGGCGCACGGGCTGTCCTGGACGCTGCCCGTGCGCTTGTTCTGGTCGTCGTCATGCGAGGCGCCAGGGCCGTTAAATTGTGAAAAATAGCTGTTGACAACGATATCATCCGGGGCGTAAGTTTCGCGTCGTTCAAGATTGACAACGTTGTCGTGTTTTGAGATATGCGTGGCTCGCGCCATGAAAGCGCATCACTTTTGGGGAGGAACTATGACGCACATCCAATCTTTGTACAAGTCGAGGCGAGCGGGCCTCTGGGCTAAACCCGCCGCGCTTTTGCTTGCACTCTTCGTTCTCGTATCGGGTCACTTCAACTCCGCATGGGCCCAGGCGAACGCCGGTGTCACCGGCACGGTCACCGACAACACAGGCGCGGTCGTTGCGAACGCCAGTGTCGTCGTCACCAATGATGGAACGTGCATCTCAAGCCATCTGACGACCAGCAGCGCCGGTACCTACACCGCTAAGGGCCTGAATCCCGGCAAATACACCATCACGGTCGACGCTGCCGGCTTCAAGAAGGCAGTCCTAACCGGCGTAAACGTCGATGTCAGCGTGATCTCAACTCTAGACTTCACTCTCTCCAACGGCGACGCAAGCGAAACGGTTGAAGTGACCTCGAGCGCGATCGCCCTCAACACCACCGAACCACAGCTTGGAAGCACGATCGAACCAGAGGTTGTGGCAGCGCTTCCCGTAGAGGTCTCTGGCCGCGGACGGCAGATCGACCAGCTTCAGTTTCTGGCTCCTGGCGTAACGGGTGACAGCTTCTCTCACCGCGACGGTGGTGGCGCCGACTTCGAGCAAGAGATCGTTTATAACGGCATCCCGGCGCCTCAGTCAGAGACTGAGGGCTACACGCAAAACTTCAATCCACCCTTTGAGATGGTCCAGGAGTTTCGCGTCGAGCGCTCCACGTTTGCAGCTCAGTTCGGTCTTGGCCAGGGTGCTCTGACCTATCAGATGGCTACCGGCACCAACAAATATCACGGCGATCTGTTCGAGATTAACCGTAATAACCTCTTCGACTCTGTCGGCTTCTTCAACGGCAAAGCGTTCAACCCGACGACGAATCCGAATGACCATGTTCCCACTGATCATGAGAACAACTATGGCTTCACTGTGTCGGGGCCGATCAGCATTCCTCATCTCTACAATGGCCACGACAAGACCTTTGGCCACTATAGCCAGGAGTGGTACAAGGAAAACAATACGAACACCTATCCGGGTACGGTTCCGACCGCACGAGAGAAGACGGGAGACTTTACCGATTACGTCGACGGTTCAGGAAATGTCATCCCCATCTTTGATCCAACTACAGGGAAGCAGTTTGTCTGTAACGGCGTGGCGAACGTGATTTGCCCTGAGCGCATCAGCCCGCTCTCGGCTACGTTGATTCCTTCAATTCCTGATCCGGATCGTCCGGGCCTGGATAGCAACAAGAGCCCCGTTGATTTCATTAATCCGAACATCCAGCATGTATGGGGATTTACTGTCGACCAGGTGATCAACCAGGCGCAGGGCATCCACTTCAGCATGTGGCACAACTACTTCCACAACTTCGGTTTCGATCAGGCCCCGATTGTTCTTGCTCCGAACCCGCTGAACAGCCTTCGCGAGTACCCAAACAAGGGTAGCGGATACCTGTTGACGTACAACAACGCATTGACGTCGCATCTTGCCATGACCGCCGGTATCGGCTGGATTGGGGAGATCAACAACCAGTTCAATAACTCCAGATACAGCTTTCCTGGAATTGCAGGCGGCATCGTTCCGCCAAACTTCACTTTCGATGGCCAGCACACGCTGACGCAGTGGGGCACAAGTGGCGCGAACACCGGCTCTGTTAACCGCAAGTTGGGTCTTGTCGCTGTAAACAACTGGCTCTGGTCGCTGGGACGGCACACCTTCAATATCGGTGGAGAGTTCCGTCGCACTTACCAGGACGACAACGAAGAACAGACTGCCGGCGGTCAGTTCAACTTCAGCCACAACACAACCTCCGATCCCGCAAAGGATCCCGCCACTGGCGCGCCCGTCGCCGACTTCAACACGGACGGCAGCGCCTTCGCAAGCTTCCTGCTTGGAATTCCCGACAGCGACAACCGGGCCAATAGCCAGGAGTTGAAGTTGCGGAACGTCGATCTGTCGCCTTATGTGCAGGACGATATCAAGTTGAATCCGAAGCTAACTTTGAATCTTGGCATTCGCTGGGACATTCAAGTGCCATTCACCGAGAACAACAACAACATTGTTTACTTCAACCCCAACGGCACTGACGCGCACTTCGCCAATGCCGCTGGCAACCCGATTCCTGGTGCGGCGACCAAATTCGGCAACTGCACTGGCTGCGCTGGCGTCAGCAGGGCGGATACGCACTTTACCCACTTCGGTCCGCGCCTTGGCTTTGCCTATAAGCTAAGCGATAAGAGCGTCATCCAGGCTGGCTTCGCGATCGCTTTCCTGAATGGTGGCGCGTATGAGTACGGCACCAATAAGGTCGCTGTTAACTACGGCAATCTGCTCGTAGGAACTTACACCCGTAACAGTCTCGGTACTACTGCCTCGGCAGTTGGGAATTGGGATACCGGTACACCCATTCTTCCCAACCCGCCTGCAACGCCGTTCTCGACCGGACTTGGCGCAGGGACGCAAATCATGGCGTTCGACACCAAGAAGGACGGCTTCGCACCCTATAGCCAACAGTGGAACGTAAACTATCAGCGCGAACTACCTTACAACCTCTTCCTTACCGCGGCCTTTATTGGCAACCGCGTCATTCATCTTCCGAGCAATATCAACCAGATCAACCAGATCGACCCGAAGATCCTCGCACTGAAGAGTGACCTAACCCTCAGCTTCGCAGATGGTAGCGCTCAACAGGCAGGCTATACACTTCCGTATCAAAATTTCGTAGCCGACTTTGGTGGTAATGCGACGGTTGGACAGGCCCTATCGCCCTATCCGCAGTACTCCTATATTCGGAACAACTTCGAAGGCTTTGGTACGGCCTACTACCAAAGCGCACAGATCGAGGTCGATAAGCGCTTCACCAACGGCCTATCCTTCCTGGTTGGCTATACGCTCTCCAAGGAGATGGATAACGCGAGCAGTGGATTCTCTACCTTCACCAATGGAGGCATCAACAAGTACAACCAGAAGCCGGAATGGGCTATCTCAAGCTCCGACGAACTTCAGACCTTGAAGGTCAGCGGAACCTACCAGCTTCCCATCGGTCCTGGTAAGAAGTACCTAAACAACAAGGGCATCACCGGTCAGGCGCTCGGCGGCTGGCAGATCGGCTGGATTACGTCGTACCAGTCCGGCAATCCTACCGGCGCAACCCAGAATGGCACACCCGTTCCGACCCAGGGCGAATTCTATCGGCCGGTACTGACCGGGCCGCTCGGAACTGCCAGCTACAGCCGAATTCGTGACAATTTTGTGGGCAAGGGGGGTACAGGAGCTGTCTGGAACGTATCATCATGGGCGGACTCTCCGGCTTACACGCTTGCGGATACCAAGCGGAACTACTATGACCTACGCAATCCGCCAAACTACAACGAGGCAGCGAACGTGTCGAAGAAGTTCCACTTTGGAGAACGGTTTTCTGGCGTGTTGCAGGTCGACTACTTCAATGTGTTGAACCGAACGCGCTTCAATAATCCTGATCAGAACATTGACAACGGACACTTTGGACAAGACGTAAACAACCAAGGCTCACAGATTTCAAACCGTCAGGGGCAGGCGCAGTTTCGGCTTGAGTTCTAACGGATCTCTGGAGTCCCGCATTCATCGCGCGTCACTGATAGGGGCTGCTCTCGGGCAGCCCCGCTTCTCTTCATAAGATGTTTCACGCCTTCATGGAGGCAGGGCCAATGATCTGCAATCTCCTCTATAATCTTGCCAAATGAGCGCTGTTCCTTCCTTCTTACGGCTCACACTTGCGCTTACGCTGCTTGCTTTCGTGATGCCTCAGCCAGTACCGGCCCAGGCACATGGCGACGAGGTCTCGCCTGAGGTGGAGAGGCTGTATGCCGAGGCCGGCGAGGCGCAGGCGGCGAACGATACGGGCACTGCGATCGCGAAGTATCTAGCCATGATCAAACTCGCTCCGCATCTTGCCGCCGCTTATAACAACCTCGGCATGCTGTACTTCAACGACCGCGACTACGAGCATGCAGTCGAGACTCTCGAGCGCGGCCTGAGGCTTCATGTAAGCATGCCGACCGCAACAGCCATGCTCGGTCTCAGCTACTACCAGCTTGGCCAGAACGCGAAGGCCGAGCCACTGATCAAGACCGCCTTATCCAGCAAGCCCGGAGACGACCAGCTTGAGATGGCACTGGCGCAGGTTCAGATCAGACAAAGCGAATACCAGCAGGCGACGGTTACGCTGACCCACTATCTCGGCCGAAATCCGAAGGATCAAAGCGGCTGGTATCAACTGGGCAAGACGTATCTGCAGATGTCCCAGGACGCGTTGAGCAAGATCAATCAAATCGATCCGAACTCTGTTGTTGCCCACGAGATCACCGGCGAGATCGACGAGAGTATGCATAACTACGACCTGGCCCTGGTGGAGTACAAGAGGGCGATCGAGCTTGCTCCGAACCAGCCGGGGACGCATATGCACATGGCGAATACCTACTGGCTGATGACGAACTGGGAGCCAGCAGAGAAAGAGTTTGCCGCTGAGATCGCCGTCGATCCGAATAATTGTAGCGCGCGGTGGAAGCTCGCAAACTCGATGCTTGAGTTGAACGAACCAGCGGACAAAGCATTGAACGAGTTGAACCAGGCGGTCGACCGCTGCCCAACACTCATGCAGGCGAGGGTCGATCGCGCTCGCGCTCTGGTGCGGTTGGAGCGGCAGGAAGAGGCGTTGCCAGACCTCAAGCTCGCCTTGGCTGAGAGCCCCAGCGAGCCATCGATACATTTCCTCCTGGCGTCGGTCTATCGTGCCGAAGGCGACCAGGAGCGAGCCACGAAGGAGATGCAGCTTTATGCCCGTCTGCAGCGCGAGGCCCGCGATGCCGCAGCTGCTCAGGCCGCAGACGTGTTGCAGGTGAAGAAGGATGCGCAGTAGGGCGAACTTGCTGAGGCTATGCGGACGATCACTCGCGCTGTTCCTGCTAGCGGTGAGTTCTATCGCTCAGGTTCCCACTCCGGTTCGGATTGCCGACGCGAGTTGCGCCAAGTGCCACGCGGAGATCTACAACAAATACCTATCGACTCCCATGGCCAACGCAAGCGGTGCGGCGGAGGAGAGACCGCATCCGCCAAGCACTGTGCGGAGCCTGGCGGGAGCAACTTACACCATCACAAACAGTGGCCATGAAGGAAGAGCGAGTCTTCTCAGCACGAGCAGCCACGGCGAAACGATGACCGTGCCTTTGGACTACTTTCTCGGCTCGGGGCATCTTGGCACGACGTATATCTATGGCGCCGATGGGTTCCTCTTCGAGTCTCCGATCGCTTGGTATGCTGCGTCGGCGAGTTTCGATATGAAGCCCGGCCTTGCCGGGATGCAACATGCGGTTCCAGCGCTTCCGCTACAGAGCGGATGTCTTCGATGTCATATGAGCGAAGTGAGACGCAGTGATGCTGGAACCATCAACCGTTACAGTAACTCCGCCTTCCTGCATACCGGTGTGACCTGCGAGTCCTGCCATGGCGACAGCAGTGGGCACCTCTCCAGTGGCGGCAACGCCCTGCCGGTAAAGCTCGCGCGACTGGATGCTTTGAAGAGAGATTCCATCTGCATCAACTGCCACCTTGAAGGAGATGTGCTGGTCGAGCGGGCGGGCCGGTCAGCCCTCGACTTTGTGCCCGGTCAGTCCATCACGGCTCTCGTCGCTTACTACGTCTTTGGCGGCAAGGACGCGACAGCGCGCGCAGTGAGTGAGGTGGAGCAGTTTGCTCAGAGCCGTTGCAAGCTGGAGTCCGGCGAGCGGATGTCCTGCACCACTTGTCACGATCCGCACTTCACCCCGGCTAGCGAGGTTCGTGCGGCATTCTTTCGCAGCAAGTGTCTCAGCTGCCATACTGACGCGAAGTTTGCGGAGTCGCACCACCCTGAGAACAAGGATTGCGTGAGTTGTCATATGAAACAGACCGGAGCGCAGAATATTCCGCATGTTGCCTGGACAGACCATCGCATCCTCAGGTTGCCGGATTCAGAGAAGCAGGAACGCCCGCGCACCAAGCTCAGCAAACTCACCCCGATCTTCACGGAGTCTGCGTCGAAGCGGGACCTGGCGATGGGATATTACAAGGCGATGCTTGCGGGAGACAGAGCGCTGGAGCCGCTTGCGTGGTCGCAGTTGAACGCTCTTCGTGATGAGATAACAGGCGATGCAGAGGCGCTCGATGCCCTGGGAGTGATGACCGCGGCTCGTGGCGATGGGGCCGCGGCGGGAGGTCTATTTCGGCGGGTTCTCGCGCTCGACAGCAACAACCTGACTGCACTTTCAAACCTCGGAACCCTGATGGCTAAGGAGGGCAGGTTGGATGAGGCCCAGCGTCTACTGAACGCCGCGTTCGCGACGAACCAGGACATTCCCGGTCTGGCGTTAAACGTTGCCCGAGTCGACTGCATGGCAGGGAGCTCCGAAGCAGCGAAGAAAGCCCTGCGGTCAGCGCTGGTTTATAACCGTGGCCTCGAGAGTTTAGAGTCGCTGAGTACGCAGTTATCGCATTGTCCAGCAGCGAGCGCACGTTGAGCGCGGTGTGTCGAGGATGAAGATGAAAACCCAACTCCGAGTGTTGCTGCTGGCGGCGATGACGTTCATGAAGATACAGGCGCAGTCTCCGGTGGACCCGCTCGCAGAGCCGAAGGCGCTACTGGCGCACGGACTTACCAAGGACGCTGAGACAGCCATCAATATCTATCTTCAGACAAATCCGAACTCTGCTGACGGTCACTATTTTCGCGCGGAGATCTTCTTCCGTGAACAGAGAGCGAAGGAGTCTCTCGCGGAGTTCACCACAGGAGCGAAGGGAAGAAATCCGACCGCACGCGAGTTCGGGATCATTGCGTCAGACTATGTTTTGCTGGGGGATTATGTCGACGCCGACCGCTGGTTCACCCGGGCGACTGCTCATGATCCTGCGGAGGCGAGCTATTGGTATCTCCTAGGCAGGACAAGATATAAGGAAGGCGAGTACGCAGATGCCGTGAGTGCGTTCGAGCGTGCGCTGTCACTGCATCCGCGTTATGTTGAAGCGGAGAACAACCGGGGTCTCGCGCTATCTGTCCTGCAAGAGAAAGACCTGGCGGCGCAGGCGTTTCAACAGGCGATCGACTGGCAGGGAAGCTCCGGGACAGACTCGCAGCCTTACTTCAATCTGGGATCGTTGTTGCTCGAGCAGAACGAACTTACAAAGGCCGTGGCCCTTTTGAAGAAGGCGGTCACCCTATCCCCTTCGAATCCCCGTATGCACGAAGAGCTGGGAAAGGCCTATGTTCAGCAAGGTGACCTCTCCCTGGCTGAGCGCGAGATGGAGACGGCTGTGGCCTTGTCCCCCGAGACTTCGTCGCTTCATTTTCGCCTGGGACAGATTTATAAAAAGCAGTCGAAGGACGATCTGGCGAAAAACGAGTTTGCCATCTGTGCCAAGCTCGCAGGAACGCACTCTTCCAAGGAGACTCCCAACCCCTTTGGTCCGGAGTAGGCTGGCTGCCGGCTCAATTGCCGAGCGACCGCACCGCAACAGTCTCGGCCCCGAATCCGGCTCCGGCCAATCTACTGCCAAAGTTTGTAATGGGCGTGCAAGCCTGCCAGCAAGCTGGGAACGACGTTGATTCCATCACATGCGGAAGACCTCGGTAACGCCCAAGGTACGTCACGCTTCGATCCAGACGACGATGAACATCTATGGACGAGCGATGACGGACTCCAAGCGCAAGGCAAACAGCCAAGTTGTTGGGCTTGTCTTTGGGGAACCATTGATGTTGGAAAGGGGGATGTAAAAACACGAAAGACCTTCGAGAGTGAAGGTCTTTTGGGAGCCATTTCCGATTGGGGGATAATGGGGTCTTGCTTGGGATTTGAGTGCTCGTAACTTATTGATTCTTTGGTTGCGGGGGTAGGATTTGAACCTACGACCTTTGGGTTATGAGTGACCCTTAACTTACGTATGTTGTTGATTTTACGGTACGAATGGCGACTCAAAGGTACGGCAAAGTACGCATCGGACAGCTTATTGGGAGTCAGTCGGGAGTTCGTTTCGACCTTTGGGTTCCGGGCCAACAGGTCGTGAAGACGCCCCGGAGCACCGCACCATGACGGGCGAACGACTGTGCAAAGTGTCAGAAACTAGAGTATGATCCTGACAGAAGGTGACGTTATGGAACGCCTTACAGAAGCCATTCTTGAGAGGACAAGCGCACTCCCCGAGGGAGCGCCGGTGAGCGCCAAAATGCTGCTGCATCTCGGCACACGCCCCGCTGTGGACCAGTCGCTCTCGCGCCTTGCGAGGCGCGGGAAGCTCCTGAGAGCCGGCCGGGGCATGTACATCTCTCCAGTGACGAGCCGGTTCGGAACTCATGCGCCTTCCGCCCATCGGTTGATCGCGGAGCTGTCCGCTCAACGCGGCGAAGACATTGTGCCGTCGGGCGCTGCGTCCGCGAACGCGCTTGGACTCACCACCCAGGTTCCCACTCAGATGATCTATTGGACATCGGGCCGGAGCCGCAAGCTGAATCTCGGAAAGCTGGCGATCGAACTCGTGCATGTCCCGTCCTGGCAACTCGCCTTCGCCAAGGAACGCGCCGGAGAGATCGTCCGCGCGCTGGCGTGGGCAGGCCCGGAGAGAGTCCATGCGGTTCTGAAGGAGATCGAGGGGAAGGTTCCCCGGACTGAGATTCGGAAGGTCGCGCAGCAGGTCTCCCGTTTTCCGAGCTGGATGGCGAGCGCCCTCAGCCGGAGCGCCGTCGATGCCTGATAGCTATTTCCAACTGAGCAGGCAGAACCAGGCCAGCGCCCTTGCTGCGGGTTCGGATGTCTCCGGTCGTGCGCCTCACTTGTTGGAGAAGGACATCTGGGTCGTCTGGGCGCTTGCGACTCTCTTTCGATCCGACTTGGGAGCGCACCTCGTCTTCAAAGGCGGCACGGCTCTGTCGAAGGCACACAAGGTCATCACCCGCTTTTCGGAAGACGTTGACCTCACCTACGACATCCGCGCTCTCGCCCCTGAGCTGGTTCGCGGTTCCGCGGGCGGCATCGACGCGATTCCGCCGAGCCGCAGCCAGGAGAAGAAATGGTCCGACGAGATCCGTCGCGAACTCCTTCCCGCATGGATTCGGAACCAGGCTCACCCCATCATTCAGGCCGGCTTGGAACGTTTGGAGAATGTATCCAGCCGCATCACTGAGGATTGCATCTTCATCGACTACCAGCCGGTGGCACCGGCGTCAGGCTACGCACTCCCGACTGTGAAACTGGAGTTTGGCGCGCGGTGCAGCGGAGAGCCAAGTACGATCATTCCCGTTCGCTGCGATATGGAGGGGCTGGTATCCGGGGTCGAGTTTCCAAACGCCGACCCTCGCGTCATGAATCTGACCCGCATCTTCTGGGAGAAGGCGACTGCCGCCCATGTGTATTGCGTCCAGGGCGAAAAGGGTCTTAGCAATCGGTTTTCGCGGCACTTCCACGATCTGGTTCGTATCGAAGAGACCGGACATCTTGCCGAAGCTCTCGCGACCCAAGATGTCGCCGAAGCCGTTGCCATTCACAAAAACGCTTTCTTCGTTGAGAAGGACGCCAACGGGAACCGGATCGACTATCTGGAGGCCGTCCACGCAGGCCTGATACTGGTGCCCAGCGGAAGCGGATACGATGCCCTTCGCACGGACTATCTGCACATGCTCGAAGACGGGCTATTGGCCGGCAATGCGGAGACGTTTGACGATCTGATGACACGGTGTTCGGGAATCCAAGCGCAGCTCAAGCACCGCTGACGGTTACTTCAGTCGGCGTTTTCGTATTGGTAGAGATTTCCGGGGGGTAGGTCAAGTTCCCGACTTCTTCAAGCGATAGATAGAGTAGGGTCGGTGTTCAGCAAGCTTTGATTCAGTCGGGGGTCTTACGAGCTCATCTAGGTAGGACGGGATTGAGCTATCGGTGAAGTAGACATCCCCGTTGGCACCAACGACGATTCCGTCTGGCCAAACGATGTCCTTTGAGCCTCCGAGCTTCGATAACTCATGAGTGGCCGGATTGAACGCCATGATCGATCCGTGTTCCACGTCGGTCATGAGGACGCGCCCGTCGTGGTCGATCGTAATGCCATCACTCATTGGCTTTTGCCCAACATCTTCAATGTTCTGATTGAAAGATGCGGTTGTCGTTGCCGGGTTCAACACGACGGACATCGGCACGCGACAAAGCCGGGAGTTGGTCATCGAAGCAATGTAGAGCCACTTCTGATCGTCGCTGATCTCAATGCCGTCGATCCCGACGGCGAAGCTAAGAAGTCCCCCAAGCAATCGGTCGGGGCCATAGGGCGTTTGAATGATCCAGTCCTCGGGCCTCATGCACGGATGATCCGATTGGATCGAAGTAAACGTATGGTTCAAGACGGAGTAGACGACGAGACTTGAAGGGGTGAAACTGAAGAGCCCAGGATTGGGCAGAACCACGTATTTGCCATCGGACGTGACTCGGATGTCTTCCGCAAACTTCGCTTGTCCTTCAGGAAACTCAAAGAACTCCAATCGCTTCTTGGTGTCCAAAGCGAACGCCGAGACGAGCGTGTGTTTGAAGTCAAGACTCGCCGGTTCGATAAACCAGATTCGATTTTGCTTATCGATCGTCATTCCAAACGTGCCTTGAAAGTCCTTCTGTGCCTCGAGCGAGGGGAAAGGCTCCGCTTTGCCGTTGGACCACTTAAAGACGGTTGCCGGCGAAAAACGATCTGCTTTTGCGTTCGGATGGTAGTTGAAATAGACATCGCCATTCGCCGCAACGGCGAGGTTTCCGGGCGGATAGTCCAGTTGAATCAGCTTTTCCAGGACAAACGACTCTGTTGGTAGATTGGCTCCAAGATCTGGGTAATTTTTCCCGCTTCCATACTTGAACTTAATAACGACCAGAAACACAAGTAAGGCCGAGATTACGAATGCCACGCTCTTTAGAACGACCGATCTTTTCATGACGATCCTCTCTGCTACGCAGACTTTTCTTCAAAATAGAGCTGACCCACAAGGTCATCAGAGCTGTCCGAAAAAGGGCACCCGTGTCACCTCATGGTGTGGATCGCAAATTTACGCTTTGGATTTCGCCATTTGGCGTCCAATCATCCGGAACAAAGCGTCGAAGCCGCGGTCGGAAAGAACGCGGCGCATGAACAACATTGTCCGTGCCAACCCGCCGGTCACATAGCGGGTCTTGGGTTTGCTCGCCTGAACCGCTTGAACGATGGTGTTGGCGACAACACTGGGCTGAGCAGGAACTGACCCTTTATGGCCTTCCTCCATCATGTTCGCGTGCGCGGTGGCGCCCTTGGCATAGGGGCCGTCACTGGAATACTTCAGGAGGCTCTCGTGTGCTATCTGGGACCATTCGCTATGGGTCGCTCCGGGCTGAATAACGACGACATCGATACCGAACGGATAGAGTTCCATCCGCAGAGAGTCGCTCAGCCCTTCCAACGCAAATTTGGTAGCGTGGTACCAGGTGCCAAAGGGTTCGCCGAACTTCCCGCCGATGGAAGATACATTGATGATCCGCCCGGAACGTTGCGCCCGCATCGCTGGCAGTACAAGTTGGGTGAGGCGGGCGAGGCCGAATAGATTGACATCAAATTGCCTTCGGGCCTCCTCCAGCGGCACATCTTCAAGCGCCCCATAGGAACCGTAGCCCGCGTTGTTAATCAACACATCAATGCATCCCGCTTCTTGCATGACAGTGTCTACAGCAGCGGCCATTGAGGCATCATCGGTAAGATCCAAAGCCAATACATGCGCACCCGCATCGGCCAAGGATTTCATCCGGTCAAGTCGGCGCGCCCCCGCATACACCGTGTATCCCGCCGTCATAAGGCGCTTGACGGCTTCCTCGCCGATGCCCGATGACGCGCCCGTGATGAGAATGATTTTAGCCAAATCCTGCCTCCTGATGACTCTTGACGGAAAGAGTCTACGTGTCTACTATTGACAATGAGACGTATATTGTCAATAGTAAAGATATGGATCTTGCAAAGAGAGACAAAATCCTCGCGGCCGCTCTCGATGTTTTTGTTCGTTACGGATACAAGCGAGTAACGATGAACGACATCGCCGAAGCTGCCGGTATCTCAAGGCCCGCGCTCTATCTGGTCTTCGAGAGTAAGGAAGACATATTTAAGGGCGTGTACGAGCATTGGGTCAAGGGGACCCTGAATGAGATTGAAGCTAGGATCGGTCAACTCAAGACACCCGAGGAAAAGCTTCGGGCCGCTTTTGAGTTATGGACGGTTCTACCATTTGAACGGATGCGAACCTCCAGTGAAGTGGCAGAACTCCTGGAATGCACCTTTGGATTCGCTCAAGATTCTGTCGATCAGGGCTATCGATCGTTTGAGAAGATTATCGTCCCCGTCCTCAAATCACACTCCAAATTCCAGAGTTCCAAACCAAAAGTCTCCGCTGAAAAGACGGCGCATGTTCTTTCAGGTGCTGTTCGTGGCTTCAAAATCATCGCGAAGGATATTTCCGAAATCCGTTCGCTGATCAAGGATCTTCTCATTCTCTTGTTGGATGAGTAGGCCTTTCTATTGCACACATTTTAAGGTTGACCAACACCCCGCTTTTTTTTCGGCTCACTTCGATGGAGCGCGTTGCAGGGTCAGCTCCTCCCTAGCTCCGCCGTCGGCACTCTCGACCGTGACACCCGCTTTATATCGAGGGTTTCGATTCCACAGCAATCGAGACTCTCGATGTGATTCCGACTACGGGTGGTTCGGCTTTTCCGGCACCCACCAAGCGGGCAGAATTTGCGGTAGGTGGAGCTTGTGAATGATCGGAGCTAATTGAGGTGCAAACTCTGCGAATATATTTGAGATGCCGAGCCCCATGAACTCTGTAAGAGTCCGTTGTTCTGCGTGCGTAACGTCATTGAATCCATTTGGGAGATAGCTCATCCCTACGAAGCCTCCGGCAGCCGCACCGGCGAAGTTGGAGAACGCGAGAGTGCGGTGGCCCGAATCGGTCTTGTCGACGAAGGTGTACGAGATGGCATGGAAGACCCTGACACCTACATTGGAGCCAGGAGCGGCTGGCAGATAGCGCGGATCGTCGTGCAACACGGCCTCTGCAAGGAACTCAGCGGTCCTCGTGGATGTCTGCGTGGCGAGGGCGCTTCCGTAGAGCCTTCCAAAGGCGCCCGCGCCGTCTGTCCACTCATGAGGATAGTGGTTTGGTGGATTTATCATCCGGAATCCGGCACCGAGGGCTGGAAACACCAGCGCGGGCGGTCCAAACGCCTGGTGCGTATAGATTGTGAGCTTATCGTCGAATGACAACCGCTTATTGGTCATCAGCGGAGGCACCGGACCCAATGGCCCCATAAGAGAACCGGATGGCGGAGCATGGGATTCCTGTTCTTTCGGTGGCGTCTCCTGGGCGCAAAGAAAAGAAGGTGCATTCGGCAGATCGTCCAGCTTGACGGACTTCACGGGCTCGGCGTCCTGCGTCGTTGATGATGATGAGCTGACCTGGGCGGGGGGCGGAGTTGGGCCATCCTGAGAGTGGGCCTCCAACGAAACGAAAGACAAGGCAAATGCTGCAAATGGGACTGCGAATAGGGTAATTTTCATGCTTCACTCCTCGGTTGAAAAACAGTTATGCTGTGTCCGCTGCAATACACAGGGACTC
This sequence comes from Granulicella aggregans, assembly GCF_025685565.1. Lineage (NCBI taxonomy): Bacteria > Pseudomonadati > Acidobacteriota > Terriglobia > Terriglobales > Acidobacteriaceae > Granulicella > Granulicella aggregans. The sequence continues at coordinate 281,300 of NZ_JAGSYE010000004.1, forward strand.
TCGATTTGGTCGCTGATACTTGGCTGCTACTGCTTGGCTGCTACGGCCTTTTCTGTTGGAAGCTGTGTGGTATCCCAACCGCCGCCAAGAGCCTCGATCAACTGAACACTGCTTGTCATCTGTTGAACATGGAGGCTCACTGCGGTTTGCTGATCGCTGAGCAAGGACGCCTCTGCGACAAAGACATTGAGGTACGTATCGACGCCGGTCTTATAGCGAATGCTGGCCAGATCGTAATACCGTCGGGCGGCTGCGACCGACTCTTGCTGCTCGCCTCTCTGTTGCTCCATCCAGCGATCGGAGGCGAGGTAGTCTTCAACCTGCTGGAAGGCCGTCAAGACAGTCTGACGATAGGAAGCTTCATCGGCCTTGTACTGCGCCTTGTATTGATTCAAGGTGCCACGACGTAGGCCGCCGTCGAAGAGTGTCTCCGACGCGGAGGGACCAAGTGAGAAAAAACGGCTCGGCCACGTGAACAGACTGCCGATCTTGTTGCTCTGTAGGCCCAGATCGCCACCGATGTTGAAACTGGGATAGTACGCGGCCGTTTCGACACCGATCAGGGCGTTTGCCTCGGCCATCTTCCGTTCCGCCGAGGCGATGTCTGGGCGCCGTTGCAGAATCTGAGAGGGCACCCCGATGGGAATGGCAGGCACTTTGGTGTCGAGCGCACGCTTCGGCATGGAAAAGGAGGACGCTGGCTCGCCAATGAGCAGCGCGATGGCATGTTCATATTGAGCACGCGCGATCCGAAGATTTGTGGTGGCGGCAATGGCATTGGTGAGGTTCAGTTTCGCCTGTGCGACCGACTGCTCGTCATCGACGCCAGTGCTGCTGCGTATCTTTGTGAGGTCGAGGTTCTTCTGATAGGCCACGACACTTTGCTGGTAGAGATTAATCAGTGCATCCTGGCCCCGAAGCTCGAAGTAGTATTGGGCCAGGTTGGCTTGCTCACTCAGGCGTTCGTTCGCGAGGTCTGCCGCGCTGGCCTGTGCAGCATTCGCATACTCGCGGACGCTGTTGCGGATCTTCCCCCAGACATCAGGCTCCCAGGAGACATCAAACGGCAGACTGAAGCTATTGCTGTTCTGATTGACGGTGCCGGAGGATACGCTGGACTGGCCGGATGCGTTTCCAGAAGTGCGTGCTCTTGTATAGGAGGGCTCGACCGTGACGGTGGGGTAATAGGCAGCGCGCGCCTGCTTCACCTGAGCTCGCGCTGCCATGAAGTTCTGAAAGGACTGCGCAATGTTCTGGTTGGCGACGTTCAGCTTCTCTTCGAGGGCATTCAGCTCAGGCTCCTGATAGAGCTCCCACCACTTGCCCCTCAGGACAGCATCTTGCGGCGTAGCAGGTGTCCAGACGGTTCCATCGGCGGATTGTTGCGGCTGGGTCTCCTTGAAAGCGGGCGGAGCCGGCATAGACGGTGCGACATAGCGAGGGCCAACCTGACATCCCTGAATCGAGATGAAACTTGCAATCAGGACGACCGCGACCGCGAAGCGAAATGACATCTGTACAAAGGTTCCGCAGCCAGACAGGCGCAGACGTAGCGTTCGGAGGAGTGTTTCGAATAGGCGTGCAACGTGCATCATCCTTGAACGCCGGCCTAGAGCATGGGAACCTGCCTCCAAGGTCTGTATGCCAGATCGGATGACCGCTTCGAATGTGTTTTGTCCGGCGGCCAGTGAGACGCAATAACCATTGGCAAAGACAAGCGCGATTCTGAGAGCTTCTTTGGCTCTGTGCTTCGTGCGCGGATTCGTGAAGTTATCTTGACTCGTCATGGGTATGTTCCTAGGCGGCGGGGATGCGGTTCACGACAGCAAAAGAGTTTCCGCGATGACGGCTCAATCGTTGGCTGAGGTGATCGAAAAACAGGTAGATCACAGGTGTGGTGTAAAGAGTGAGCACCTGGCTGAAGATGAGGCCTCCGCAGATGGCGATGCCAAGTGGACGCCGCAGCTCTGAGCCAGTCCCCGTTCCAAGGGCCAGGGGAAGGGCACCAAACAGCGCGGCGAATGTCGTCATCAGGATCGGACGAAAGCGCAACATCGCGGCCTCAAAGATGGAGTCCTCGGTGCTCTTGCCGTGCTCTCGTTCTGCCAGCAGAGCGAAGTCGATCATGAGGATCGCGTTCTTCTTCACAATGCCAATAAGCAGGAAGATTCCAATCACGGAGATGACGTCGAGTTCGCTGTGAAAAATCAGGAGCGCCAGTATGGCTCCCACCCCCGCTGAAGGAAGCGTCGTAAGGATCGTGATTGGATGGATGAAACTCTCATAGAGGACTCCCAGGACGATGTAGATCGACAGCAGGGCAGCGGCTATGAGCATCGGCTCAGAGGAAAGAGCAGAAAGGAAGGCCGCGGCCGTTCCGGCAAATTCGCCACGCACTGCTGGTGGTGTACCGATGCGCTGCTGCATCTGGTTGATCGCGGTTGTCGCTTGCCCCAGAGAGACACCAGGTGCAAGGTTGAAGGCGATTGTCACCGAGGGAAAGAAGGATGAGTGGTTGACACTGAGTGGCGCGGTCGCTGCCTGCGTTGAGCTAAACGCCTGTAATGGTATCGCCTTGTTTCCGGAGGCGTGGACGTAGGTGGCTTTGAGCGTACTGGTGTCGCGATAAAACTGAGGTGCCGCTTCCATGACCACGTAGTATTGGTTCAGCGAGCTGTAGATGGTGGAAACCTGTGCTTCGCCGAACTGGTCATTCAGTGCGTTGTCGATCAACTGCGGTGTGATTCCGAACCGCGCGGCGGTTCGACGGTCGTAGTTCAACAACATCTGCAGGCCGCCGTTTTGCTGATCGGTGGTTACATCCCGAAGCTGCGGCATGTTGCGCATCTCCTGGTAGAGCAGCGGTCCCCAAGTGCCCAGATCGGTGACAGTATCTCCGGAGAGTTGATACTGATACTGTGCGTTGCTTTGGCGTCCTCCGACACCGAGCTCCTGCGACGCTTGCAGGAAGGTGGAGGCACCGGGCAGTTTGGCGAGCTTGGTGCTGAGTCGATTCACTACCTCAGCTGCGCTCGCGTCGCGGTCAGCCAACGGCTTGAGCGAGAGAAAGATGAAGCCACTGTTGCTTGCACCCTGGTTTCCGCCGGTGAAGCCAGCGACCGTTTGGACAGCAGGGTCCTGACCAATCACACGCTGTACATCCAGCAGCGAATCTCTCATGGCAGGAAAGGAAGAGTCCTGCGAGCCTTGCAGGCCGCCAAAGATGAGCCCGGTGTCTTGTGTGGGGAAGAGGCCTTTGGGCACCAGAACGACCAGCAACACACTGAGAGCCAGTGTGCCTGGGATGCTGAGGATGACCAATGCAGGGTGTTTGAGAGCCCATGTCAGTGACTTCCGGTATGCATTATGAATCAGAGAGAAAGCGCGCTCGCTGAGGCGATACAAATGCCCATGGTGTTCGCTTGCCGTGGGCTTCAGGAGATAGACGCACATCATTGGGGTCAGGGTGAGCGAGACGAACATTGAGACAGCAATGGAGAGGCAGATCGTCACTGAAAATTCGTGGAAGATGCGACCTATCAGCCCCCCCATAAATAGCAGGGGAACAAAGACGGCGATGAGTGAGAGGCTCATGGAAAGCACGGTAAAGCTGACCTCTTTCGCGCCCTTCAAGGAAGCGTCCCAAGCTGTCATTCCTTCTTCGATATAGCGGGTGATGTTCTCCATGACCACGATGGCATCGTCCACGACAAAGCCCGTGGAAACGGTCAGCGCCATCAGCGAGAGGTTATCGACGGTGTAGCCGAGCAGGTACATCAAAGCGAAGGTGCCGATCAGCGAAGTGGAAACCGCCACGGCTGGAATCAAGGTCGCCTGCGGACTGCGAAGGAAGACGAAGACCACGGCCACCACAAGAAGGATAGAAATCATCATTGTGCGCTCTACATCGCTGACAGACGCACGAATCGTCGTAGTGGAGTCACTGGCGACCTGAAGTTTGTCACCGGCAGAGATGGAAGCGTTGATCGACGGTAGGGTCTTCTTGATGCGGTCCACCATGTCGATCACGTTTGCATTCGGAAGGCGGAATACCAACAGAACCACGCAGGACTTTCCGTTTGCATATCCGGCAGACCGGGTCGTTTGTACGGAATCGAACACATGCGCCACATCGCTGAGATGGACCACCTTGCCGTCGCTTGCCTTCAGTACGATGGGCGCGTAGTCCTTTGCCTTGGAGATCTGATCGTTGGCCGTTATGTCGGCGGTAGTGAAGTCGTTGCTGATCTGTCCCTTGGGGCGGTTGGAGTTTTGTGTTGACAGTATCTGGGCCACATCTTGTGCGCCTAGCCCATAGCTGGCGAGTTGTTGCGGATTGATGTCTACCCGCACAGCCGGCAGGGCACCACCAACCACTTGTACCTGCCCAACGCCTTCCAACTGAGAGATCTTCTGCTGGACAACCGATTCGGCTATGTCCGTCAACTCACCCTCCGAATGGACATCGGAGGTCATGGTGAGCACCAGCACGGGGAACACAGCGGAGTTGACCTTTCGGTACGTCGGGTTCGATGGAAGATTGGCAGGCAGATACGTGCGCGCCGCATTGATGGCGGCCTGGACATCGCGCGCGGCACCGTCCACATCGCGGGAGTAGTCAAATTGGAGCGTAATGGAGGTCGTACCCAGCGTGCTTGAAGATGTCATCTGGGTGATACCTGCAATACGGCCAAACTGACGCTCCAGTGGGGTCGCCACGGAGGACGCCATCACCTCGGGGCTTGCTCCCGGTAACTGGCTCGCGACTGTGATCGTGGCCAGGTCGAACTGAGGCAGAGAAGCTACCGGGAGAGCACTGAAAGCCATGCCGCCGGCAATCAGAATCGCAACGGCCATGAGCGTCGTAGCTACAGGTCTCTCGATGAAGAACGCCGTGATGTTCATAGCTGCTCCGCCGTGGCTGGCTTGCTCAGCATGACTCTGGGTTGGCGGGCGAAACGCTGGGCGAGCCGGTCGAAGAACACATAGATGACGGGTGTCGTGTAGAGCGTTAGAACCTGACTCACGAGGAGGCCACCCACCATCGCGATACCAAGAGGCCGACGAAGCTCAGAACCGATTCCTGTTCCGAAGGCCAGCGGAAGGCCTGCGAAGAGCGCGCACAGCGTCGTCATCATGATGGGCCGAAAGCGCAACAGCGACGCCTGGAAGATTGCCTCTTCAGCGTTCATGCCGTGATTGCGTTCCGCGTCGAGTGCGAAGTCCACGATCATGATGCCGTTCTTCTTGACGATGCCAATCAGAAGGATGATGCCGATGATGGCAATTACGTCGAGGTCCTGATGAAACAGGCGCAACGCTAGCAGCGCGCCCACTCCTGCCGAGGGCAAGGTAGAGAGAATGGTGATGGGGTGGACGAAGCTCTCGTACAAGATGCCGAGCACGATGTATACCGCCATGAGTGCGGCAAGGATAAGAAAGACCTCGTTGCGCCCAATGGTTGTGTACGCGGCGGCTGTACCTTGAAAGCTGCCGTCGATACTGGTGGGCATATTGAGCCCCTCTTTGGTTTTGTTAACCGCAGCAACGGCTTGGCTCAGCGAGTATCCGGGTGCTACGTTGAACGAGATCGTGACCACGGGGAACTGACCTTGGTGGCTGATCGTCAGTGGCGACGCGCTCGTAGTGAAGCTGCTGATGGCGGAGAGTGGAACCGGGGTGGCTTGCGTGGGCGACGCTGTGGAGGAACTGGAAGCCCCGCTGCTTCCGCTTTGCGTACTGGAGGAACTCTGGGTAGAAGATGCCAGCACCGAGTTGGGAGTGGAAGCAGACAGACCAGTGCGATTAGACGCGCTGAGGGTACTGACTGTTCCACTGGATGCGGCTGATGTGCGACCCGAGGTACTCTGCGACGACGAGCCGGAGCTCGAAGTGTTGCTTCCCTGAAAATAGATGCCGCTAAGGCTGTTTGGACTTGTCTGGAAGGTGGGTAACGCCTCAAGGATGACGTGGTACTGATTCGACTGTGTGTAAAGAGTGCTGATCTGCCGCTGCCCAAACGCATCATAGAGTGTCGAGTCGATCTGATCCGGCGTGATATTCAGGCGCGAAGCTGTGGCCCTGTCTATGACAAGATTCATGCTGACGCCGTTGTTCTGTTGGTCGGTGACAACATCCCTGACCTGAGGTAGCTTGCTAATTTCAGCTACCATCTTCGCCGTCCACACGTTCAGCTCTGAGCTGTCGGGGTCTTCGAGGGTGTACTGATACTGGGTGCGGCTGACGCGATCATCCACCGTCAGATCCTGCACCGGCTGGAGATAGAGGTGTATGCCGGGAACTTGATCGACATGCTTCTGAAGGCGTGCGATCACTTCCGAAGCCGTGATGTGGCGTTCCGCAAGGGGCTTGAGATTGATCTGAATGCGCCCACTGTTCAGAGTGCTATTCGTGCCATCGGCACCTATGAACGAGGACAGACTGGCGACGGCGGGGTCCTTGAGAACGACATCGCTGAGCTGCTGTTGCTTGTGCGACATCGCTGGAAAGGAGATCGATTCCGGAGCCTGCGTAATGCCCTGGATAATCCCCGTATCCTGCGTTGGGAAGAAGCCCTTAGGGATTTCAATGTATTGAAAGACCGTGAGCAGCAAAAGAGAGGCGGCAACAAGCAACGTGGCGGTCTCGTATTGGAGCACCCACTTGAGGCTTCTTCCATAGGCGGCAATAATGCGCTTGAAGAGATACTCTGTCCAGCGATAGAAGCGGTTTTGCTCTGAGTCGGGAGTATGGCGCAGCAGCCGTGAACTCATCATCGGGGTAAGCGTGAGCGATACGACTGCGGAGATCAGGATGGTGATGCTGAGGGTGACTGCGAACTCGCGGAACAGACGGCCCACAATGTCGCCCATGAACAGAAGCGGAATGAGCACCGCGATCAAAGATACGGTGAGCGAGATGATCGTGAACCCGATCTGTTCGGCCCCCTTGAGGGCGGCTTCCAGCGGATTCATCCCTTCTTCCAAATAGCGTGAGATGTTCTCAATCATCACGATTGCATCATCGACAACAAAGCCGGTCGAGATCGTGAATGCCATGAGGGTTAGATTGTTGAGGCTGTATCCCAGCAAGTGCATGACGCTGAAGCTACCGATGAGCGATAGTGGCACCGCTACCGTGGGAATGATAGTCGCGGTGAAGCTCCTCAGAAACACAAAGATTACGAGGATGACCAGACCAACGGTGAGAGCCAACTCAAACTCAACGTCTTTCACGGAGGCACGGATCGTGTTGCTGCGGTCGGTCAGGACTTCGAGCTTCACCGAGGCGGGCAAACCAGCCTTCAGCTTGGGAAGAAGTTTCTCGATGGAGTCGACGACCTCAATCGTATTGGCCCCTGGCTGACGCTGGATATTCACGATGACTGCTGGCGTTCGGTTCTTCCAGGCAGCGAGCTTATTGTTCTCGATGCCATCCGTGATCCTGGCGACATCGCTCAGCATCACAGGATTGCCATCCTTGTAAGCGACCAATACATCTCGATACCCGGCACTCGAAAGGAGTTGGTCGTTGGCATTGATCTGGAAGTTCTGGGCAGGCCCGTCAAAGCTACCCTTGGCCGAGTTGACCGTCGTGTTCGTCAGGGCACTACGCAGATCCTCCATACCGATTCCATAGGAGGAAAGAGCCACAGGGTTCGCCTGAATGCGAACCGCTGGTTTCTGCCCTCCGCTGATGGTTACGAGACCCACACCGTTCAACTGCGAGATCTTCGGCGCGAGTCGCGAGTCAACCAGATCTTCCACCTGCGAGAGAGGGATGCTGTCGGAGGTCAGGGCCAGTGTCAAGATAGGAGCATCCGCCGGATTGGACTTGCTATACACCGGGGGCACGGGCAGGTCGGTCGGCAGGTATCCATTCGCCGCGTTGATCGCAGCCTGTACTTCTTGTTCGGCCACGTCGATATTGAGGTTCAGCGAGAACTGTAGAACAATGACCGAGCTGCCATCCGAGCTCGTCGAGGTCATCTGAGTCAGGCCCGCAACCTGCCCGAACTGACGTTCCAGCGGCGCGGTCACTGCTGAACTCATCACCTGTGGGCTGGCACCGGGATAGAACGTCAGCACCTGAATCGTTGGGTAGTCCGCTTCCGGAAGCGCAGAGATGGGAAGCTCGGTGTACGCAATAAGGCCGAGGATCAGAATTGCCGCCATGAGGAGTATGGTGGCGATCGGCTTGAGGATGAAGATACGGGATGGGCTCAAAGAAGGCTCTCAGCCTGATACTTGTCCGTCTGCCGGATGGAGGACTGCGTGCCTGTGTTCTGATCCGACTGAATTGTGATCTTTGAGCCTTCCTGCAACTTGTCAAAGCCAGTAAGGGATACGATCTCGCCTGGATTCAAGCCGACCACCGCTGCCTGATCGGCTTCGGACGTCAACTCCGTAATGGTTCGCATCTTGACGGTGTCCCCAGAGACGACGTAGACAAACGCCTTCGTTCCATTGCGCTGCACCGCTGCAGACGGAATCAGAATGGCGTTCTGTAGCGTCTTCACGAGCAGGCGGGCATTGACGAACTGATTGGGATACAGCTTGAGGTCGCTATTTTCGAATTGACCGCGGAACCTCACTGTTCCTGTAGAGGAGTCGATCTCGTTGTCGAGAGTGAGCAGCTTGCCGGTCGCAATCTTCGTCTGCCGCGTCCGATCAAAGGCATCAACAGGCAGGGACGAACGGTGAAGGATTTCACTCCGGACTTGATCGAGATTGTCTTCAGCTACGTTGAAGACGACCGTGATGGGCTGTAGCTGGGTGATGACAACAATGGAAGTGGAGCTGCCGGAAAAGACCGTGTTGCCTGGATCGATGAGCCGAAGGCCAACACGACCGTTGATGGGCGAGGTCAGATGGCAGTAGCTGAGCTGAGTCTCCGCATACTCGACTTGGCCGACATCATTCTGCACGGTCCCTTTGTACTGTTCAACAGCCTGCTCTTGATCCTCATAGGTTTGCCGGATGATGGCCTGTTGGCTGGAGGCATCCTTATAGCGCGCAAGATCCATTACAGCTTGTGCCAGTACCCCACGGTCATGCTGGAGCGTTCCCTGGGTTTGCTTCAACTGGGCTTCGTAGGGGCGGGGATCGATGTCGATCAGGGTGTCGCCACGATGCACCATCTGACCTTCTACATAATGAACGGCCACAACGCGACCGTTGACCTGGCTGTAAAGGTTCACTGTCGCCTGGGGTGTGACAGTACCTAGCGCTTCGACGTAGTAGCCAATCGGCCCAAGGTGGGCTGTGGCTACCTTGATCGTAGTAATTTGCGGGGGTTCCACTTGAGCGGCCTTATCTGCCTGACTTTTGCGGCTCCCATTGACGACAGCTAAAGCAATAGCCGCGACAACCAGAATGGCGATGATCCATCGCCATCGGTGCGATTTCGGACGCGGGTTGTTCTCAGCGAGTTCCCCCGGTGCGAGGGCTGTCGGTGGTGTGGCATTCTGCATACGTTGCGTATCATCCATTCGAGAGCGTCTCCCGGCGCGAGGCGACTTTCCGTACCGTACCGTGCGTTTCGCCTGTAGAGTAGACTCTATGAATGGAAGAAGGTTTCAGAGAAAGGTCACTTAGAGTCTGATGCCAAAAAAACCTATAGCGAGAGAGCCTGTCGAGCGGTCGAAATCTCAAATACGCACGGACCGCCTGATCGACCGATTGCTGGAAGCTGCAACTCAGTTCTTTATGGAAAAGGGCTTCGAAGCAACGAGCATGGGGGAGATCGCCAAACATGCTCAGGCCTCCAAGGAGACGTTTTATCGCCACTTTCCAACGAAAGAAGAACTCTTCCAGGCGGCGCTGCACCGCCGAGCGGAACAGATCGCAACCGAGTTTGGTTCGGTGCTTTTATCTCAAGCTCCGCCGGAAATAGCGTTGGCGAAGTTCGGTCAAGTCGTCTTGGAACGATTGCTCGCGCCAGAAGCCATGGCCTTTCGTCGCGTGATGATGATGGAAAGTGTACGGTTTCCCGAGTTGCAAAAAACTCTTCATGCCCGAGGACCAGCACGCGTTAACTCCGCGCTTGCACACTATCTTGAAGATCAAGTCAGCAAGGGAAGGCTGCGCCAGATGAACTCAACCGTAGCCGCGCGGCAATTCTTCGATCTCGTCGCGGCGGAGATGACGATGGAAGCGAACGTGCCCTTTGCGCCTAAGCCAACGACAGGCGAGATCAAGCAGAGGGTGAAAGAAGCGATGGATTGCTTTCTGCACGGATATGGCGCGAAGGATTGAAACCGGCTCCGCAGAGCTGCCGACATTAAGTTCGCCGTCATGACCCGTCTACCAGAAGCCGCCATAACGCCGGTGCGGGCGAGGGGGTGATATCACAACCCCAAGCCGCTCGGCTAGCTCTTCTCTTGTGCTGAAATTGGTTGTGGTCGGTCGCCCCTCTGCAACCCATGCATCGAGCCCGCCTTCCAGAATCCACACGTTGGATACCCCCACTTTCTTCATGGCCGCCGCAACGCGCGCACTAGTGAACTCGTTTTTCGATGAGCAATAGAGCACCATGCTCACCCCCTCGGGGACAACGACGTGATGGGCCTTTCTCAGCTGGTCCGGGTCCGTCCGAACCGAACCCGGAATGCCCTCCAGCTCGTGGTCCATGGCCTCATATCGCAATAGATCGACAACCCCTATCCTCTCGCCATCGTCGATCTTCCGCTGTAGCATCGCTGGGCTGATGCGGTGAAGCCGCAGGTGACGGATCATCGTCACGATTCTAAAGAGTCTCCATGCGGTCCACAGCAGCATAGGTATGGCTACCAGCACGATTAGTCCCGTACCGAAGCGATCAAGCAGGCCGATGACGCGATCAAGTTGACTGGAAAAGAGAAAGCCAGCCAGGACGTAAGCCGCGCTCCAGAGGAGCGACCCAACGGAGTCGTATGCGAGGAAACCCAGCACTGTCGCACCCTGAGCACCAGCCAGTGGAGGTGATACGCCGTCCAACACGGGAACGAACTTTGCCACCACCAGCAATCGCAACCCCCACTGATCAAATATTTGCCTTGAGCGTTCACGGCTGCCCTGTGGATTGGAAGTCAGGCTACAAATCAAACGGATTACGCTGCTACCCCAGCGTCTTCCTAACCAGAACCAGACGCTATCTGCGGCAAGGCACGCGACTACACTCGTCAAGAGAACGAGTGGAATTGTGAGATGCCCTCCCCCACGACCAGCCAAAGCGCCGGCAGTCATCAAGAGCAACATGGATGGGAGCGGAAGGCATAGCTGTTGGCCAAAGACTGCCAACCCGATAGCTAGGTATGTCAGTTGCGTCGCGCTGTTCATAGACCAGTCATCTCTTACTCAAGATGTCCGTGTTCCGAATTCGGTTCTTTCGTTCTCGGCTTTCGTAAACTGGGAAATGATGCGATATTTCACCACCCTCCGCCCAAGACGTTATAGAGCGTCACCAATGAGAGAGCTTCTTGTTGCTGAGCTGTAGCTAACGAGAGTTGCGCGCTGTAGAGTGTCTGTTCGCTGGTAAGTACCTGTAGGTAGCTTGTCGATCCACCCCTGTAAAGTACGTCTGCAAGTCGAACCGCCACGGTTGCGGATGCGACTTGGGCTTCCTGCTTTTCCCGATATTCCCTCGTCTTGGTATAGGCGATCAAGGCATTGGAGACATCGCGAAGCGCGCCGGCGATGGTCTGCTGATATGTGTCGAGATATTCCTGGTCTTGCGCTCTGTAGTACCGGAGATTATTCCGCAGCTTGCCGCCGTCGAAGATCGACTGGCTGACGCTGCTGTAGGCCTCATAGTAAAAGTTCTTCGAGTC